>JBKPIY010000033.1:0-29413 GCA_046730475.1 Actinomycetota bacterium
CGCCCCCGGCGCCGCGGCCGCGGCCGTGCGGGCCCCCGGGCCGGCCGTCGCCCCCGCCGTGGCCGAGGCTCCGCCCGAGGAGCGCCGGCAGGCGACGGTGCTGTTCGCCGATCTCTCCGGCTACACCGCCGCCGCCGAGCAGATGGACCCGGAGGCGGTGAAGGCGCTCGTCGACCGGACACTCCGCCGGCTGGCGGCCGAGGTGGAGCGCTTCGGTGGCACCGTCGACAAGTTCATCGGCGACAACGTGATGGGGGTGTTCGGCGCCCCCACCGCCCACGAGGACGACCCCGAGCGGGCGGTCCGCGCCGCGCTCGCGATGCAGGCGGCGATGACGGAGCAGAATCGGGAGACCGAGCAGGCCGGCGGTGTCAGCTTTCAGCTTCGGGTTGGGATCAACTCGGGCGAGGTGATGGCGGGAGCGGTCGGCGACCGCTACACGGTGATGGGCGACCCCGTCAACGTCGCCGCCCGCCTCCAGGCGGCCGGGCGGCCGGGGACGGTGACGGTGGGCGCCGGCACCTACCGCGCTAGCCGCGAGGCGATCGCCTATGAGCGACTCGAGCCGCTGAAGCTGAAGGGCAAGGAGGAGCTAGTGCCCGCCTGGGAGGCCACCCGGACCCTGGCGGAGCCCCGCCGCGCCCTCCGCAGCGAGACCCGGCTGATCGGCCGCTCGGACGAGACAGGACTGCTGGTATCGCTGGTGGAGAGGGTTCGGCGCGAGGGTCGTCCCGCCCTCGTGACTGTCATCGGCCAGGCGGGCGTGGGGAAATCGCGTCTGCTGCGCGAGTTCGAGACGACCCTGGCGGCGCTCGACGACCCCCCGACCGCACGGCACGGCCAGTGCCCTCCGTACGGGGCCGGGATCGCCTACTGGGCCTTCGCCGAGGTCCTTCAGGAGGAGTTCGAGCTGCTCGACACCGACTCACCCGAGGCCGCCTGGGAGAAGCTTCGCTCCGGCGTCGGCACCCTGATGGCCGAGCTGGGCGAGCCCGGGGCGGGGGAGCGAAACGCCGCCCTGCTCGCGAGGCCGCTCGGGATCGAGCCCCCCGGGGGTGCCCCGAGGCCCGACACCGACGACCCGCAGCGGATGCGGGACGCCCTCTTTTCAGCCGCCCGCGCGGTGGTCGAGGCGGTCGCGCTCCGGCGCCCCCTGGTGCTTTCGATCGACGACATCCACTGGGCCGACGAGGGGATGCTCGACCTGATCGACCACCTCGCCCGCTGGGTGCGGGCACCCCTGCTCATGGTCTGCCTGGCGCGAGACGAGCTCCTGGAGCGGCGGCCGGGCTGGGGCGGCGGGCGGCGGAACGCGACCACGATCTCGCTCGAGCCGCTCCGCGCCGACGAGACCCGGGAGCTCGTCACCGCTCTGATGGCCGGCGGCGAGAACGGTCACGGCGACGTCGTCGCCCTGCTCGCCGAGCGCTCCGGTGGCAACCCCCTGTTCGCCGAGGAGATGGTCAACCGCGTGCTCGAGGAGGACACCGTCGACGCCGAGGCGCTTCCGAGCACCGTCCAGTCGCTGCTCGCCGCCCGCCTCGACTCGCTTGCCCGAGAGGAGCGCCGGCTCCTCCAACACGCCGCGGTGGTGGGCCAGACCTTCTGGGAAGGCTCCCTGCGAGGTGTCGCCGCGCAGGAGGGGATCGAGCTCGGCCACGCCCTCGACTCGCTCGAGGAAAAGGACATGCTCGTCCCGAGCTCCGCCAGCCGGCTCGCCGGCGAGCGAGAGTACGCGTTCAAGCACGTTCTCATCCGGGACGTTGCCTACGGGATGCTGCCGAAGGCGATCCGCTGCCGCAAGCACGTGGAGGTCGGCGAGTTCCTCCAACAGAGGGCGGGCGAGCGGGCGGACGCAAGCGTCGGCCTGGTCGCCGAGCATTACGCCCGCGCGGCAGCCCTCGGCTCGGAGACCGGGCTCGAGCCGGAGGAGCTTTCCGCCCTTCAGGCGCACGCCCTTGAGCTGCTCGAGGCGGCCGGCGACGCCGCCGCGGCCCTGTACTCGAACGCCGAGGCCTTCGACCGGTACACGGCGGCTCTCGAGCTCTCCGACAGCCTCGACCCGGCCGACGGCGCCGGGATCGGCGAGAAGCAGGGTGACGTCGCCCTGCGGCTGGGGCGGGTCGACGCCGCGGTCTCGGTCTGGGAGCGGTGCCTCGAGTACCACCGAAGCGAGGAGCAGCTCGCCCGGGTCGCCGACCTTCACCGGAAAATCGGCGCGGCCCTGTGGCACAAGGGCGAGCGGCGCGCCTCGATCGACAACTACCAGCGCGGGATCGACCTGCTCAAGGACGGCCCGCCGTGCATCGAGCTCGTCCGCCTCTACGAGGAGGCGGCCTCCCTGTACATGCACACCGGCGACAACATGCTCGCGATCTACGCCTCAGAGAAGGCGCTCAGGCTCGCCGAGCGCCTCGGCGAGGCGCGGGCGGCGAGCCGCGCTCACGGGATCTTCGGCCGGGTGTTCGGCCGAATCGGCGACTTCGAGAAGGCGAGGGAGAACCTCGAGCGCTCGGTCGCGCTGGCCCGGGACTCCGACCGTGGCGAGGCGGTCCGCGCCCTGCTCACCCTCGGCTATCACCTCGAGGTCTCCGAGGCCGACTACGACGGGGCGGCGGTGGCCTACGGCGAGGCCCTCGAGCTCGCCCAGGAGGTCGGCGACCTTCCCTCCCAGGTCGAGCTCCACGCCTCGCTGGCCCAGCTCGCCATCCACCGGGCCGACTGGGAGGAGGTCGAGCGGGCGACCGACGCCAGCGAGGCGCTCGCCGAGCGCGAGGGCCTACACGGCAAGCTCTGCTTCCCCTTCCTGATGCGCGGGGTCCTCGCCTGGCGGCGGGGAAGCTGGGAGGAGGCCGCCCGCAACTACCGGCGCGCCCACGAGCTCGCCGACCAGGTAGGCCGCTCGGAGGTCGCCTTCTCGGCCCTGTTCTGGCTCGCCGCCGCGCTCCGCGACAGCGGCGACCTCGCCGGCGCCGAGACCGAGCTCGCGAAGGCGCTCGACATCTGCGAGCGCGCGGGACTGATCGCTCAGTCGGTGGAGGCGATCTCGGCCCGGGCCGTCGCCCTCGCCCTCGCGGGCCGCGAGGAGCCGGCCCGGGCGGCGGCGGAGGAGGCCGGACGCCTCGCGGACCGCCTCCACTACCCCGTTGGCGAGGCCGCCAAGGCGGAGGCGGCCGGGGCATGCAGCGACGATCCCGAGGCCGGCGGCGCCGAGATCGACGAGGCCTCGAGCCGGTGGACCGAGCTGGGGCGGCCACTCGACGCCGCCCGTTGCCTGCTCGTCCGCGGTCGTCTGGCGGCCGAGTTGGATCGGGAGGCGGCCGGCGAGCTGCTCGCCGCCGCGGCGGATGCCTACGAAGCGCTCGGCGCGCCCGCCCTCGCGGCCCGCGCACGCGAGCCGGTCGCCGGATAGATGTCTCCGCCACCTTCATGGTCGAGGAGCTCGACGACCTGCGCGAGCTGAGGATGCGGGGCCGGGCCTCGGGCTTCTACTCGCATTTGGGTGCTCACCGAGGCGCAAGGGAGCACCTTCACGCGGCCGGCCCTTTCCGCGAAGGTTCCCCGGGAGCCGGCGCGGAGCCCTGAGGGGCACCATCCGCGAGCGACCGGGAAAGGGCGGCGGCATACAATCGGCCCGTGGCGCCTGAGCACGGCAAGAGCTGGATCCTCACCGGCTCGCTCGAGAACTTCCGGATCAACGTCAACCGGGGCTTCGACGTGATCGGGTTCAAGGAGCGCCGCCGGCGCCAAGCCGAGGAGTTCGAGCGGGGCGACGAAATCGTCTTCTACGTCACCGGGGTGCAGGCGTTCGGGGGCATCGCCCGGGTGAAGTCGGAGATGTTCGAGGACCGGGACCCGATCTGGCCGCAGGGAAGGAAGAGGAAGCCCGAGCAGTACCCGTGGCGGGTCGAGACCGAGCCGGTGCTCGTCCTCGAGGAGAGCCGGTTCGTCCCGGCCGTGAACCTGATCGACCTGCTCCAGCACACTCGAAAGTGGCCGCGCGAGCACTGGCACCTCGCCTTTCAAGGCCAGCTGCGAACGGTCGGCGAGGGGGACGCCGAGCTGCTGCGCGCCCGGCTGCGCGGGGCGGCCTCCGCCGCCACCCTCGCGTGAGCGAGGCGCCCGCAGAGCGAACCCACGGGCGGCATTTCACGCTCGAGCAGGCGAACGCTCTCCTCCCCCGCCTCAACCCGCTGCTCCGCCAGCTCCGAAACGCCAAGGACGAGCTCACCGACACCGAGGTCCATGAGGCCCTCGCGGAGGCGGCGCCGGCCAACGGCGGCGGCGAGCGGGGGCGGCGGGTCGGGGTCGCCTACCTCGAGGTGCGAAGGCTGGTGGGGGCGCTGGAGGAGTCGGGGATCGTGCTTCGCGACATCGACCGTGGGCTGGTCGACTTTCCGGCGATCATCGACGGGCGCGAGGTCTACCTGTGCTGGGAGCTCGGCGAGGACGAGGTCTCCCACTGGCACGATCTCGATTCCGGCTACCGTGGCCGAGAACCGCTCGACTGAGCCTTCTCCGCGGCTGGGCGAGCCCGCCCGTCGGCTTCGCCGCCTGAACGCCGACGAGCGCCTGGCGCTGGTGGGGGTCGCGGTGATGATCGGAAGCCTGCTGCTGCCCTGGTGGGGTGCCCCGCCCGAGAGCAACCTCGTCGTCACCGGGATCGGAGAGTTCGGCTTCGCCGAGGCGGCCCTGGTGGCGACCTCCGCTGCGATCCTCTTCCTGATCGCCGAGATCGGCGGGGGGTACGTCCCGCCCCGGCCCCTGCGCGAGTGGGCGCTGCTGGTGGCGGGGGGCGCCTGGTCGGCAGCGATCATCACCTACCGGATGTTCGATCGCCCGGACTTCACCCTCGGCGGTGCCGACCAGCCGTACCACCTCCAGTACGGGATCATGTTCGCCCTCGCCGGCGCCGCCCTGGTGGTGGCCGCCGGCCTGCGCTGTCGCGAGCTCTCGGATCGGTAACAGGGGGCTCGCCGGGTGCCGGACGCCCAGTCCCACGACCAGGCCGAGAATGCCGGCCTGGTTTGGGCGACGGTCGCGGCACGGCCTCGATCGAGAAGGGAGAGAGGCATGGCGCTCACGGAGCGGGAAGCCGAGCAGATCGAGCGGGCGAACGGGTCCGGGCGGACGCCGGTCGTGTTCATCCACGGGCTGTGGCTGCTGCCAAGCAGCTGGGACCGGTGGGCCCAGGCTTTCGAGCAGGCCGGCTGCACCTCGTTGACTCCGTCCTGGCCGGACGATCCCGAAACCGTCGATCAGGCGAGGGCGAATCCCGAGGTCTTCGCGAACAAGACGATCGGCCAGGTCGCCGACCACACGGCCGAGGTGATGCGGCCGCTTTCCTGGTCAGAGGCGAAACAGCTCCACGAGACGTTCCACGTGGCGGCGCCGGGCGCCCCCCTCTTCCAGGCGGCGACGGCGAACCTTAATCCCCGGACCGAGGCAAAGGTGGACACCAGGAATCCCGAGCGCGGGCCGTTGTTGATCATCTCGGGGGAAAGGGACCACACCGTCCCCTGGGCGATCGCCAACGCCTCCTTCAAGAGGCAGCGGCGAAACGAGGGAGTGACCGAGATCGAGGAGATTCCGGACCGCGGCCACGCTCTCACGATCGACAGCGGCTGGAAGGAGGTCGCCGACACGGCACTCGCGTTCGTGCGGCGATTCGTACAGTGAGGGGCGATCGACGGGAGCCCTAGCCCGTGAGCGGCGCCTCGCGCGGCGGCGGCGGCTCGATCCCCCAGCGCCTCATTCCGCGCTCGATCTCGGCAATCACCGTCTCGAGCACCTTGACCCGGGCGTAGCGCTTCGAATCGGCCTCGATCAGCTGCCAGCGGGCGTGGGGCTCGCGGTCGGTCCGGGCGACCATGTCCTCGACCGCCTGCTCGTACTCCGCGCGCCTGTCGCGGTTTCGCCAGTCTTCCTCGGTCAGCTTCCAGGTCTTGAGCGGATCCTTCTCGCGCCGCTTGAAGCGTCGGAGCTGCTCCTCCTGGGAGATGTGCAGCCAGAGCTTGACCAGGACCATCCCCTCGGCGGCGAGGGTCTCCTCGAAGCGATTGATCTCGTCGTAGGCCCGCAACCACTGCTCGCGGGTGGCGAGGCCGTCGACCCGCTCGACCAGGACCCGCCCGTACCAGGAGCGGTCGAACACCGCCATCCCACCCCAGCCGGGCAGCGCCGGCCAGAAGCGCCAGAGGAAGTGGTGGCGCTTCTCGTCGTGCGTGGGGGCGGCGAACTGGACCACCCGGACGTGGCGGGGGTCGATCTGGGCGACCAGGCGCTTGATCGCCCCGCCCTTCCCGGACGCGTCCCAGCCTTCGAACAGGACGCAGACCGGCGGGCCCAGTCCACCGTCGCCGATCAGCCCGCCGAGGGTGAGGCGAAGCTGGGTGAGCCGATCCCAGCCCCGCGCCAGCCCCTCCTGCTCCTGGCGGCGGGTGAGGTTGAGGGAGAGGTCGAGCTCGTCGAGGCGGCCCACGCCGGGATCCTCTCAGGCGCGAGCTCCGCTCGCGGCTATCGGGTCCCGGGGGCGTAGATGTTGGACGGGGATTCGGGCTTGTTGTGGGTCGCGATCACGGCCAGCGGCAGCAGCAGGGTGGCGAGGAAGATCATCGCGATCCCGAGCCCGACTATCAGCCGGCTCTTCGCCAGGTGCCCGAAGATGCCGACCGAGAAGCCGACCAGCATCAGAGTCAGATAGGGGCTGATCGTGTGAGGCAGGAGATCCGCGGAGTCCACGGCCCGCCGATTATCCGTCAGCTTGACACCCCGTCCGATCACCTCACGGACCTGGATCAGGGCGACGCCCATGAGCGGAAGCGCGGTGGCCAGGTGCAGCCGCGAGCCCAGCCGCAGGGAAGGGCCCGGGTGAGGGCGTGAACGGGCCGCCTCTAGAATCCGCCGAATGCCGGAGTCGACGGAGGCCCAGTCGGTCGCTGAGGTTCGCCACCAGCTCGGCGACGTCGGCTACCTCGCCGACGAGGCGACGGCGCTGGTCTCGTTCCTCGCCCAGCGGCTCGGCAAGCCGGTCCTGGTCGAGGGACCGGCGGGGGTCGGCAAGACCGAGCTCGCGAAGGCGCTCTCCCGGGCCACCGACCGCCGCCTCGTGCGGCTCCAGTGCTACGAGGGCCTGGACGAGGCGAAGGCCCTTTACGAGTGGAACTACCGCAAGCAGCTGCTGCGGATCCAGGTCGAGTCGATCCAGCCCGAAGCCGCCCCTGGAGGCGAGGCGGAGACGGCGACCGGGGCTCGGTCGGGCTGGGAGGAGGCGCGCGGCGACATCTTTGGCGAGGAGTTCCTCCTCACGAGGCCCCTGCTGGAGGCGATCAGCGCCGACGAGCCCGTCGTCCTCCTGATCGACGAGATCGACAAGACCGACCAGGAGTTCGAGGCGATGCTGCTCGAGGTCCTCTCGGACTTCCAGATCTCGATCCCGGAGCTCGGCGTGATCGAGGCCCGCACCCGCCCGGTGGTGGTGCTGACCTCGAACAACTCTCGCGAGCTGACCGAGGCGCTGAAGCGCCGCTGCCTCTACCTGTGGCTCGACTACCCCTCGGTCGAGCGGGAGCTGGAGATTGTCCGCCTGCACGCCCCCGAGCTCGACGAGGGGCTGGCCCGCCGCCTGGTCGAGATCATCCACATGGTTCGCCAGGTCGATTTGAAGAAGCCGCCCTCGATCGCCGAGTCGATCGATTGGGCGCGGACCCTGCTGCTGATCGGGGCAAGGGACATCGACCGCGACACCTTCGAGCGGTCGATGAGCATCATCGTCAAGCACCGCTCCGACATCGACCTGGTCGCCGAGCGTGTGGCGGTGAAGCTGGCCGAGCCCGGGACGCTGCCGGCGCCGGGCTCCGGAACGTAGTCGTGTCCGCCACCGCCGAGCGGCTGCTTCGCTTCTTCGAGGAGCTTCGCTCGGAGGGGGTCGCGGTCGGGACCTCGGAGATCATGGACGCGTTTGCGGCGCTCGACGAGGTGTCCTGGACCGATCAGCGTGACTTCCGCGAGTCGCTCGCGGCGACCGTTGCCAAGTCCCAGGAGGACCGGCGAATCTTCGAGCTCCTCTTCGACCGCCACTTCTTCCGCGCCGCCGAGCAGGAGGCGCTCGAGCGGGGGGTCGGTGAGCAACGCTTCGAGGGCTCGGACCGGCTCGACCTCGAAGACCTTCGCGACTCCATCCGGCAGGCGATCTCGGCGGGCAGCGACGGCGAGATGCGCGATCTGGCGCGGCTGGCGATCGCGGCCTTCGGGCGCCGCGGAGAGCGCTCTGGGGTGATCGGAGTCGACGTCCAGCGGATCCGCCGAAGCCTCGGGCTCCAGGCGCGGGGGCGCGGCGCCGAGGGCGAGGAGCTCCCCGCGCTCGACCCTGACCAGGTGCGCGAGTTCGAGCGCCACCTCCGCCGTGAGCTCGAGCGGGCGACAATCGAGCGGGCGGGCAAGCTGCCCCCCTCGCGGCCGCTGGCCGAGCTTGACCGCGCCCTCCCCACCAGCCCCGCCCAGGACCTCGCCGCCGTCCACCGCGCGGTTGCCCAGCTGAAGCGGCGAATCGCCACCCTCGGCCACGAGCAGCGGGGTAGGCGCAGGGGACGGGTGGTCGATGTCCGCCGGACGATGCGGGCCTCGCTCGAGACCGGTGGGGTGCCGTTACGACTCCGCTACCGGCCGAGGCGCCCGCGGCGCCCCGAGATCTACGTGTTGTGCGACGTCTCCACCTCGGTCTCGAGCGCCTCGGTCTTCTTCCTTTCCGTTCTCCATGCCCTCCACGACAGCTTTCGCAAGCTCCGCAGCTTCGTGTTCATCGAGCGGATCAGCGAGGTAACCGACATCTTCGAGCACGAGCGCGACTTCCGCCGGATCTCCGAGCGGGTCTCGTCCGAGGGTGGCGTCGCCGACGTCTCGGGGTACACCGACTACGGCCGGGTCTGGCTCGAGTTCCACGAGGAGATTGCCGAGGAGCTCGGGCCGCGGTCGACCGTGATCGTGCTGGGCGACGCCCGCACCAACGGGCGCGAGCCACACGCCGAGATCTTCGGGCGGATCTCCGGGCAGGCCGGGCGCACCTTCTGGCTGAACCCCGAGCCGAAGCTCTACTGGAACTACGGCGACTCGGTGATGGCCGCCTACGAGCGCTTCTGCGACGGCGCCTTCGAGTGCTGGACGACCAAGCACCTCGAGAGCTTCGTCAACCTCGTCGCCGGCGGGCGAGTGGCGGCGGCGAGCTGAGGATCGTCCCGCTCCCCCCGCCTCGTCCCTCGCCGGTCGATCAGTCGGGTCGATGAGGTCAGTCGCGAACGCCGCCGGCGCGGATCTCTCGATCAGCGGTCGGGACGGCCGTCAACGGCGAGGCGCTCGTTCAGGTACGCCTCCTCCCCCGTCACCTCGCGGCCGAGCCACGGCGGCGGCTCGAACGCGCGTGCCTCGCTCTCGCCGTGGAACTCGACCTCGGCGACGGCGAGGCCGTCGAGCTCGCCCCCGTAGAGGTCGAGCTCGATCTGCAGCTCGCGACCGGGGAGCGGGATCAGGTGCCGTCGCTTTCGAATCCGCCGCCCCTTGGTCAGGTCCCAGAGTCGCTCGAACGGCTCCGCCGGGATCTCGACCTCGCACTCCTCCCGCGACAGGCCTCCGCCGCGTTTCACGGTCAGCAGCCGCCGGCCGCCCTTGCGCCGAAGCCGCACCTCGTCCTTCCCCAGGGCGAGATAGCCCTGCTCGATCTCATCGGAATCGGTGCCGCCGAGGTCGGGCAGCCGGTCGACCAGGAACTTCCGCTCCACCTCCACCCGCCAAACCTAGCGTCGGGCGCTCGGTCACGGCTTCGCGCCGAGGGCGAATATCTAAACTCAGGGGCGACCCCTGACAGGGGGGCTCGCGGGTAAGCGGGCTGAGATAGCGCCCTTGTCCCTTCGACACCCGGCGCTGACCCTTCGAACCTGTGCGGTAATGCGCGCGGAGGGAGCATGTCGACCAAGACCGGGGCTCCCAGTGCGGAGCCCCTCGACCACATTCAGGAGGACACCCGGGAAGCGGTCGGGGCGTCCGCCGCACCGGGTACCGCCGCGGTCGCGATCCGCGGGGTCGGCCACTCGTTCGGCGACCTCCGCGCGCTCGACGGCTTCGACGCCGAGGCGGCCCCCGGGATGGTGCTCGGGATCGTCGGGCCCTCCGGATGCGGGAAGTCGACCCTGCTCGAGCTGATCGCCGGGCTGCGCGAGCCCGACCAGGGGAGGATCTCGGTCGGGGTCGCCTCCGGAGCGGCGGAGCGCCTGGCGGCCTGCGGCTACATGCCCCAGCGCGATCTCCTCCTGCCCTGGCTGAGCGCAATCGACAACGCCGCCTTGGCTCTGCGGATCGGCGGGCGCTCGCGACAGGAGGCTCGCGGAGCGGCGTCGCCGCTGTTCGAGCGCTTCGGGCTCGCGGGCTTCGAGCCGGCACGGCCCGACGAGCTCTCGGGCGGAATGCGCCAGCGGGTCGCCTTCCTGCGCACACTCCTGACCGGGCGCCCGATCCTGCTTCTCGACGAGCCATTCGCGTCGCTCGACGCGATCACTCGCGCCGAGATGCAGACCTGGCTCTCCGAGGTGCTGGCGACCGACCCGCGGACGGTCCTCCTCGTCACCCACGACGTCGAGGAGGCCCTTTACCTGTCCGACCGGGTGCTGGTGATGACCCGCCGGCCCGGTCGGGTGGCCGCCGAGGTCGAGGTTGCTGCCCCGCGGGCGCCCGACCGCGCCACGGCGGTCACCTCGGCGGAGTTCGCCGAGCTCAAGCAGGGGGCCCTGCGGACCCTGGCGGGAGGCGACCGGTGAGCGGGGGCCGCGCATCGGCCGCTCGCCGAGCGCGCGACGCCCTTCTGCCGGTGGCCGTCCTCGTCATCCTGCTCGGCCTCTGGGAGCTGGCCTCGCGCTGGGACCTGATCGCGAACGCGCTCAACATCCAGGACTTCCTGGTGCCGTCGCCGAGCGAGATCGCGACGTCGCTTTGGGACGACCGCTCGCTCCTCGCCACCAACGCCTGGGTGACCCTGAAGGAGGTGGTGCTCGGCTTCGGCCTGGCGGTCGTGCTCGGCGTCGCCTTCGCGTTCCTCATTCACCTCTCGCGCGTCGCCCGGCGGGCGCTCTACCCCCTGCTGGTCGCGTCCCAGACCGTGCCGGTGATCGCGATCGCGCCGGTCCTGGTCGTCTGGTTCGGCTTCGGGCTCGGTCCGAAGCTCGCGATCATCGCGCTGATCTGCTTCTTCCCGATCACCGTCAACACCCTCGACGGGCTTCGCTCCGTCGATCCCGACCTGATCAAGATGATGCGAACCCTGGGGGCGGGGCGATCCCAGATCCTCTTTCGCGCCGAGGCCCCGTCGGCGCTTCCGTTCACCTTCAGCGGCGCCAAGGTGGCGATCGCGGTGGCGGTGATCGGCGCCGTGTTCGGAGAGTGGACCGGCTCGGACTCGGGGCTGGGCCACCTGATCCTCACCGCCCAGGCGCAGCTCCTCACCCCGCGGCTGTTCGCCGCGATCGTGGTTCTGTCGGCGATGGCGATCGCCCTCTTCTGGGCGCTGTCCTTCGCCGAGCGCCGGATCATCACCTGGAAGCCCGACCCCGCCGCGTCGCGAGCGGCCACCTGAGGGGGAGGGATGACCGTCAAGAAGCTGGCCCTCCTCGTCGCCTCTGCCATCGTCCTGGCGAGCCTGGCGCTGGCCCTCGCAGCGTGCGGCGAGAAGCGGGACGTCACCACCTCTCCCGGACCGCAGCGATTCGACCTCGCCCTCGACTTCTACGTCAACCCCGACCACGCCGGCATCTTCACCGCCCTCGACCAAGGCTACTTCCGCCGCGGGGGCCTCGACGTCCACACCACCGTTCCCTCGGACCCCTCGGCGCCGATTCGCGAGGTCGCCGCAGGGCGAGCCGACCTGGCGGTCTCCTACGAGCCCGAGGTGCTGCTCGCCCGCGACCGGGGGCTCGACGTCACCGCCGTCGCCGCGATCGTCGACGAGCCCCTGACCTCGCTGATCTCGCTCCCGCGGGCCGGGATCGCCGAGCCCGCCGACCTGAAGGGGAAGACGGTCGCCACCGCCGGGATCCCCTACCAGACCGACTACCTGCAGACGATCCTGGCCGGCGCCGGGTTGTCGCTGGGCGACGTCGACGAGGTGAACGTCGGCCTCAACCTCCTCCCCGCCCTGCTGGGGGGTCGCGCCGACGCGATCCTCGGGGGATTCCGGAACGTCGAGGGGGTCGAGCTCCAGCGGCGCGGGGACGACCCCCGGGTGGTCCCGGTGAACCAGCTGGGGGTCCCCACCTACGACGAGCTCGTCCTGGTCGCCCGGAGCTCGGACGTGAGCGAAAACGCCGACAACCTGCGCGTGTTCATCTCCGCCCTGGCGAAGGGCACCCGCGATGCGGTCGCCGACCCCGCCCTCGCGACCGCCGACGTGCTCAAGGCCGGCCAGGGCCTCGACCCGAAGCTGACCCGGGCGGAGATCGACGCCACCCTGCCCCTGCTCGCCCGCGGCGCCGGGCGCCCGTACGGGTACATGAGCCCGGACGGGTGGGCGACCTTCGCGGGTTGGATGAAGAGCAACGGCCTGATCTCCGACATCCCCTCGACCGGCGACGTCCTCACCGACGCCCTGCTGCCCCCGGTTCCCTCCCGGCGCTAGGGCTCCCGCCGGAAAGCGCCGCGGGCCTCTAGCACGACTTGGCGTCGCCCTCCTCGGGGCGGTCGAACTCCTCGGCCATCAGCCGCCAGCCCTCCATGAAGTGGGCCCGGGCGGCGGGCGAGAGCTCATCGAGGGTCCGCCTGATCGGCTCCAGCTTCGCCCTCACCCAGGGCTCGAAGCTGCGGCGGTACTCCTCGCTCAGGCTCGCGAGCGTCCGCCGGCGGTCGCGCTCGTCCTCGCGGCGCTCGACCAAGCCGGCGCGACCGAGCTCGCCGACGAGGAGGCTGGCGGTCGCCAGGCGCAGGCCGATCCGGTCTGCGAGCTCGCTCACGCTCATCTCCCCCTCAAAGGTGAGGGTGAGCAGCACGGGGCCGTGGCGCGGCCCGATCCCCTCCCGCTCGAGCGCCTCCTTCAGCTTCGGGGGCTCGGGGAGCCTGGGGCCCCTCTCCCTCTTTAGCCCGTGCACCACTCGCGGGATCATGGGGACGAGCTCGCGAAGGTCGTCCTCGACCGAGGAGCCCGGGCCCGCGGGGGCTCGCTCGGGAGGATTCTTAGCTTCACTTGCTTCCCTGGTCGACATCGGTGACGATCCTGTGGTATACATCCCGTTGAGTTTCAAACTATTTGAAAACGGGACGGTTTGAGATGCAGAGTATAGAACACGACGGTCACCAGGCGGCGGAGCGGGGACCGCGGGGCGGGATCCTCGCGCGGCTCGCCCGCTGGTGCGTCGCCCACCGCCGCCTCGCGATCGGGGGCTGGGTGGCCCTGCTGGTGGTCGTCCTCGCCGCCTCCCGAGCGGTCGGGACCCAGTACGCGAGCGACTTCTCCCTGTCGGGCACCGAGTCCCAGCACGCCCGCGACCTGCTCGAGCGCGACTTCCCCCAGCAGTCGGGGGACTCGGATCAGATCGTCTTCAACGTCTCGAGCGGATCGGTCCACGACCCCGCGGTCCGCAACAGAATCCGGCCGATGCTGGCGAAGGTGGCGAGCCTCCCGCACGTGAGCGAGGTCGTGAGCCCCTACTCGCCCGACGGCGCCCGCGCGATCTCGGCCGACGGGCGGACCGCCTTCGCCACCGTCACCTTCGACTCCCAGGCGAACGACATCCCCAAGTCGGCGATCAACGGCGTGATCTCGACCGCCGAGGACGCCCGCACGTCGGGGCTCCAGGTCGAGCTCGGGGGCCAGGCGATCCAGCAGGCCCAGCAGCCCTCCCTCGGCGCCGCCACCGCGGTCGGCCTGGCGGCCGCGATCATCGTCCTCCTGATCACCTTCGGCTCGGTGGTGGCGATGGGGCTGCCGATCCTCACCGCCCTCCACGGGCTCGGGACCGGGGTGGGGCTGATCGCGATAGCCACCCACCTGATCGACATGCCCGACTTCTCCACCGAGCTGGCGGTGATGATCGGGCTCGGGGTCGGGATCGACTACTCGCTCTTCATCGTCACCCGCTTCCGCGAGAACCTCCGGAACGGCGACGGCGTGAACGCCGCGATCGTCTCGGCGATGGACAGCGCCGGGCGGGCCGTCCTGTTCGCCGGGTGCACCGTGATCATCGCCCTGCTGGGGATGTTCGCCCTCGGGGTGAGCTTCCTCTACGGCCTCGCGATCGCCGCCTCGCTCACCGTCCTGATGACGATGATCGCCGCCCTCACCGTGCTCCCAGCCCTGCTAGCGCGCTGGGGCGAGCAGATCGGCCGCCGCCGGCGGCGCCGGCGCTCGGCCCCCGCCCAGGCCTCCGGCCCCGGCTCCGCGCTGTGGCGGCGGTGGGCGATGTTCATCGACCGCCACCCCTGGCAGGGGGCGATCGCCGGGCTCGCGATCGTGGCGGTGCTGGCGGCGCCGCTGCTGTCGCTGCGACTCGGCCAGAGCGACGCGGGCAACGACCCCACCACCCTCACCACCCGCCGGGCCTACGACCTGCTCGCCGACGGATTCGGCCGCGGCTTCAACGGGCCCCTGCTGGTGGTCGCCTCGCTTCCGGACTCGGGCGCCCGGGCGGCCCTGGCCGACATCTCCTCGACCCTCGGGCGCACACCCGACGTCGCCTCGGTTTCGGCTCCGCAGGTGAGCCCGGCCGGGAGGACCGCGACCTTCAGGGTCTATCCGCGCTCGGCCCCGCAGGACCGGGCCACCACCGACCTCGTCAACCGCATTCGCGACGACGTGGTTCCCCCGCTCGAGCGGACCAGCGGGGCCCAGGTCCTAGTCGGCGGCCTGGTCGCCGTCCAGCAGGACTTCGCCCGGGTCCTCTCCCAGAAGCTGCCCCTGTTCATCGGAATCGTCGTCCTGCTCTCGGCCCTGCTCCTGTTCGTCGTCTTCCGCTCGATGGTGATCCCGATCCAGGCGGCGCTGATGAACCTGTTCTCGATCGGCGCCTCGCTCGGGGTGATGGTGGCGATCTTCCAGTACGGGTGGCTCGGGGGACTGGTCGGCGTCGACGGGGCCCCGATCGAGCCCTTCATCCCGGTGCTCCTGTTCGCAATCGTGTTCGGCCTGTCGATGGACTACGAGGTGTTTCTGGTCTCGCGCGTGCACGAGGAGTGGACCCGGCGCCGCAACGCCTCGAGGGCGATGGTCGAGGGGCTCGCGACCACGGGCCGGGTGATCACGGCGGCGGCCGCGATCATGATCTGCGTGTTCCTCTCGTTCGTCGCAGGCGACGAGCGGGTGCTGAAGCTGTTCGGCCTCAGCCTCGCCACGGCGGTCTTCCTCGACGCCTTCGTGGTCCGCTCCCTGCTCCTCCCCTCGGTCCTCCGGCTCCTCGGCCGGCGGACGTGGAGAATCCCGGCCTGGCTCGACCGCCGCCTCCCCCATGTCGCGATCGACACCGAGGCGGTCGCCGCCGAGTCGCGGCGGCCCACGGGGGAGCCGGCGTTCGAGGAGGCCTGAGCGCTCGAACCCTCGACTTGTCGAACGGGGGAGGGGATCAGGCCCGCACCTGGGTGACCGATGATTCCGGCCGTCCCGAGGGCTTCGCCGAGGCGTGGCCGTCGATGACCGACGAGGTCGGGTTCGCCGACAAGATGAACAGCGTGGACAAGTACGGCGTCTCGACCACGCTCGCCGACGAGGACGCCGAGTGGAGCAACTCGACCGTGATCCCGCACCTCCGAGACCAACCGTGAGGGGCGGGGCCCCACCCGGGGGCCCGGCGCGGATGGCAGGTCACGCGGCCAGGCGCAGCCGAGGCCCCCGGGCGATCGCCCTATGGAGGCCGACTAGCGCGAAGGTGCCGGCGAGGCCACGGTAGGGCGCGTAGGGGGCGAAGAACTCGTCCACCTCCTCGACCGTCGCGCGGCGACCCCGGCCCCGCAGCCCCCCGACCAGCTTGATGAAACCGAGGTCGCCGGCGGGGAGGGAGTCGGGGTCGCCTCGGCCGTTGAGGCGGAGGCACTGGACCGTCCAGGGGCCGATCTCGCGGATCGCGAGCAGGCGGCGATCGGCGGAGGGCGAGGCGAGCTCGGCCCTTCCCGCCGCCACCTCGCGGGCGCATGCGATCAGGGCCAGCGACCGCCCCTCGCTCAGGTCCATCGAGGCGAGCTCGGCGGGGGCGCGGCCGGCGATCGCCGCCGCCGAGGGGACGTCGAGGAGGCGGAACGACGAGCCGCCGCCGGGCGAGTAGCGAGGGCCCCACCGGCGGACGATCCGGCGCTGGGTCCGGGCGGCGCGGCCGGACTCGATCAGCTGCTTGGTGATCGCCCAGGCAAGCGCCTCCCAGGGCCATGGCCGACGCCGCGGCCGGATCCAGGGCTTGCGCCGGATCACCGGGCCGAGCAGGGAATCGGCGCGGAAGCACGGTAGAAGTCCGACAGATCGTCGTCGAGCGAGAGCGCGAAGCGCATCCGGTCGATCGCGGCCTCGAGCTCGGGGCGGTCGGCCGGTCGCGGCCCGCAGTGCGGCGGGCAGCGGTGCTCGATCAGGGCGGGGTCGATCGCCTCGGCCCGCAGCGCCACCGCCCCGTCACCGGTCGACCACGCCCGCGCGACCACCGGGGAGGGGCCGACGTGGAGGAGACGCCCACCACCCCCGTGCCCCGATTCGCAGGACCCCGTCTCCGCCGCTCCCGGTCGGGAGCCGCAGCGGGCTCGGGGGACGGAACTCGGCGTCCAACGACGGCAGCGCGGCGGATGCGCCCCTGGCGGCGGCGCCGCTGGAGAGCATCGACTACCTCCCCAGCACGTGGACATCGACGAGGAAGGAGCGGCTTGCGACGACCCGGTCCTTTCGCCGACCGACGATCCGACGCCGCGGCGCCCGTCGGGTCCGGGCCACGCGAGCGACCGCCACCGCGGCGATCCCGGCCACGGCGCCGGCCGTCACCGCCACCGCCACCGGCCCCACCTCCCGGCCCCAGAGCTCGACCGCGCCGGGCTCTGCCCGCACGGGGAGCGGCCGGACCGGGCCGGCCTCGATCACCTCTTCATCTGGGCGCGCCTGAAGCTCCTCCGACATCGAGCTCTCATGCTAACCGTGTGTCAAGACCCAAATGTCGGGGGATACGGATGCCATGGCGGAGCTTCGGCTCGAAAGTCCGGCATTCTCGGACGGCGATCCGATCCCCACGCGCCATACCTGCGAGGGAGACGACGTCTCGCCGCCGCTCGCCTGGAGCGGCGTCCGCGAGGGGACCCGTTCGTTGGCGCTGATCGTCGACGACCCCGACGCTCCCTTCGGCACCTTCGTGCACTGGACCGGCTGGGGGATCGACCCGGGCTCGGGGGGGCTCGAGGCGGGTGCCTCCCCACCGGTCGAGGGTGAGAATGGGTTCGGGCGCGACGGCTACGGCGGGCCCTGCCCTCCGCCCGGCCACGGGCCCCACCGTTACTTCCACCGCCTCTACGCCCTCGACGCCGAGCTCGACCTCGAGCCGGGGGCCAGCCGCGAGCAGCTCGAGGACGCGATCGAGGGCCACGTCCTCGCCGAGGCCCGGCTCGTCGGCACCTACGAGCGGACCTGAGCCGGTCTACAGAGCCTTCTCGTAGAGGCGGTACCTCTTCACCACCGTCCCGCCCATCCCCTCCATCGCCCGGTTCATCGGCTCGTTGGACTCGAGGATCCAGCCCTGCTCGCCGCCGCGCAGCCCGACTTCGGTGGCGGTCTCGAGGTGGCGGACGTAGAACCGGGCTGCGATCCCCGTGTGCTGGTACTTGGGCTTCACCCCGAGGGCGAAGACCCTGACCCGGTCGATCTTCGGCTTCCCGAGCGCGAACCTGAGCCACCCGAGCGGGAGGAGCCGGCCGTTCATCCGCTGCAGCACCTGGTTCACGTCGGGGAGGGTGAGGGCCGCGCCGAGGATCTCTCCGTCGCGCTCGGCGATGAACGCCCAGCGCTCATCGAGGATCTGCTTCAGGCTCTTGGCCTGGAAGGCGACCTCCTCGTCGGTGATCGGGACGAAGCCCCAGTTCTTCTCCCAGGCGGCGTTGTAGACCTCCATGAACCGGGTGATCTCGGCCTCGAGGTCGCGCTTGTTCATGTTCCTGACGGTGATCCCGTGCTCGGACTCGACCTTGTCGGCCACCGCGTGGATCGCATCGGCGAACCGTTCGCCCTGCTTCAGCCCCCCAACCTCGAGATCCCACATCAGCAGATCGATCGTCTTGGCGTAGCCGAGCGCCTCGATCCGCTCGCGGTAATAGGGCGGGTGCCAGGGCTCGAGGATCATCGGGTGCAGCTCATGCCCCTCGATCAAGAGGCCGCACTCGTCGTTTGTGGTGAAGTCCATCGGCCCCACGATCCGGTCGCGACCGCGCTCCCTCGCCCACCGCTCGGCGGCCCCGAGCAGCGCCTCGAAGGCCTCCGGGTCGTCCTCGCCCTCGATGAACCCGAACTGGGCGTCGCTCCCGCCCTGGAACTGGTCCCAGCGGCGGTCGATCTGGGCGGTGACCCTCCCAACCGCATCCCCGTCCCGCCAGGCGAGGAAGAACTCGGCCTCCGCGTGCTCGAAATAGGGGTTCTTGGCGCGATCGAGAAACCGGCGGCGCTCTGAGATCAGCGGCGGGACCCACGGCGTTCCTCGGTGGAGCCGGAACGGAAGCTTGATGAACGTGCGAAGCTCCCGCCGCCCCTGGACGGGCCTGATCTCGACCGCCACGGGCACCACGCTAACAAGCCGGCGGCCACCGGCGTCTACCGTACCCCGCCCCGATGCCCGTCGTGGAAGACTCCCGGGGTCAGGTCTTGAACTCCGACGCCGCGATGTCCTATCGCAAGAACTGCCCCAGGGTCTGGATCCGGCGACGTCGTATCGCAGGACCTGACCCCAGGTATGGCTGACTCCACCCGCACACCCGTCGACGTCTTCGAGAAGGCCCGCTCCCACGACCGCCTCGAGCAGCTCGAGGCCGCCAAGGAAGCCGATCTCCTCCCCTACTTCCGGTTGCTCGAGTCCGAGGCGGGCCCGGTGGTCGAGATGGAGGGCCGGGAAATGATCATGCTCGGCTCCAACAACTATCTCGGGCTCACCGGAGACCCCCGGGTGAAACAGGCGGCCCGCGATGCCCTCGAGCGATACGGCACCGGGATGACCGGCTCGCGCCTGTTGAACGGCACCACCCCCCTCCACCTCGAGCTCGAGCGCGAGCTGGCGGACTGGATGGGGACCGAGGACGCGATCGTCTACACGACCGGCTACCAGGCGAACCTCGGCTGCATCAGCGCGATCCTGGCGCCGGGCGACACCGTGATCTGCGATTCCGGCGACCACGCCTCGATCCTCGACGGCTGCAGGCTCTCGGGCGCCCGCCTGCGCCCCTTCCGCCACAATCGGATGGACAAGCTCGAGGCGATGCTCGGCCGGGCCGCGGCCGAGGGGAGCGGCGCCCTGGTGGTGGTCGATGGGGTCTTCTCGATGGAGGGGGACGTCTGCGACCTGCCGCCGATCGTCGAGCTGTGCAAGCGCCAGGGAGCGAGGCTGATGGTCGACGAGGCCCACGGGGTGGGCGTCCTCGGTCGCCGCGGCGCCGGCGCCAGCGAGCTTTTCGGGCTCGAGGACGAGGTCGACCTGCGGATGGGCACCTTCTCCAAGAGCCTCGCCTCATGCGGCGGCTTCATCGCCGGGCCGGCTGACGTGATCGAGTACCTGCGGATCTCCTCTCGCGCCTTCATCTTCAGCGCCTCCGCCGTGCCCGCCGCCGTCGGGGCGGCGCTCGGCGCTCTGCGGATCATCCGCTCGGAGGGGCCGGGGCTGATGGCGCGGCTGCTCGACAACGCCGCCTACCTGCGCCAGGGGTTCCGGGACCTCGGCCTCAAGGTGGTCGAGGCGGGGACGCTTCCCGATGGGACCGAGGCCACTACTCCGGTGGTCCCGGTGATGGTGGGAGAGGACTGGCAGGCGGTTCTGGTGTGGAGAGCCCTGTTCGACGCCGGCGTCTACACGAACGTCGCGATCCATCCGGCGGTGCCCCCGGGGGGAGCGCTTCTGCGGACGAGCCTGATGGCGACCCACGAGCGCGGCGACCTCGACCGCGCCCTCGACATTATCGGGGAGGTCGCCAGGCGGTTCCCGGAGCTCCCCAGACAGTAGGGAACGAAACGTCTGCTCTTAGCGGACGCTTCGTCGCTGGGTGGACTTGACCCCGCTGGGCGCCGCTATGTATGTTCCTCTCGCCGCGCGTCCCCGGGGCAGGGGGCAGCGGTTAGGACACAGAGGTGAGGGCAGTTCCTCGGTCTTCGCCGCCCGGCGGCGCGGTCGGGGGACGCGCCGGCATACGCGACCAGGTTCGCCACGACCCAATTAGGAGGGAGAAGAAATGACTGCTGCTTCGATGGCCCCTGCACTCACTCACGCGCCGCGATCGATGCCGCGGCCCGCGGCGCCCAGGGGGATCGAGGCGCCTCAGCACATGCGCGCCCTCGCCCGCGCGAACGAGGTGCGCCTGGCACGAGCCGAGCTCAAGCGTGCGATCGCGTCGGGCCGCGCCAGGGCCGCCGACGTGGTGCTCGACTGTCCATGGGAGACGCGCAGCATGACGATCGGGGAGCTGCTCGGGGCGCAGCGCCGGTGGGGGCACGCCCGCTCCAGGAAGCTGCTCTCGCTGGTCGAGCTGAAGGAGAACAAGACGATGGGCAGCCTCACCGACCGCCAGCGCCGGGTGCTCGCCGACGAGCTGCGCGCGAAGGAGGCGGGCCTGCAGTAGGGACCAGGGGAAGGTGGCGGGACGCTAGAAGCGGATCCCGAGCGGCACCGGGCTGGATCCGGCGAACCCGAAGAACCAGACCATGAAGCCGCACACGGCGATCCCGCCGCTGACCACCAGCATAACCTCCAGGGGGGAGGTCTCGCCGACCGGCCGCTCGCGGGCTTCGCTGAGCTCGACGTGCTTTCGGTTGAGCCAGGCGAGGGGAGATGCCGAGGATGGTCGCCACCGCGCCGACGAGGGTCACCATCAGCGCCGTTCCCAGGGGTGCGCTTCCCTGCACCTGAGAGCCCACCCACAGCCACACCAGCGGCACCCCCTACCCAGAGGAAGAGGCACCCCGCCAGCATCAGCAGGATCAGTCCCGCGGAGGCGGGACCCGAGAGCAACCGCCTGATCACGGCCTCACCTCCCCCGGAAGCGGAACAGCGCCCCACCCGATCTTCGTTTGAAGGCGAGCGCGAACGCCCAGGCGGCTGCCCCGAAGGCGAGCAGGCCGACGACCAGGGCGATGCCGATGCCGAGTGAGTCCGGGCCGAGGAAGACGAGCGCCAGGACCACCCCGATCCCGACCGACCCCGCGAGGAGCAGGGTGTGCGAGCGATAGCCGGCGAAGTGCTCCCGGATCGCGAGCTCGAGCCCCGCGAGCGACCCCAGCACCAGCCCGGCGCCGATCATCACCGCCCCCCGCGGCGGGGCGACGAAGAAGCCCCCGACGAGCAATATCAAGGCGACGAGGACGACGAGCTCGCTGAGGGGGAAGGTCCCCCAGGGAGCCCGCGGCGGCCCCTGTGTCCCCCTCGTGACGGTCGCGCGGGCGCGAGCCCTGTCGTCGAGCCGAGCGCGGGACGGGCCTGGCTCGGCCGCCGCCGGGGGTGGCGCTCCCTGTGCCCGTCGACGCCGCTTCCTACGTTGCCTTCTGCTCGCCATCAGCGGGGCGCGAGGGCCCCTTGGCTAAGGGACAACCCGAGGAGACCTTGACGCGCCACCAGCCCATCAGCAGCCCGAGCAGCCCCCAGCGTGGCCGGGAGTGCCAGTGCTTGCATCCGGGCTCGCCGATGTCGGCATTGCTCACCCGGACCCACCTGTGCTGGGCCGGATCCTCGAGCATCAGCTCGATCAGCGCCCGGCGCTTCTCCTCGACGTAACGGCGGTCGTACAGCTCCCCCCGGACGTCGGCGATCCGCGCCACCAGTGAGTCGCGGACCCTCTCGAGCTCGTCCACGGACAGGATCCGGGGGCCGCCGAGGCCCGCCACCCCGAACTCGATCCCGGTGCGGGGGAAGGCCGCCGAGAAGAGCTCGCCCAACTCCGCCTCCATCGCGGCGATCTGGCGGCGCAGGTCACGGCGCCCGGCGCGCTCGTGGTGCTCGTGGAGTACGGTGCCGAGGCCCGTCGGCGCGGGCGGCAGGTTCGACAACTCCTCCTCCGGCGCGATCTCCACCTGGCGGAGATCGGGACTTTCGAGCAACTCAGCCATGGGCCTCCTCGATGAGCGCTACGGCGATTCTACCCCGCGGCGGCCGTCGCATCGGAGCACCGGTCCTCTCTAGGCGTACATCGCACTCGAGGCGAGCCACAGCGCCTCCTCCAGGGCAACCGGGGGGACGCCCTTGACCCCGATCGCCGCCAGGATCGTCCGCCTCGTCCTCGAGCCGACCCCACGCTCGGCGGCCGTCGCGCCGAAAAGGATCTCGAGCGGGCGCTCCTCGTCGGCGATCACGATCGTCCCCTCGGGCAGTGGATAGGTCCGACCCTCGAATCGCTCGCCCCGCGCGGACAGGCGCAGCCCGAGCCTGCCGCTGACGCGATCGGCGTCGAAGGCGCAGATCGCCGCTCCCACCTCGATAGTCGCGATCACGATCGCGTCGGCGAGCCGGTTCTGGCTCGGGAAGCGCCCGAGCTGCATCCGGTCCAGGGCGAGCTGCTCGACCGGGGTGCGGGTGGTGTCGGGGTCGAGGCCGATCTGGCGGAGGAAAGCCCGATACGCCCACGGGATCGGACGCTGTCGCAGGGTTACCGCCTGGGGCCCGGCGAACCGGTCGCTGAGCTCCCGAAGCTGCTCCTTGAGCGCGGCCGGGCTGCGGCCCGAGCCCCGCTCGATCGTCGTCCACAGGAGGCCGAGGCCGGGGAACTCCCGGGCCAGGCCGGGCTCCATCCAGCCCGGCTCCGGCGCCACCTCCCATGGCCCTGGCAGCTCCGCCACTCGCTCCACTCCCTCAGCGCCGGGTCCGCTCCCGCTGGCGCGAGGCGACCAGCAGCGCCCGCACCCTGGCGGCGAGGTGGGGCCGGTCCAGCTCACCGAGGGTGACGTTCTCGAGCACGCCGCCAGGGTAGACGTACAGGTAGGTCGGGCAGACGGCGATCCGGTAGAGGTTGCTGAGGGCGCCGTCGGAGTCGAGCCCGACCGGGTGGGTCCAGCCGTGCTGTGCGATCAGGTTCCTCACCTCGTTGCGGGAGTCGCGCACGTCGATCGAGAGGAAGTTCGCTCGGCGGCGAAACTGCCTGTAGACGGCCTCGAAGGTGTCCTCGGTCGTCGCGCAATCGGTCCCGCGCGTGAACCAGAACGAAAGCACCAGCGGCCGGTCGAACAGGTCGCAGACCCGGATCGCTCCGTTCACCTCGATCTCGCAGGCGGGGATCCGCCGCTCCGAAGAGGGGCACGGGATCGCCGACACCGAGCAGTCGTCCTGGGCTATGTTGGCGTCGCCGGCGAGCTCGCTGCGCGCGTCGGGAACCGCGAACCCCGGGAGCGGCTCGCCGGCGTCGGCGGGCTTGAGCGCCCCGCCGTGCCGGCTGGTGAGGGCGTTGATCCCGGCGACCGCGATCAGGGCGATGAAGGCCATTCCGACCAGGAGCGTGTAGAGGCCGCTCGTCCGCGGGGCCCAAGCCCGGGGGCGGCGACCGTCGCCGTCTTCGGCCATGCCCAGAAGCTAGCCGACGGGTGGGGCGCTCAGCCCCCCGTCTCGCCGGGGCGCGGCGCCGCCGCCGCCGGTCGCCGCCGGACCGGCAGGGGGAAGCCCTCCTCGGCCCAGACGAGGACGGCGGGGAGCACCAGGAGGACCCCGCCGAGCGCCACCGCGAGGTCCGCGACGGTCACCAGGCCGAAGTCACGCAGCATCCGGATGTCGGTGGCAGCAAGGGCGGCGAACCCGGCGATCACGGTCGCGCCCGAGGCGAGGACGGCGGCGCCGGTCCGGGCGTAGGTGCGACGAAGCGCCTCGCCGACCGAGCGCCCGGCCGATCGCTCGCCCTGGTAACGGGCCGAGAGCAGGACGCTGAACTCGGTCGCGATCGCGATCACCAGCGCGCCGAGGGTGGCCGACATCGGGTTGAGCGAGACGTGCATGGCGGCGATCAGGAGCGCCGACCAGCCCGTCGCGAGGACGATCGGGATCAGCGGCACGAGGACCCGGCGCAGGGACCGGTAGACGCAGAGCAGCGCCAAGGCGACCGCGGCGAGCCCCACCGGGGGAAGCCACCAGCGGCTGCGGGAGAGATCGGCGTTGGCGGCGGCCGCGAGCACCGGCAAACCGGCGAGCTCGACCCGGGTCCCCGGCGGAGGGGCGGGGCCCCCGGGCGGATCGATCTGGGAGCGGACGTCGTCGATCAGCCGCTGCTGCTGATCGAGCGGCTGCACCCGGATCCCGAAGGCGAGGTTCGCGGTGTCGCCCGCGCCCCCGGTGAGCGCGTTGCGGGTCACTACCAGCTGGGAGAGCGGCCCGACCGACTCGATCAGCTGGTTGATCTGGGCCGAGCTCGCCACCGCCCCACCATGAGTTTGGGGGACGAAGTCGGAGAGCGAGAACAGCGGGCATAGATCCGCCTGATGGCAGTTGGCGGCGGTGCCGCTGAACCCGTGGCGGGCGAGGACGCGCGCCTGGAAGGAGCGCATCCAGCCGATCACCGCCGGGTCGGTGAGGTCGCTGGAGCGGACCACCACGTCTAGCTCGCCCGACACCCCGGTCTCGTCTTGGAGCTCGTTCACGTCCTTCAGCGCCGGGAGGCCCGAGGGGGCGAGATCGCGGATGTCGGAGACCACGTCGGTGCCGGCGCCCGCCACCCAGCCGCAGGCGGCGAGGACGGTCGCCGCCGCCAGGACGCGCCCGGGGTTGGCGATCGTGACCGCGAGCGCCCGCTTCCCGACGGCGCGGATCCTGGCCCCGGCGACGGCCCGCCGGGCGCTCAATCGCCGTCCCATCCCTCCGCGCGCTCCACCGCCGGCCGGGGCGCGGCCCTGTCGCCACCCCGCCAGGGCGAGGGCGGCGAAGCCGCCGGTGGCGGCGAGGGCGAGGGCGATCGCCACCCCGGCGACGAGGAGGAGGCCGAAGGAGCGAACCATCGGGATCGGCGACAGCGCCAGGGCGGCGAAGCCGGCGGCGGTCGCCAGGCAGGCGGTCCCGATCACGGGGCCTCCCCGGGCGGCGGCGACGGTCGCCGCCCGCGCCGGCGCCGCCCCTTCCTCGCGGGCCTCGTTGAACCGCGCCTGGAACTGGATCGCGTAGTCGACCGCCAGGCCGATCAGCACGGGCAGGACCGCGATCGAGGCCATCGTCAGCGACCCCCCGACGGCCGAGAGCAGTCCGAAGGTGATCCCCGCTGCCGCCAGAGCGATCGCCAGCGGCAGGAGCCGGAGCGGCGGCGGGAAGATGAGCGCCAGGGTAACCGCCATCAACGCCACCGCCGCCGCCAGCAGCACCAACAGCTCCGAGCGGAGCGCCCCGGCGAGCCCGTCCACCACCGCCGGGATCCCGCTCACCACGTAGCTGCCGCCGCCCGACAGGTGAAAGCGCGGGTCCGCGACCGCCCGCTTGAACAGCGAGATCGCGTCGTGGCGCTCCCCGTCGCTGAGGTCGGGGCGCAGCCGGATCGCGATCAGGGCCGCGTCCCGGCTGGGGAAGATGTAGGCGAACGGAGGACGGCTCTTGGGGGTGCCGGGGGGCTTGGTCGGGTCGAACACCACCCGGCTGACGAAGCTGGGGTCGTCGAGGCGCGGGAGCTGGGTGATCCCGTACCTGAGCGCCAGCTGCACGAGGCCGCTCCGGAAGCTGCCGAGCACGGCGGCTGCCGCCCGGGCGGCTGCCCGGTTCTGGGCCTTGGTCGAGAGCCCCCGCTTGGCGGCGGCGGCCTGCGCGGACGCGGCCGCGGCCCTCGCCTCGCTCTCGGCGGTCCCGACCTGCCCTCGGAGCACCTGCTGGATCTGGGCGACGCTCTCGTACAAGAAGGTCGCCGGCCCGTAGACCACCCGGCTCGGGTCGAGCTTCCCGATCTTCTCGCAGACCGAGGGCAGGGGGCGATCCCGGCGCCGCGGCAACGACGCGCCCTCCGGGCTCCCGCTGGCCAGGCAGGTCTCGAGCTCGAACAGGGGCTCGAGGTCGGGTCCGAGCACCAGCTTGCGGAGGTTCTCGCGAACGAGGATCACCGCCGCGTCGTCGCCGAACTGATCGTGAAAGCGCTGGGTCGCCTTGAACTCGGGCGATCCCGCGTCCACCAGCGTCCGCGTGCCCGCGTCGGTCGGAAGGCTCAGCGTCGCCGCCACCGCGACCGCCGCGATCGCGACCACGCCGGCGATCACGGCCCAAGGGCGCCGGACGGCGAACCCCGCCATCCGGTCGAACACCCTCCTCGCCGTCACCGCGATGAGATTAGGGCCCCGGATCGCCCGGCGCGTCGGTCGGGCGCCGCGACCTGTCCGCCGTAATCAGCCGGAACGCCCGGCGCCCGCTACCGGTCCATCGCGCTACTCGGCGGCTCGGCGAGGCTTGGCAGCCTCTCGGGGAAGCGCGGCAACCCGTCATCTGGAATCGGCTCCCAGGCCGCAGCGTATGCGACGAACTGGTGGACGCTCGGCCGGATCCCGGGATCCTCGTCAAGCGCGCCCATCCGCACGCTTATCAGCGCGGGGTTCTCGGTACCGCTTCCTCAGCACGTTGCGGCGAGCGTCACCCCCTCGCCAAAGCGCGGGTCGTGCGGCCCCCAGACGGCCGCCGGCATCACGCTCACGATGGGCGCGCCGAGAGCCTGGTACCTGCGGGCCACCAGCTCCGAATCCGCCTTGGACCGGCAATACGCCCACCGAGGCCGCCCCACCGGCGAGTCGGGAGTGAGGACCTCCCCGTCGGCCGGCGGCAGCAGCGCCAGCTCGCTCGACACGTGCACGATCGGGTCAAGCCCGAGCCGGTGGGCGGAGCCGAGCACGATGTCGGTGCCCCGAACGTTCACCGAGCGCATTTCTGCGGCCTTGCGGGGGTCCAATGAAAAGACCGATGCAGCGTGCAGGACCGCCTCGCACCCCTGGAGCGCACCCTCGACCGCGGCGGGCTCGGTCACATCGCCGATCGCCGTCTCGACCCCGTCGACGCCGAGCGGCCCGAGCGTGGCGCCAATCCCGTCCGGAGATCTCGCCAGGACCCGAATCCGATGCCCGGCCCGCGCCAGCGCCGCGATCGAGTGCGGGAGCCGACGTACCCCCCGTTCCTCCGGTGACCAGCACGAGCAATGCTCAGACACCTCGCAGTTCGCTGTGGGGATGCCGCTGTCTTGATGGCATCCCCCACTTGCTATCGATTTGAGACTACACCGCCCCTGACCCCGTTACGCGGGGCTGCTCACGATCGGTGGCTACGCGCGCGGCCGGCAGGTGAACACGGAGCCGGGCAGCGCCCGGGAAGCAAGACGGAGAGGGCTTCGAAACGGCGCCGGGACGGTCACGGGAGCGGCGGGATGTTCTGGTTGCGGTGAAGGACGTTGTCCGGGTCGTATCGGGTCTTGAGCGCTCGGAGGCGGGCGAAGGATTCGTCGCCGAAGGCGGCGCGGACGCGCTCGAGCGGCTCGTCCGCCTGCATGTAGTTGGCGTAGCCGCCGCCGACGGACCACGGCTCGATAGCCGCCGCCGTCTCGCGCGCCCAGGCGATGTGCTGCTCGTCGAGGGCGGGGTCGAGCCAGCTCGCCATCACGCTGACGTTGAAGGCCGCGTCCCGGTAGCCGAGGGCCGCGGTGGCCGGGTCGACGTCCTTCGGCGCCCCGCGCAGGGACTCGATCAGGATCGCGCCGGGCGGCCGGCCCAGCGCGACCATGCGCCGGAGCAGCTCGTCGACCAGCTCGTCCGGGAGCTCACGCACGAAGTGGCCCTTCCAGTAGTTCCGGTCGACCCCGTAGCCGGGATCGAACACGCGCTGCTGGTCGAGGAAGGTCTGGGGGCGCACCCCGTCGTTGACGAGTCCCGGGGCGGAGCGCAGGGCGCGCAGCTCCTCGGGATCCGCGCCCGAGCCCGTGTAGCAGGGCACGACGACCAGGGTTGGGACGAGCGACTGATCGAGCGTGAGCTGTGCCTGGCAGCTGAGATCGCGCCCCGCGCGCGCATCGACGTCGCGGAAGTTGCGAAGGGCCTCTCGGACCCCGGCGCCCTCGTACTCGAGGCGGCCGCCGACCACCGACTCGAGCGGATGGAGCCGAAACTCGAGCCGCGTCGCGACGCCGAAGTTGCCGCCGCCGCCTCGAAGCCCCCAGAGGAGCTCGGGGTTGTCCTCGGCGCCCGCGCGAACCACCTCCCCGTCCGGAGTGACCAGCTCGGCCCCGACGAGGTTGTCGCAGGTGAGGCCGTGCTGGGCGGTCAGGTGCCCTATCCCTCCCCCGAGGGCCAGGCCAGCGACACCGGTTGAGCCGACCACCCCTCCGGGGGTGACCAGGCCGTGGGCCTGGGTCGCCGCGTCGAAGTCGAGCCAGGTCGCGCCGCCCTCGGAGCGGGCGATCCGCGCATCGGCGTCGACATCGACGCCCCGCATCCGGGAGAGATCGATCACCAAGCCGCCGTCGACCGCGCAATGCCCGGCGGGGTTGTGACCGCCACCGCGGACGGCCACCTCCAGCCCTTGCGCCCGCGCGAATGCCAGGGCGGCCGCAACGTCCGCGGCGCTGAGGCAGCGGGCGATCGCGGCCGGCCGCCGGTCGATCAGCAAGTTGAAGCAGAGGCGCGCCTCCTCGTACTCGCCGTCCGAGGTGGCGAGCACGTCGCCGGCCAGCGAGCGGCGTAGGTCAATCAGGCCCTCTTGCGGGTTCATTGTCCGCCCACCGCCACCGACTCGTCCGCCGAGAAGTCGAACTCGTCGAGCCGCTCGCGGATCGCACGCACCGAGGTCGACTCGATCATCCCGTCGATGCCGTTAGCGGTTGTCACAAGATCGCCATCCACCATCACGATTCCGGTTCGAGGACCCGAGAACAGAAGCAGATCGGTCAGGGATCATGCAGCCTGCCCTGGTGGTGTGTCCGCCGCTTCGTGATGCCGACCCCGGAGCGGGGGCGCTACTCCGTCCGGTGATCCCGACCCCGGAGCAGGGGCGCTACTGCGTCCGCGACCTAAGTTCGCAGGCAGTAGCCGTAGGCGGTGAAGCGTTCAGCGGGGCCGAAGTAGCCGAAGCCGGCGGCCGACCAGCTGCCGTTGCGGTTCAGGGAGCCGCCCGCGAACAGGGCCGCCAGCGATCCGTTCGCGCTGAACCCCCCGGCGGTCAGCCGGCGACCGGGCGGGCAGGGCGGGGTCGTCGCCTTGGCGGACCCGCCGACGGGGACCGCGGTCGAGGCCGACACCCGGGCGAGCAGGGGGCGGTCGCTGCCGACG
>JBKPIY010000034.1:0-25401 GCA_046730475.1 Actinomycetota bacterium
CGCGCAGCTGAGCATCGGTGAACGACACGCCAGCCGCCAGGACCCTGACGCGCACCTCGCCAGGACCCGGTCGGGGGTCGTCCTCCTCCGCCACCCTCAAGACCTCGGGGCCGCCGTAGTGATCGACGACGACGCGCTTCATGGCTCAGTTTTTACACGGGCCGGACCGTCCGGGCATCCGATCAATCGCGCAGCTTCGATCAGTACAAGACCGCAAGGGAGTGCGAGACCGCAAGGGACTGCGCAGAGCTCGATCAACTGACCGGTGGTCCTGTGTATTCGGCTGGCGCTTCGGACTGCGATCGATGAAAGAGGGCCTCCCCGGTGACCCGCTCCGGCGTGTTGACCGAGGGAGCGAGCTCGAGGAGGCCCCCCTTGTTGGCTTCGCAAGCTAGAGGAGGCCAGAGCGGCGATCACCATCGGCCACTCGAACCGATCTTGGATTCGCTCGCTGCGCTCGTCCACGTCGCTGTCCTCCTTCTGCAGTGGCCCCAGCCTACGAGCCGGTCGGATCGCTGGCATCCGTTTTAGCCCACAACTACGTCGTGGGTTTCTACGGGTGTGACGGGGCTCGCGCTGGAGGCGTCGGGACTCGCAGCCAGCGAGCGCCGGGATCATGAGGAGCGCCGCGATAACCATCTAGCCGAAGACCTCCGCGAGTGGCGGCAGCGCTCCGGGGTCGAAGTCGGTCGCGTGTTTGGCCGGTCAGATGGACTCCATAGCCCGGCAGCTTGGGCACTCCGTTGCTGCCTGCGAGCGCTGGTATCGGCATCTGATCGAGGACGCGGATCAACCCCAGCCGGCTGAGCAGCGCGTTCGCGAGGCGCGATTGCTCGCTGTCCGTTCGTCGGCTGCCGGTGTGACCGCTTCCCAAAACGAACATCTTGGATGTGAATCCCCTGCAAAATGACGCAAGCCCGGAGCCGGACTCGAACCGGCGACCCCTTCCTTACCATGGAAGTGCTCTACCAACTGAGCTATCCGGGCGCCGCTGTCACTCTAGCGGGGCTCTGCAGGTGGTCGGCGGCCGCCGCCGGCCAGGGCGAGGCCGACGCGAAGGGCCGACGCGAGCTCGAACATCAGCTCGCGCGAGCGACCGCCGACCCCCACCGCGTTGACCGCAGCGTGGACGAAGTCGGCATGGCGGCGAAGCGCCACCGGGACGCCGGCCTCCGCCAGTCGGCGGGCGTAGTCCTCGGCCTCGTCGCGGAGCGGGTCGAAGCCGGCGCTGACCACATAGGCCGGTGCCACGCCGCCGAGGTGATCGGCGAGGATCGGCGAGGCGCGCGGGTCGAGCGCGGCATCCTCGTCGGGCAGGTAGTGAGAGCGGTACCAGTCCATCTGGCGCTCGGTCAGGTAGAAGCCCTCGCTGAAGAGCCGGTAGGAGCGCCGCTTCCGGGAGAGATCGATCACCGGGTAGATGAGCGCCTGGAAGGCGGGCGCGGGCCCCTCCCCCCCGGCTGTGAGCTGGGCCACCACCGCCGCCAGGTTCCCCCCTGCGCTGTCCCCGGCGACCGCGACCCGGGCGGGATCCGCGGCGAGCGACTCGGCCCTTTCGGCGGCGAACAGGTAGGCGGCGAGGGCGTCCTCGACCGCGGCGGGGAAAGGGTGCTCGGGCGCCTTCCGGTACTCGGTCGCGAGGACGATGACGCCCGCCTCGCGGGCCAGGAAACGGCAGGTCTGATCGTGGGTGTCGAGGCTGGCCAGCACCCAGCCCCCGCCGTGGTAGTAGACGATCAGGGGAAGGGGCCCGGCGGAGCGAGGGGGACGGTAGAGGCGCGCCGGCAGGGCGGAGACCGCGCCCGGAACGACCATCTCTCGCACCTCTCCGATCTCGATGATCGGCCCCCTGACGATCCGCGCCTCCCGGGCGACGAGCTCGCGGGCCTGGGGCACGGGCAGGGTCTCGAATGAAGGGCCGGCGAGCATCTCGACCAGGCGGACGCCGAGCTGTGCCTCGGGATGAAGGTCCTGTCCGTCGATCCGAACCGGCGGTCCCGCCAGCAGCCGCGCGACCGGCCGGGGGACCGACGTGACCGCCTGCCCGAGGGACCGCTCGACGGCCTCGGGGAGCCTCACCGGGACTCGAGCGCCGAGATCAGCGCTCGCTCGAAGCCGGCGATCTCCTCCTCTCCGCTGTCCCAGGAGCAGACCAGGCGGATCAGGTTGGGCTCGCCGGGCCACCGGTGGAAGGGAAGCTCGCCGGGCAACGCGTCGCTGAGCCGCTCGATCGCATCGCCGGGGAGCCGCACGAACACCTCGTTGGCCTCGACGGGATGGGCGAGCTCGACGCCGTCCGCGCCTCGGACGATCTCGCCCAGGCGCGAGGCCATCGCGTTCGCCTGGGCGGCGCAGCGGCTCCACAGGTCCCCCTCGAGCAAGGCCTCGAACTGGGCGGCGACGAACCGCAGCTTCGAGGCGAGCTGGAGCGACTGCTTTCGCAGGAACTTGAGCTCGTCGGCGAGCCCGGGCCGAAGCAGGACCACGGCGTCGCCGAAGAGGAGGCCGTTCTTGGTGCCGCCGAAGGAGAGGGCGTCGACCCGGCAGTCGGCGGTGAGCTCTGCGAGGGTGGCGTCGAGGCCGACCGCCGCGTTGGCGAGACGGGCGCCGTCGATGTGGAGAAGCAGGTCGTGGTCGTGGGCGAGGTCGGCGAGGGCGCGGATCTCCGCCGGGCTGTAGACGGTCCCGAGCTCGGTCGACTCCGAGATCGAGATCACGCGGGGCTGGGAGGCGTGCTCGTCGCCGATCCGGTCGATTCGCGGGGATGCCAGCTCCGGTGTGAGCTTGCCGTCGGGGGTGTCGACGGTGAGGAGCTTGACCCCGGCCAGGCGCTCGGGGGCGCCGCACTCGTCGACGTTCAGGTGGGCGGTCTCCGGGCAGATCACCGCGTCGTAGGCGCGGGTGAGGGCGCGGAGGGCGACGACGTTGGCGCCGGAGCCGGTGAGAACCAGGAAGGCGCGGGCGTCCTCACCGAAGTGGCGCCGGAAGAGCTCGTCGGCGGCGACGGTCCAGGCGTCATCGCCGTAGGCGGGGGCGTGGCCGTCGTTGGCGCGCGCCACCGCGTCGAGCACCTGGGGGTGGGCGCCCGACCAGTTGTCGCTCGCGAAGCCGCGGGGGACCGCGCGGCTCACGGATGCAGGGCGAGCCGCTTGCCGTTCATCCTCTCGGCGGCGTCGGAGCAGACAAAGGCGATCGCCTCCGCCAGGTCCTCGGCAGGGGTGAAGGTGGGGTATTCCTTGTCCGGGTTGCGCTCGCGCATCGAGGGGGTGAGGATCGCGTTGACCACGATCACGTTCGCGGTCGCGCGGGTGCCGGCGAAGGAGTCGGCGAGCGCCAGGGTCCAGGCCTCGGCAGCGGCCTTGGCGGCGGCGTAGGCGGCGTTGGTTCCCTCCGGGCTCTGGGCAGCCGAGGAGGAGATGAGGACGAAGCGGCCGATGGCGCTCGCCGTCAGGGCTGAGTGGAAAGCGCGGGTTGCGATCTGGACGGTGCGGACCAGGAGGTCGTGGAGGAACTCGTAGTCGGCCAGGTCGAAGCTCTCGATCGGATCCCCCCCGCGCCAGCCGCCGACCAGATGGACGAGGCCGTCGATTCGGCCGAAGCGCTCGGTGAGGGCCGCCGCCCAGTCGGCGGCGGCCCCCGCGTCGAGGAGATCGACAGCGCGGGCATCGACCCGCTCGTCCGGGAGGCCGAGCTCCGCCTTTACCCTGTCGGAGTGCTCGGAGGTGACGTCGGCGAGGGCGAGGGTGGCGCCGCCGTCGGCGAGCCGCCTGGCGACGGTGGGGCCGAGGCCGCCGCCGGCCCCCGCGATCGCGATCACGCGGTCCTGCAGCTCTGCGGCGCCGGTCACCCTCGGGAAGCTACCTGGGCCGGGCCTCGGCGCGCGGGCCGCTCCAGCACCGGCTCCAGCTTCGCCTTGAGCTGGGTGTAGAAGAGGCTGAGCGGGAACTCGTCGTCGCGGACGAGGTCGACCAGCTGCTTGGGCTCGTCCACCTCCGGGAGGTCTCGCGATCCCTTCGCCCACACCGAGCTCTCGGCCGGGGGCACGTAGGCCGCGACCAGATCGTGGGCGGCGATCCATTGGGAGAGCTTGGAGCGGTCGATGCCCGAGTGGTAAAGGTCATGGACCCGCTCACGGAGGGCGGCGACGCCGTCCTCGAGGCGGTCCCACTCGACCGTGAGCCGGTTGTCGGTCCAGTGGAGGTAGCGCTCCTTGTGCAGGAACGCGAACAGGAGCTGGCCGCCGAGGCCGTCGTAGTTGCGAACCCGGGACCCGGTCACCGGGAAGCGGAAGATGCGGTCGAAGACGATCGCGTACTGGACATGGCGGGCGAAGGCGAAGCCCTCGCGCTCGAGCTTGACCGCCTCACCGAAGGCGGTGAGGTCGCAGCGGAGCTCCTCCAGGGAGTACATCCAGAAGGGGCTGCGCTGGCGAATCATGAAGGGATCGAAGGGGAGATCGCCGCGCATGTGAGTGCGGTCGTGGATCAGGTCCCACATCATGTAGGCGTCGATCGAGAGCCCGGGGGAATCGAGCAGGCAGGCGGCGTCTGGCGGGAGGTTGAGGTCGAGGAACTCGGCCGCGGCCCGGCAGACCCGGCGGAAGCGCTCGGCCTCGCGGTCGCAGAAGATCGCGCCGAAGTAGGCCGCCGGGCGCTCGGCGGTGCTGAACGTCTCCGGGAACAGGGTGGCGCACTCGGAGTCGTAGCCGTCGGTGTAGTCGACCAGGACGACCGGGACGAACTTCGGGTTGTCGTAGCCGCCCTGCTCGAGCTCGTCGAGCCACTCCGGCCACGGGACCCGGACGATCAGGGCCTCGAAGCAGACGTCGCGGGAGGCGTTCTGCTTGTACATCGGGAAGACGACGAGGTGCTCGATTCCGTCCCGGCGCCGGCGCTCGGGACGGAAGGCCTCGAGCGAGCTGACGAAGTCGGGCTTGCCGAAGCCCGACTCGGCCCAGGCGCGCAGATCGCCCTCCAGGGCCTCGATGTAGTCGGCCTGGTGGGGGAAGTGGGGCTCGAGGGCATTGGCGGCGGCGGCGATCCGCTCGGTCAGCTCGGTGAGCCCGGCCGGATCGTGCCTGGAGGTGTCGACCGAGCCGTCGGGCTCCTGGGTGAGGCGCAGCTCGGCGACCGCGGTGCGCAGCTCACCCCAGTTGGGATCACCGGCGGCCGGGGAGCCGGCGCCGGCCTCGTCGGCCTGGCGGAATCCGTGCTCGCCGGCCCAGTAGACGAGGTTGAGCCAGAGCGCCTCGTGGTCGAGGTCGCCGATGCAGTCGTCGCCGAACAGGTCCGAGTCGGCGAGGACGGCGATCCGGCCGGCGCCGTGCTCGATCGCCGCCGCGAGCGGGGCCTCCGGCGCCGACGCGCTCCGTGAGGCGCGGGCGATGACCTGACCGCCGTCGGAGAGGGCGAGGGTGCCTGCGCGGTAGAAGCAGGCCTCCTTCACCCGGGCGAGGAGGTCGGGGCCGTGGCCGCCGCGATCGGGCTCGAGCTCGGCGAGGACCCAGGAGGGGGCGGCGCCGCGATGGTGCTTGTAGTCCTGGACGGTGGCGTTCTCGATTGAGATCCCAAAGCGGGCGAGGAGCTCATTCAGGTTGTTGCCGTATTTGTCCTGCTCGGTCTCGCCAAGGACGATCAGGCCGCCGCCGGCGGTGACGAATCGCTCAACGGCGTCGAGCTCGTCGGGGGAGAGGCGAGGGGTGCCCTCGCCGGTGGTCGCCTCCCACTTGGGGTCGGAGGGGTGGGCGATGACCAGGACGTCGGCGCCGGCGAGGGCCTCGTCGGTGAGGGGACCCTTGGAGTTGGCGTGGACCGAGAAGTCGCGGTCGGCGAGGGCCGCGGCGGCGCGGACCATCGAGGAGTCCTGGGGATGGACCGGCTGCATCCGGGTGGCGGCGTCGGGCCTGATCGTCCAGGCCTCCGAGTGCGCCTCGTCGAAGAGGACGGTGGCCAGCTTTGGGTGCTCGGGCATGAACGCTCCTCCTCGTCTTCCCTGGGGTCGGCTAATCCGAACGTTACGTTGGGGTTCGGTCGGCGTCAATCCCCGTTTCCAGCCGCCTTACCGCAATAATTCGCGCAATGGACGCCATCGATCGCAAGATCCTTGCGCTCCTGCTCGAGGACGGGCGAAGGACCTACGACGACATCGCCGGCCGGGTGAGCCTGTCGGCGCCGTCGGTGAAGCGGAGGGTCGACCGCCTCCGCGAGCGGGGACCGTTGCAGGGGTTCACCGCGATCGTCGATCACGGCTCGCTCGGGTGGAACACAGAGGCGCTGGTGGAGCTCTTCTGCCAGCCGGGCACCACCCTCGACCGGGTGGCGGAGCTGCTCCACGCCCGCCCGGAGGTGGTCGAGGCGTGGAGCGTCACCGGCGAGGCCGATGCGATCGCCCGGGTGCGGACCGAGGACAATCGCGACCTCGAGCGGTTGATCATGGACCTCCAGCGCGACGGGCTGGTCGTCCGCACCCGCTCCCAGGTGGTGCTGTCGCGGCTGGTGAGCACCCCGCGGGCGGGCTGAAGCTCAGCCGGCCCGCACGGAGACCTCGATCTCGGTCGCGTATGGAGCGGGCTGAGATGAGTTGACCAATCACGATTGCGCATCCCGCGGCACAGCGCCGGGCCTAGGCTCCGTGCATGCCGAGGGGCTTCCATCCCAGATACCAGGGGGATCTGGGGAGATCTCGGCGATGGAATGGCTGGCGGCATCGGGGGCGCAGATCAACCTCCCTGTCGGTCATGGCCCGGATGTCGACCTGATCGCTGAGGTCGGAGCACGTCGCTCACCCTTGGGGGGGCGAAATACTGCGATTTCGAGGTCGGGCGCGGGAGAGCGTTGTCTCCCGGACCCTCTCTAGAATCGCCAAGGGCCGGGGGAGCGCCGGAGTGGGAGAGCCGGGCCGGCCTGTAAAGTCGGTGGCACCGCCTGAGTGGGTTCGAATCCCACCTCCCCCATCTCGAGGTCGGGGATCTGTTCCGGGTGGAGGCGACGGGGCCTGGCCGTCTCAATCATCTGGCCGCGTCCGGAAGCTCCAACAAGGATCCGGAAAGCTCGGAGCATCACGGGGAATAGGGACCAGGGCCAGCCGGGGCTCCGGACGACTCGCCCCCGGGGTCGAAGCCGGAGGTTGATCGGTTGGACCAAGGCAGGAGCCGAATCCAATCGGCGGGAAGCTGCCGGGTTCCGGAGCACAGGTGGCCCTTCGCATCGGTGATCTAACGACACCCCCAGGACTCCCAAACCGTCGCTCACGGCGTCCGCCGCCGCAGGGTCGCGGCGCCAAGGGCGAGCGCGAGCACCGTCACCCCGACAACGATCGCGACGTCGAGGACGAAACGGCCCTCGAACGCCTCGCCCGCCGCCGCCTTCGCCAGCGCGTCGTAGGCGTAGGTGAACGGCAGAAAGTCGGAGATCGTCTCCAACCACCCCGCCATCTGGTCCCGCGGAACCAACAGCCCGCACAGGAAGATCTGGGGGAGGATGAAGGCCGGCATGAACTGGACCGCTTGGAACTCGGTCCGGGCGAACGCGCTCACGAACAGCCCGAGCGAGGTCCCCAGGAGGGCGTTCGACACCGCGAGAGCCCCCACTGCGACGGGCGAGCCGGCCGTATCCAGCCCCAGCACGAGGTAGGCGAAGAACGAGGTCACCGCTGCCTGGAGCGCCGCCACCAGCGCGAACGCCAACCCGTACCCCGCCAGCAGGTCGAGCTTCGCCATCGGCATCGTCATCAGCCGCTCGAGCGTGCCCGTGGTCCGCTCGCGCAGCATCGTGATCGAGGTGATCAGGAACATGATGATCAGCGGGAACAGCCCCAGCATCGGCGGCCCCACCCGCTCGAACGTCCCCGCCTGGCCCTCGAACGCGTACTTGATGATCGTCATCAGAACGCACGGCACCACCAGCAGCAGGGCGATTGTCCTCGGGTCGCGCCGGAGCTGGCTCAGCACCCTGGTCGCGACCGCGGCCGCGATCCGCGGCGTCAGCGCCCCTCCCCTCCCTCCGCGCGCCCCGCGCCGGACCCCTCGACGAGACGAAGAAAGGCATCGCCGAGGTCCTCGGCGCCCGTCCGCGCCCGGATCTCCTCGGGGGTCCCAACCTCCAAAAGGGACCCCTCCCTCATCAGCGCCAGGCGGTCGCAGTTGGCGGCCTCGTCCATCACGTGGCTGGACACCATCAGCGCCTTCCTCGACTCCGCAAGCGAGTGGAACGTGCTCCACAAGTCCCGCCGCAACAGCGGGTCGAGGCCGACGGTCGGCTCGTCGAGCACGAGGACGTCGGGATCGCCGAGCAGCGCGGTCGCCAGCGACACCCGCGCCCGCTGGCCGCCCGACATGTCTCTCACCACCCGATCGACGAACTCGCCCATCCTGACCGACTCAATCGCCTCGTCGATCGACCGCTCCGGGGCGCCCAGCACGCGTGCGAAGAAGCGAAGATTCTCCCGCACGGTCAAGTCCGAATACACCGACGGAGCCTGGGTGACGTAGGCGACCCGCGAGCGGAGCTCGTGTGAGCCTGCCGGCATCCCCAGCACCTCGACCTCGCCCCCCTCGATGAGCTGGACCCCGACGATCGCGCGCATCAGGGTGGTCTTCCCGCACCCGCTCGGCCCGAGGAGCCCGGTGGTCTGACCCGCCTCAACCGTCAGCGAGAGATCGGGAAGGACCACCTTGCCGCCCCGTCGGACGCGCAGCCCGGAGACGGCGATCGCGCTCATCGGCGGCCCCATGCGCCCATCGGCGCCAATCTATAGGGGCCGTGGGCGCCGGCGCTACCCCGCTCCGCGCAGACGCTGGGCCTCGGGCAGGTGCTTGAGCTTCTTCAGGGTGTTGTTCTCGATCTGGCGGATCCGCTCGCGGGTGACCCCGAAGGCCTGGCCAACCTCCTCGAGGGTGAGCGGCCGCTGTCCCTTCAACCCGTATCGAAGCTCGAGCACCTCCCGCTCCCGGGCCGGGAGCGTGTCCAGCGCCCGCCGCACGTTCTCCCGCTGAAGGTTGTCCGAGGCGGTCTCGAAGGGCGACTCGACGGTGTCGTCGGCGACGAGGTCACCCAGCTCCGAGTACTCGTCGTCGCCGATCGGCTTCTCCAGCGACACCGGCATTTGCGCCACCCGCATGACGTCGCGGACCTCGGGCACCGACCACCTGAGCTCCGCGGCAACCTCCCGTGGCTCCGGCTCCCGGCCGAGCCGCTGCACCAGCGTCCGCTCGACCTGGACCACCCGGTTCAGCTTCTCGAACATGTGGACCGGGATCCGGATCGTCCGCGCTTTGTCGGCGAGCGCCCGGGTCACCGCCTGGCGGATCCACCAGGTGGCGTAGGTGGAGAACTTGAATCCCCGCCGGTAATCGAACTTCTCCACCGCCCGGATCAGCCCCAGCGATCCCTCCTGGATCAGATCGAGGAAGCTGAGCCCACGCCCGAGATACGACTTCGCGATCGAGACCACCAGCCGAAGGTTCGCCTCGACCATGTGCCGCTTGGCGGACATGTCCCCCCGCTCGATCCGCTTCGACAGCTCGATCTCCTGCTTCTTGGTGAGAAGCTCGACCTTGCCGATCGAGCGCAGGTACAACCGCAGGCAATCGAGGCTCGGCTCGATGGTGAGATCCAGCCGCTGGCCGGCGGACTCCCCGGAGCCGTTCTGCGAAGACCCCTTCGCCTCCTCGTAGCCGGTCACCCCGTCGGCGGCGATCACGTCCACCCCCTGCTCGATCAGGCGCGAGTGGAGGTCCTGCACCTGCTCCTTGGTGACCTCCACCTCCTCGAGGGTGGAGGCGATCTCCTCGAAGGTCAGGTACCCCCGCTCGGTGCCCTCAGCGACTAGACGCCCCAGCTCCTCGGGCGCGTCGACCGGTGGAGCATCCCCCAATGCCAGCGGCGGGCTGTTCGCCAATTCTCTTCCTTCCTCCCGAAAGTCCCAGTGCCCTCTCGTTAGTCCCCCTGGAGGCGCCCGGGAGTATAGGGACGCCTGGATGCGAATTTGATTCCCATTTCCGGGTATTCGACGTGGGCGGCCGTCCGCCAAAAAGCCGGGTGCCCGCGCCCTGCATACTGTTGGTGAGATGGCCGACACGACCGCGGTAACGACGCTGATCACCGACGCCCAGGCCGCCCTTCCGGCCACCCGCGTCAGCCTCTCGCGCGTCGGCGTCACCGGGATCGAGAAGATCATCCGGGTCGAGAGCAGCCCCCCCGCCGATGGGACCGATTCAACGGCCGCGCTCTACCACGCCGACCTCGAGTGCTTCGTCGACCTGAACCCACAGCAGGCCGGCGTCCACATGTCCCGATTCGAGGAGGTCGTGAACGAGGCGATCGACGAGGTCGTCCTCGGCGAGGCTTTCCGGGCCGAGACGCTCGCCGCCCACATCGCCGAGCGCGTCCGCCAACGTCAGGGCGGCCTCCGCTCCGAGGTGCGGATCGAGGCCCGCTATCCGGTGACCGTCCCCGCCCCCGTGTCGGGCCTCGAGACCCAGGAGATCTACAGCCTGTTCGGGACCGCGGTCGCGTCCGAGCGCGGCACCCGCACCCTGCGAGGCGTCGAGGCCCACGGGATGACCGCCTGCCCCTGCGCCCAGGGGCTGGTCGAGAGCACCGCCCGGGAGCGGCTCGCCGACAGCGGATTCGACGCCGACGAGATCGACCGGGTGATCGAGAACGTGCCGGTCGCGACCCACAACCAGCGCGGCATCGGGCGCCTCCACGTCGGCTGCCCGGAGGGCTGGGCGGTGGACATCGACGCTCGCGACCTCCTCCGGATCGTGGAGGCTTCTATGTCGAGCGAGATCTACGAGCTGATGAAGCGCTCCGACGAGCTGGCGGTGGTCGAGAAGGCCCACGCCAATCCCCGTTTCGTCGAGGACTGCGTTCGCGAGATGATCCGCCGGGTGATCGACGAGTTCCCGGGCCTCCACGACGACGCCTTCGTCTCCGCCCGGCAGGAGAACCTGGAGACGATCCACCGCCACAACGTGGTCGCCGAGCGCTACGGCCTCCTCTCCGAGATCAACCTCGAGCTCGAGACCGGCGAGCACTCCCGCCACCACACGACCATGCGGGAGTGGCTGGAGGCGCCAAGCGCCTCCATCGACTAGCGGTCGCGTCACTAGCGGCGGCCTTTCGCCGCCGCAGGGTGCCGCGCGCAGGCGCTGGTCTTGCGATGGCCCCGGCCGACCAGGCGGGCCCTACGCCGAGCCCGCTGCCGACCGGTTCGCCCTCGCCGCCAGCATCCGGCGGAACCCGAAGAAGTAGTCGATCCCGCTGATCACGGTGAAGGCGACGGCGACGTACACGAGGACGTCGACCGCGAGCGGGGCCGGGTTGAAGGCGATCAGGCAGATCACCGCCGCGATCTGGGTCGCGGTCTTCGCCTTCCCGAGCCAGCTCGCCTCGATCACCACCCCCCGCTCGGCGGCGACCCCCCGCAGCCCCGTGACCGCGAACTCGCGAGCGATGATCACCATCGCCACCCACGCCTGGAGCCGATCGAGCGAGACCAGGGCGACGAGCGCTGCGGTCACCAGGAGCTTGTCGGCGATCGGGTCCATCAGCTTCCCGAAAGTGGTGACCGCGCCGCGCGAGCGGGCGATGTAGCCGTCGAGGGTGTCGGTGAAGGCCGCCAGCGCGAACACCCCGGCCGCGATCGCGTCCCCATTCGGCGTCTCGTCGAGGAGGGCGACGACCACTACCGGGACCAGGAGGATCCGCAGCACGGTGAGCGTGTTCGGCAGGTTGAGCGGGAACACGCCCGGAGTATCGCGCCCCGGGGCGGCGCCTAGCCTCGCCCGGCGGCCAGCTCGCGGGCCCGGGCGAGCACCGCGTCGGTCATCTCCTGGGTCAGCTTCCCGGTGAAGGTGTTCTGTTGGCTCGGGTGGTAGCACCCGATCAGCGCCAGCCCTCCGGCCCGGGCCTCGGCGCCGTGTCCGAAGCGCGCGCGGGGGCGCGCCAGCTCGGCCCCACCGGCGGCGATCGCCATCAGCGATCCCTGCCAGGCATAGGATCCGAGTGGGACCAGCACCCTCGCTCGCCTCAAGAGGGCGAGCTCACGCACCAGGTAGGGGAGGCAGTTGTCGCGCTCGGCCGGGGTCGGGCGGTTGGCGGGTGGGGGGCAGCGGTTGACCGCTGTCACGTAGGCGCCTCGGAGGCGGAGGCCGTCGTCACTCGACACCGAGGTCGGCTGGTTTGCGAGCCCCACCCGGTAGAGCGCCGCGAACAGCCAGTCGCCGGAGCGGTCGCCGGTGAAGATCCGCCCGGTGCGGTTGCCGCCGTGGGCGGCGGGGGCGAGCCCCACCACCACGATCTCGGCCTCGGGGTCGCCGAATCCCGGCAGCGGTCGCGCCCAGTAACGCTCCCCCGCGTAGCGCCGCGGCGGCTCGGCCGCCGCACGCTCCCGCCAGTCCACCAGGCGAGGGCAGCGCCGGCAGGCGATGACCTCCTCGCCCAGCCGCCTGAATGAGTCGGTCTCAGCCGTAGTCCCGGACACTATTCCGATCCCCAGGGATCCCCGCGCGCCGGGGACCCCGCCCGGCTACGATCCGCCGCCGTGGACCCGCGCCGGAGCGCCGAGTCGCGCTCGACCCTGATCCGCTGGATGGGCATCGAGGACGCCAACACGGCGGGATTCGTCCATGGCGGCGTGGTGATGCGGCTGTGCGACGAGGCCGCTGGGCTCGCCGGCGCCCGGCATTCCGGGCGGCGGGTGGTGACCGCGGGGGTGGACCGGATGACGTTCATCACCCCGGTCCGGGTGGGCGAGGTCCTGACCTGCTCGGCGAGCGTGAACGCCGTCTGGCACACCTCGATGGAGGTCGGCGTCCGGGTCGAGTCCGAGAACGTCCGAACCCGGAAGTGCCGCCACACGAGCACCGCCTACCTGACAATGGTCGCGATCGACGACGAGGGCATACCGACGCCTGTCCCTCCCCTGATCGTCGAGGGCGAGGTCGAGGCCCGCCGCCAGCAAGAGGCCGAGCTGCGGCGCCAGAACCGCCTCGCCGAGCGGGACCAGATCCTCCGCGGCCGAGGGACGGCGGAGGAATCGCTCTGAGCGTCTCTTCACCGGGGCTTAGGGCCCGGACCCGAACCTATTCTGTCGCCCCTTGCTAGCGACTTACGTAAGCGCGCTCGTCATCATCCTCGGATCGATCCTGGTCGGGCGGGCGCTGACCCGCGCGCTCGGGTCGCGGGAGACGACCTGGCTGGAGCCGGTGGTGGGCTTCGCCGTCGTCGTCCTGGTCGGCTCGCTTACGGTGCGCGGGTTCAACACCGCCACCGCCTCCGCGATCGCGATCGGCGCTCTGATGCTGATCTCGCTCACCTACCTGCGCTTCCGGGTGATGACGGTCGACGACCTCCGGGTGGCCGCCGCCCCCGCCCTGGTGGCGGGCGCGGTCGCCTCTCTCCCGCTCCTGGCAAGCATGCGGGTGGGGATCCTCGGGGTGGGGATCAACAACGACCTCGCCGAGCACCTGCTGTGGGCGAACTGGCTCCAGCACCAGACCGACCCCACCCCGGTCGGGCTCGTGAACGGCTATCCGGTCGGGCCCCACTCGCTGGCCGCCGCGCTCGGGAACGTGTTCGGGTTCGAGATGACGGACGCGATCGTCGGGCTCCTGATCGCCGTCGCGGTCCTCACCAGCCTCACCGCTCTCGTCCTCCTTCGCGAGCTGCCCCCGTTGCGGCGGGTCCTGGGCGCGGCCTTGGTGGCCCTTCCCTACATGAGCGCCTCGGCGCTCGCGGTGGGCGGGTTCAAGGAGACGACGATCGCCCTGATCGTGCTCGGCTTCGTCGTCGGGCTTGCCAGGCTCGAGCGCGAGGGAGCCGACCGCGCCCTGCTGGTGTCCCTCGGCCTGATCGCCGCCGGGGCGATGGCCGTCTACAGCTACCCGGGGCTCTCCTGGCTGATCGCCGCCGCCGGCCTGTTGGCGCTGGTCGCGCTCGTGCGGGCCTGGCGGGCCGGCAACCTCGGCCCCGCCGTCCGTCACGGGGCGGCCGTGGCGCTGATCCCGATCGCCGTCTTCCTGGTCGCCGCCGCCAGCGAGATCCCCCGCGCCAGGACCTTCCACGACCGGAGCGGCGTCACCACCGTGATCGAGGGCAACTCGAAGCTCCGCCAGGCGGTCTCCCCGCTGGAGACCCTCGGCGCCTGGCCCGACAGCGACTTCCTCTCGGGCACCAGCGGCCCGCCCGCGTACCTCGCCTTCGGCATCCTCGGCCTCGTCGCTCTCGGCTTCGCGGCGCTGTGGTGGCTGCGGCGGGGTTCGCTCGCCATCCCCGTCGCGGTCGCGGGCGCCGGGGCGGTCTACCTCTACACCCTGGCGACGGCGGGCCTCTACGTCCAATCGAAGGCGCTGGCGGTGCCCGCCCCGGTGGTGATGCTGCTGATCGCCCGGGCTCTCCTCGATCCGGAGCGTCCGAGGGTCCGGTGGGGGGCGGTCGCCAAGCCCGCGCTTGCCGTCGCGTTCGTCGTGGTGGCGGGTTACTCCTCTTTCGTCGCCCTCCGCGACGCCGTGGTCGCCCCCAACGAGCATTCCGACGAGCTCGACTCGATCCGCGCCCGGGTCCAGGGCGAGTGGACCCTGTCGCTCACCACCGACCGGTTCACCGACTACCAGCTCGGGACCACGATGGTCGGGAGCCCGGCGCGAAACGCGCAGATCATCATCCCCTCGCGCGGCGGCAAGGACTATCGCCTGCCGCTTGACTTCGACTCGGTCGATCCCGAGACGCTCGACCAGTTCAGGTGGGTGCTGGCGACCCGCGCCCCCTACCGCTCCCAGCCGCCCCCCAACCTGCGGCTGGTCGAGCAGACGCGCTCGTACGAGCTCTGGGAGCGGGTTGGGCCGACGCCCGTGGACGAGCGCGTCTTCGGCGAGGAGGCTCGCCCGGGCAAGGTCCTGGGCTGCACGAAGAAGGACCTGGCGATCGGCGTCAAGCGGGAGGTGGCCACGGAGGCGACGATCTTCGACCCGCGGCCCGTGATCGGCAAGCGCTACGGGTGGCGGCCGGACAACGAGCTCGGCGGAGGCGAGTCGGCGACGCTGACGCTCAAGCTGCCGCCCGGGCACTGGGAGCTCTCGATGCAGTACCAGAGTCCCGTCGTCGGGCTCACGGTGGAGGCCGGGGGTCACAGCTTCGACGTCCCCGCCGCGATGGACGGAGCGATCCCGTTCCGGCTCGGCCAGGGTCCGTTCTGGCCCGTGGGCGCGGTGACCTCGAGCGGGGGGCCGGTACCGATCACGGTCCGGGCCGATGACCTCTCGACGTTCCAGCGGCTGATCGGGGTCAGCCGCAAGGCGGCGATCGGCAACATCGCCGCCACCCAGGCCAACCCCTACCGGACCATCCCCTTCTCCCAGGCCTGCGGCAAGTATGTCGATCACTACAAGGTCCGCAAGCGGGTGCTGAAGCGCAAGCACATCGAGCGCCTCCGCGAGATCGCCCACGCCGCGCTCGACGGCCATTACCAGCCGAAGACCTCCGAGGAGCGGACCGCGATCAAGGCGAACAGGGCCGCCGAGGGCCAATAGGAACTGATCGCCGCCTACGCATCCGCCCTCCTCATCGTCGTCGGTTCGGTGGCGGTGGGCCGGGCGCTCACCCGGGCGCTGGGATGGCGAGAGGTCACCTGGCTCGAGCCCGCGGTTGGGTTCGCCGTGCTGGCGCTGGTCGGCTCGCTCACGATCAGAGCCTTCAACGGGGCCGGCGGCTCGGCGATCGCCCTCGGACTCTCGGTCGCGGCGAGCCTGGCCTACCTTCGGGGCCGAATGCTGCCGCGGAGGGAGGTGGGCGCCGCCGCCGGGGCGGCGCTCGCCGCCACCGCGCTCGCCTCGCTTCCCTTCATCGCCAGCGAGAGGCTCGGCGTCCTCGGCGTCGGGATCAACAACGACCTCGCCACCCATGAGCTGTGGGCGGAGTGGCTTCGCACCCAGAGCGATCCGGCGCCCGTCGGGCTCATCAACGGCTACCCGATCGGGCTCCATTCCCTGGCCGCCTCGCTCGGCCAGGTCTTCGGCTTCGAGATGACCGACGCATTCGCCGGGCTGCTGATCGCGGTGGCGGTGCTGACGGCGCTGACGGCGGTCGGGCCCCTGCGCGATCTTCCGGCGGTCCGCCGGACGTTCGCCTGTGCGCTCGTCGCCCTCCCGTACATGGGGGCCTCGGCGTTCGCGATTGGAGGGTTCAAGGAAACGGCGATGGCGCTGATCGTGCTCGCCTTCGTGGTGGCGCTGGCGAGGCTCGAGCGCGAGTGGCCGGGCGACCGAGCGCTCGCGGTCTCGCTCGGCGTGCTGGCCGCGGGGTCGCTCTCCGTCTACAGCTATCCCGGCCTCTACTGGCTGGCGGGCGCGGCCGCGCTGCTGGCGCTCGCCGGAGCGGCCAGGGCGCTTCGGCGCCGGCACCTCGGCTTGGCATTCCGCCGCGCCGCGCCGTTGGTGGCGGTCGGGGCCGCGGTCCTCCTGGTGGCGGGTGCCAGCGAGATCGACCGGGCGGTGAGCTTCCAGGAGCGGAGCGGGATCGAGCAGACGATCTCCGGCAACTCGAAGCTGCGCCAGGCCGTCTCCCCTCTGGAGACCCTCGGGGCGTGGCCGCACGGCAACTACCTGGCAGGGACCTCGGGCCCACCCGCGTGGGCCCTGTTCGCGGCGATCGGCCTACTTGCCCTGGCCTACGCGACGCTCTGGTGGCTTCGCCGAGGGTCGCTCGCGATCCCTCTCGGGGTGGCGGCGGCCGGCGCCATCTATCTGGGGGCGCTGGCGAGGGCGGGGTTCTACGTCCAGGCGAAGGCGCTCGCGGTCCCGGCGGCGCTGGTGATGCTGATGCTGGTCGCCTCGCTGCTGACGCCGGGGCGGGAGGCCGAGGTCGGCCGCCGCCGCCAGCCGGCGCCCGGGTCGGCGCGCTGGGCCCGGTACGCGCTCGCGGCTGCCTTCGCGGTGGTGGCGGCGTCATCGACGTTCGTGGCACTGCGTGACGCGATTGTCGCCCCAAACACACACGCCAACGAGCTCAACGCGATCCGAGCGCGCGTCGGAGACGGCTGGGTGCTGTCGCTGACAACGGATCGGTTCACCGATTACGAGCTCCGCAGCACGAAGGTTGCGAGCCCGTTCCTGAACGCCGAGATCATCGTCCCCTCAACCCGCGGCAAGGACTACGTTCTCCCGCTCGACTTCGACTCGGCCCCACCCGAGGTCTACGACCTGTTCAAGTGGGTGCTGGTGACCCGCGCCCCCTACCGCTCGGCGCCGCCGCCGAACCTGCGCTTGGTCGCACAGACGCGCTCCTATGAGCTCTGGAAGCGAGTTGGCCCCACCCCGCTCGACTCGCGAGTTCTGGGCGAGAAGGGCAAAGCCGGCAAGCTCCTCCGCTGCCGCTCGGAGGCCGCGGACGGGCGCCGGGCGTTGGCTGTGGGGACCTCGGCGACGATCTTCCGGCAGCCACCGATGGTCGCGCAACCGACCACTTGGCGCCCCGGGAACCAGCTCTCCCCCGGGACCTCGGCAACGCGAACGGTGGACCTGCCCCGCGGACGCTGGCTCCTCTCTCTTCAGTACCTGAGCCCGCTTCGGGGCGTCACGGTGCGTGCGGCCGGGCACAGCTTCGAGCTCCCCGCGTCGGTCGACGGGGCGGTTCCCTTCCGGTACGGCCCTTGGTGGCGGGTGGGTGAGATCCGCTCCCCCGGCGGCCCGGTCAAGGTCACCGTCCAGGTGCACCGAGTATCGGCACTTCAGCGGCTATTGGGCGTCGACCGCCCGGCGGTGATCGGGAAGCTCGCCGCCACCCGCCCCGATCCCGAGGAGACCGTCCCGATCTCGGCCGCCTGCGGCCACTACGTCGACCACTACTTCGTTTCGTCGTCGATGGTTCGAAGCCAAAGCGCGGCGGTGCAGCGCCGGCGCCAGCGCGCGCGGGTCGCCCGCGCCGGCCATTTCCGCCCCACCGCGCGGCTCGAAGCGGAGAGCAATGCCGCCAATTCCCTTCGCCAGAGCCGGACCGGCCTCCAGCGCGCTGGCACTACTGTTACGACGAGATGAACGCGGAGAGGGAGAGGTGAACCCGCGGGCGGAGGCCGAGGACCGGCTCGGCGGCGAGTTCGAGGCCCGGGTGCTCGAGCCCTCGCCCCCGGCGGTCACCGAGCCTCCCTATGCCGACGATCCGGTCGCCGCGGGCGAGGTCCCGGAGGGCCGCCGGCTCGTCTCCCCGGTGAGCGAGCACGGCGATTTCACCTGGGACGAGCTCGCCGCGGACAAACCCGATCTCGCGAGCTGGTGCGCCGAGCGCTGGCTCGGGGCGTGGCGCCGGCTCGAGCCCCTCCCAGAGGGGTTCGCGGATACCCGCGAAGCCCTCCACAAGGTGGCGGAGGATGTCGTCTCGCCCGCCCGCAAGCCCGACAACGAGATCGCCCTGCGCTACACCCGGTGCGGCTTCGGCACCCCCTTCTTCGATCAGGACGGGGTCGACTGCCAGGTCCGGGTCCAGCACGGCGAGCTGGTCCGCCAGCGCGGCGAGGTGGAGTCGCGGGAGCCGCTCGACGGCGTCGACGTCGCCGCCGCCCACGCCCTCGGCGAGTTCTACGGCTTCGCCTGCTCGGTCCTCGAGGAGCTCCGTGGGGAGAACACCGACGAGGACCCCTCCCTGACCCAACTCTGGCCCGAACACTTCGACATCGCCTTCGACCTCGGAAAGGAGTCGGCAGGTAGCCGGGCCACCTACGGCGCTTCCCCGGGCGACGACGACCACGACGAGCCCTACCTCTACGTCCTCCCGCTCGGCGCCGATCTCACCGGCGAGCTCTGGAACGCGACCGGCTTCACCGGCGCCGAGCTCACCTACTCCGACCTGCTCGCCGCCGGGAACCAGCGCCGCGCCGCCCTCGACTTCATGCGAGCGCGGCTGCGGGCGCTCCGCTAGCACTGGCAGCCCGAAGAGCCGACGCCCGGACTCGAACCGGGGACCGCTTCATTACGAGTGAAGTGCTCTACCAGCTGAGCTACGTCGGCTCGCGGACGAGGGTACTCGACCGCCGCCCGGTACTGAAGGAGGCGACCGGCGACGCGGGCGGCGGCCAAACCGTAGGATTCTGCGCATGCTTCGCGGGACCACCGGAACCGGCCGCCTGCTGCCTCTGGCGGCGGCTCTGGTTGCCTTGGCTGTCGTGGGGTGCGGAGGTGGCGGTGGGAGCTCGAGCAAGACGACCGCCTCCGGGAACATCCAAACCTACGGTGCGGAGGCAGACAAGTCCGACCGCGCCGCCGTGGCAGCGGCGCTCCGAGGCTACTTCGACGCCCGAGCCGACGGCGACTGGGCGCGGTCCTGCACCTACCTGGCGACCCGGACTCGGAGGGAGCTCGAACAATTCACGAGCCTGTCGCCCCGGCTGAAGGGAGCCGACTGCGGGAAGCTCGTAGGCGCCGTGAGCGCGGCGATGCCTGCCGAGCAGAGGGCCAGGAGCACCGCCGCCGTGACGGCGATCCTGAGCGTCCGGGTCAAGGGCGACACCGCAGCCGTCATCTACCGCTCCGCCGGCGGGGTCAAGTCCGCCATCCCGATGGTCCGCGAGGGCTCCGACTGGAAGATGGGGGCGCTGGTCGGCTCCGAGGTGAGCTAAGCCCGCGGTGAACCGCTGCGGGCGATTTACGAACCAGGCGCGATCGACGCCGTTGTCAGGGACCGCCTCCTCCTCTAAGGAGCCCGAAGGGCCGATGCCGGGGCTTGCTCGTTTAACAACGCTTGAAGCCGGAGTGATAATTGCTCGATAGGGCGTACCATGTCGCCCAAGGCTCAGAGTCAGTGAAGGAGGCTGGCATGGGTCGCGAGAAGCAGCTGGTTGCCGACCGAAGGGCAGCGTGGGTGTCGCCCGCCGGCGAAGCGGCGCCCGGCGCATGGCTTCGCCTGGCGGCGCTGGGGGCCGCTGGCGTGACCACGCTGGTGGTGGTCAGCGGCGCCCTCCACCTCGGCATTCCCCACAGGGCGCTGGGGATCCTGGCGGCGCCACTGGTGGCCGCCGTGGTGATTGCCGCCGCCGGTGTCCACCGCCGGCTGCTGCCGATCTCGATCGCCGCCCTTGGCTTGCTCGGGGTCGAGAGCGGCTTCGGGGTGATCGTGGCGCTCGCGGGCCACGCCCGCTGGGCCGCCGCCCTTCACCTCGCCTTCGGGGCTCTGACTCTCGCCGCGGTCTGGCTGACCACGGCCGCCGCCTTCCGGGGAGAGCCTGTGCCGGCCGGTACCTGGAAGGACTACGTCACCCTCACCAAGCCGCGGATCATGGTGTTGCTCCTGATCACGGCCGCAGGCGGCATGTTCGTCGGCGCACAGGGGGTGCCGAGGCTGTGGCAGCTGGCGATGGTGCTGGCCGGCGGGGCGCTCGCCTGCGCCGGGGCAAGCGCGCTCAACAACTACCTCGATCGCGATATCGACGCCCTGATGGGGAAACGCACCGCGAGCCGACCGATCGTGGCGGGTCGACTCACCGCTCCGCGCGCCCTCGAGTTCGGGCTGGTGCTCTCGGCCTTCTCGTTCGTGCTGCTGGCCAGCCTGGTCAACGTTCTGGCGGCGGTGCTGGCGCTGATCGGGAATCTCTTCTACGTGCTGGTCTACACGCGCTGGCTGAAGCGGTCCACCGCGCAGAACATCGTGATCGGCGGCGCCGCCGGCGCGGTGCCGCCGCTCGTCGGCTGGGCGGCGGCGACCGGCAATCTCACCCTGCCTGCGGCGTTCCTCTTCCTGATCATCTTCTTCTGGACTCCGCCCCACTTCTGGGCGCTGGCCCTTCTGATCAAGCGCGAGTACGCCGCGGCCAGCATCCCGATGCTGCCCGTCGTCCGCGGAGATCGCGAGACCTCACGCCGGATACTCGCCTACTCGCTCGTGCTCGCCGCGACGACCCTGTTGCCGTTCCTGTGGCACACGGTGGGGGGGGTCTACCTGGCGACCGCGCTGGCTCTCGATGCGACCTTCATCGCCCTCGCCCTGGGGCTCGCCCGAGCGCCGACCGCCGCACGCGCCGGACGGGTGTTCCACTTCTCGTTGCTCTACCTCGCCCTTCTGTACGGCGCCCTGGCGCTGGACGTCGTGATCGCGTGAGCTCCCCCGCGGGGGTCTAACGCGAGTAGACGGGCTCGGGGCGATCGCGCCGGTCCCGTACGTGATCGCGCCGGTCCCGTATGTCCCCGTGCGGACGGGGGATTCTCATCTCTCGGGCGCCCCGCGCTCGGGGGGCCGCCGCCTCGCCTCGAGGCGAGCTCGGCAGGCGGTAAGGCAGCCGCATCGCAGCCGTCAACAGCCCGAGCAGGCCGGCGACCGCCACTCCGTTCAAGGCCAATATCAGAGCCATCGTCAATTCGATCATCCTCCTCGGTCCTATCCGTTCGGTCCGCACCAGGGTTCCCCAAGAACCTGGGAGCAGGCTGAGCCTCGGATGTGGTGTTCCTAAGAATCCGGGCTTCAGCCGGCCACGCGGAGGGCGCGCCGCAGATCCGGAGCCGACTGCGGACCGGGGAGGACATCGGCGATCCTCCCCCGCGAGTCGACGATGAAGGTGGTCGGCAGGCCGTAGAGCCCGTATCTATGGCCCACCACCCCTTCGGCGTCGCGAAGATTCGGGTAGGTCAGGTGGTATCGGCGGATGAACGAGCGAGCCGAGCCGAGGCCGTCGGTCCAATCGACGCCGACCACTCGTGCCCTCCCGTGGAGGGAGCGCGAAAGGCGCTCCAGGTTGGGGGCCTCTCGCCGACAGGGCTCGCACCAACTCGCCCAGAAGTTGATCGCGGCCGGCTCGCCGCGCAGCGTCTCGATCCGGACCGCGGGCGGGACGAGCACGCTCGTCGGCAGCTGTGGTGCGGGCCTGCCCTCTCCCGAGCCGGAGCTTCCGCTCAGCAGCTCCGCCGCGATCAGAGCCCCGATCACGCCGAGCGCCACCAGCCCGATCCGCAGGAGGCGACGGATCCCTGGCCCTGCACTACCGAGAGGCGAGGATCGGAACGTCATGGACGATCTGCCGGGGGCGGAAGTTCGACGGGTACAGGGTCGTGATCCTCCCGGAGGCGTCGATTCCGTAGATGAGCGCGGAATGCTCGACCTGTGCGGGGTTGCCCCTGTTGGGCGACCTTGAGACGACGTCCCAGTTGCGCCACACCCTCTCCAGCTGGGGTCGGGAGCCGATCAGGTACTCCATCCGCCCCCGCATCCCGTGGGCTCTGAGAAAGGCGTTGACGGTCCTCGGGGTATCGCCGACGGGATCCACCGATACCGCGACGACTTGCAGGTCCCTGGCCCGGGGGCCGAGCTCAGTCTGAGCGACACGGAGGTTGGCGACGATCAGCGGGCAGGTGTCGGGGCAGTGGTCGTAGATGAAGGTGACGAGGACCGCCTTGCCGCCGTACTGCTCGAGGTCGACCCGGTGCCCGAGGGAGTCCCGCAGGACGAGCGGGGGGGCGGGCTTCGAGGGGGAGGCGGGCAGGCCCGCGAACTTGACCGCGCGAGAGGCGGAATCGGTCGCGGTCCCGCCGCCGCCGCAGCCGGCGACCAGCAGGGCCACTGCAAGCACGCCGGGTAGCACGGCGGCTCGGCGGGAACCGGCGTCCCGACGTCCGCTTGTGATGGCGCTGAAGTAGGAGCTCATCGGCTGCTGCTCGCTCCGCCCGCCGACCGAGGCGACCCTGAGCCGTCCCAAAAGTATGGCGATCGCGCCTCCTCGGCCGTGCCGGGAGCCGATCGTGCTCAAATCACTCCGGGTGGCGCCGACGGAGGGCGAGCAGGTACCAGAGCAATACGGCTAGGAAGACCCCGAGGGGGATCGCCCAGGTGAGGATGCCCTGGCCCACGATGGAGACTGCGACGAGCGGGTGTTGCGGAGCCTGCATCCTCCTCCTCCTCGGTTATGGGTTTCCGGCCAGCTGGCGGGCGCCTCCGGAGGGCCCGCTCGAGCGCTTGGGCTCCAACCAGCGATAGACGACGAAGAAGATGGCGATCGTGAACGGAATCGATCCGATCACCCACATCGCGCCGGCGGCAAGCTGCTGGTCGGCGAGTGCCGTCAGCCCGCCCGGCCGGCTCGCTTCGGCGGCGTAAGGGGCATAGAGAGGGCTGGTGGCGAGCGCGAGCACGATCGCGAGCAACCAGCTGACCACCATCGCCGAGCCGGCGTAGACGGCACGGCCGGCATCGTTGAGCCGCGAGCGCCACGGTGGCGAGTCGATCACCCTCGTCCAGAACAGCAGTCCGGTTCCGAAGAAGAGCGCGTGCTCGATCGCATGCGTGAACGGTGAGGTCAGGGTGGCGTCGTAGGCGCCCGGGAGGTGCCATGCGACCAGCACGAGGTTGAACAGCAACCACGACGGGACGGGCCTTGTGAGCACGCCCGCCGCGGCCCGAAGCGGCGCCGACCAGCGGCCCTCGGCGAGGCCGCGCGCAACCGACCGACGGATCCCCAGGGGGAGGCCGTGCCACATCCGGTTCCAGGGGCGCGCCAGCGCGAGCAGGGGCGGGGCCACCAGCAGCAGCAGGATGTGTTGGAGCATGTGCACCCAGAGAAGCTGGTCGGCCAGGTCGTCGATCGGAGAGTCGAGGGCGACGACGACCGTGGCGAGCCCGGCAACGAAGGCGCTCGTCCGCCATCGGCGGGTTGCGTCCGAGCGCGGTCGCGCTGCACCCCGGCCGCCCAGCCAGTAGAGCAGGGCCGCGGACAGCACCCAGGCGAGCGCCGGCCCGCCGGTCCAATCCAATGGCGTCGCCAGATCGGACATCGCTCAGGCTCAGAACAGGTAGAGGATCGCCCAGGAAAGGACGCCGATCGCGACGAGAAGCGACCAGTAGAAGGCCGCATCGCCGATTCCGGGGGGGACGTGGATCCGGGACGCGGTTCGGTTGCGCAGCCCCTCGGCGAACAGGATCTCGACCCAATACAACGCCATCAGGGCGAAGACGACGAAGAAGACCGTCCAGCCGATGAACACGCTCGCGTAGCCGCCATTCTGGGGGCCGAAGCCGAGGTGCGCGTACTCGAACCCCTGGACCACGCAACCGGCCACCCCGAGGGCGAGCGAGAGGCCGGCGGCCGGGAGCCATTGGCGTTGCCTGCTCGCCGCCTGCGCCGCATAGGCAAGCGCTCCGGCGCTCGCCACGAACAGGATCACGATCGCGGCGCCGTAGGCCTTGGGAGCATCGACGTTGTCGGGGTGCCATCGCCCCGAGTTGTTGATCGAGCGCAGGTAGAAGTAGGCGAAGACGAAGGCCGCGAAGAACATGATCGCCGTACCCGCCATCACGCGGGCGCCGATCCACAGGTTGCGCTCGTGGACCTCGGGCGGCTCGCCCCCCAATCCCTCGGAGGCGGGCGGTTCTCTTCCCAGCCTGACCATGCCCTATCCCGCCACCCCGGCTGCTCCACCCGCCGGTGCGGGCACGACCGGAGGGGTCCCGTAGTCGTACGGGTCGGCGTCGATGACCGGCGTCCGGTCGAAGTTGTGCAGTGGCACGGGGGTTGGGAGCTGCCACTCGAGCGACTTCGAGCGCCACGGGTCCGCCTCCGCCGGCTTGCGGACGAGGACGATCGAATAGAGCACGTTCGCGAGGAAGACCAGCATCGAGAGGCCGAGGACGAAGGCCGACACCGACACCCAGATGTTGAGCCCCTGCAGATCGGAGGCGTAGGTCGCCACCCGGCGCGGCATCCCCATCAGGCCGAGCGCGAACAGCGGCCCGAAGGTGGAGTTGAAGGCGACGAACATCGACCAGAAGTGAATCTTCGCCAAGCGCTCGTTGAACCGCAGCCCGGTCATCTTCGGCACCCAGTAGTAGACCGCGGCGAAGAAGGCGAAGATGAGCCCGCCCATGATCGTGTAGTGGAAGTGGGCCATCACGAAGAAGCTGCCGTGCTCGGTCGTGTCGCTCGGCGTATCCGAGTTGAAGACCCCGGAGAGGCCGCCGATCAGGAAGTTGAAGAACCAGGCGAGCGCGAAGAGCATCGGGACCGTGAAGCGGATGCTGCCGCGCCAGATCGTCAGCAGTCCACAGAGGAACGTCAGCCCGGTCGGAATCGAGATCAGCTCCGTCGAGAGCATGTAGAACGGGCGCAGGTTGGCGTTGATCCCGCTCACGAACAGGTGGTGCTGCCAGACGAGGAAGCTGAGCAGCGTCACGCCGAGCATTCCGGCCACCGCCAGGCGGTAGCCCCACAGCGGCTTGCGCGAGAAGACCGGCAGCAGCTCGAGCAGGATGCCGAAGCCCGGCAGGGCGAGGATGTAGACCTCGGGATGGCCGAAGAACCAGAAGAGGTTCTCGTAGAGGTACTGGCTGCCGCCGCCGCTCTGCAGGTAGTTGGTCGTCTGCGCGGTCCGGTCGAGCAGCGACATCGAGAGGGCGGCGACGAGAACCGGCGGGGCGAGCAGGTTGAGGATGGAGG
>JBKPIY010000035.1:0-21470 GCA_046730475.1 Actinomycetota bacterium
GGCGGGGCGGGCGGGCTCGCCCGGGGGGGGGCGGCCGGGCCTGTGTTTGAGGCCGAGCGCCCTGGCGCCGCGGGCGATCGCCGCCTCGGCGTCGCCGAGGCGGGTCACCCCGCAGATCTTCACGCGTGTCATCGCCGAGAAAGGGTAGGTGTTCATCGCTTACTCTCCGGCAGGGATGGCCCACCGCCTGTCCAGGCGCCTCGTCCTTCGAGTCCTCCAGGAGCTCCGGGATGGTCGCCTGGAGCTGGTCGAGCCCGGCGGCGCGCCACTCGCGTTCGGCGACCCCCGCTCCGGGCTGAGCGCCACGATCGAGATCCACTCCGACCGCTTCTGGCGCGCGGCGCTCGGCGGCAGCGCGGGCCTCGGCGAGGCCTACCGGGATGGCGCCTGGGACTGCGACGAGTTGGTGGCACTGGCCCGGATCGGGGCCCGCAACATGCCCCGCCTCGACCGCTGGCGGCGGCGCTTTCACCCCCTGCTGGCGGGGTTGGATCGGACGATCCGCCACGTCCCCCGGAACACCAGGGGCGCCAGCCGCCGCCACATCTCCGCTCACTACGACCTCGGCAACGACCTCTTCTCGCTCTACCTCGACGAGTCGATGATGTACTCGTCGGCCTGGTTCCCGCGGCCCGACGCGACCCTGGAGGAGGCGCAGGAGTCGCGCCTGGAGCGGATCTGCCGGGCGCTCGAGCTCGGGCCCGACGACCACCTGCTGGAGATCGGCACCGGCTGGGGCGCGCTCGCGGCCCACGCCGCTTCCCGCTACGGGTGCCGGGTGACCACGACGACGATCTCCGAGCGGCAGCGCGAGGGCGCCCTGCGGCGGATCGCCGGCGCCGGCCTCGCCGACCGGGTCGAGGTGCTCCTCCGCGACTACCGCGACCTCGACGGCAGGTTCCACAAGCTCGTCTCGATCGAGATGATCGAGGCGGTCGGATGGCAGTACTTCGACCTCTTCTTCCGTCGCTGCTCGGAGCTCCTCGCCGACGACGGCCTCTTCTTCCTCCAGGCGATCGTGATCGACGATCGCGCCTACGAGCTGGAGAAGGCCGCGCGCGGGTTCGCGAACCAGCTGATCTTCCCGGGGGGGTGCTTGCCGTCGCTGGAGGTGATCCAGAGATGCGTCGCCCGCGAGACCGACATGAGCACGGTCTGGCTCGAGGACATCTCCGCCCACTATGCCGAGACCCTGCGGATGTGGCGGGAGCGGTTCACCGCCAACGCCGACCTCGCCGGCGAGCTCGGCTACGACGAGCGCTTCCGGCGCCTGTGGACCCTGTGGCTGGCGCTCAGCGAGGGCGGCTTCCGCGAGCGCCGGATCCGCGACCTCCAGCTCCTTTACGCGAAGCCCGGACGCCGCGAGCCGCTGAGGCCGGATCCGCGGCCTCCGGCTTTTGTGCGCGAAGCCCGGACGCCGCGAGCCGCTGAGGCCGGCTAGGGCTGGGACGGCGAGACCGAGTCCTGGATCTGCGCCGGGCGGTTGCCGAGCGTCACCTGGACGTCGCGCCGGTTGCCGCCGCGCTCGACCGTGACGGTGATCTGGTCCCCGGGGTGATGGGCGCCGACCGCCTTGATCACGTCGTCCATGCTCGAGACCTGCTTGCCGTCGATCGCGACGATGATGTCGCCGCCGATCGGGAAGCTCTGTCCCTGGATGGTCGCCTCGCCGCTCGCGCCCTGGATTCCGGCGTCGGCGGCGGGGCCGCCCTTGAAGGCCTGTTCGACCATCGCCCCCTGGCTGACCGGCAGGTTGAGGGCCCGAGCGATCCCCGGTGTGATGTCGGCGCCGGTGATCCCGAGGTAGGCGCGCTCGACCGAGCCGTTCTTGAGCAGCTGCTCGACAACGCTCCGGGCGGTGTTGATCGGCTCGGCGAAGCCGACGCCCTCGTTGCCGCCGCTCTGAGACTCGATCTGGGAGTTGATCCCGATCACCCGGCCGGAGGCGTCGATCAGGGGGCCGCCGGAGTTGCCGGGGTTGATCGCGGCGTCGGTCTGGATCACGTGGTCGATCGCGAAGCCGTTCGGGGCCTTGATCTCGCGCTGGAGCGCGCTGACGATCCCACTGGTGACGGTGCGGTCGAGCGCGAACGGGTTGCCGATCGCGACCACCGGATCGCCGACCCGGACCTGGGACGAGTCGCCGAGCGGAAGCGGATGGAGGTCGAGGGCGGCGGGGTCGACGTGGAGCAGGGCGAGGTCGGTCGACGGGTCCTCGCCGACCAGGTCCGCTTTCACGAACTTGTTGTCGCCAAGGCTGACCTCGATACTGTCGGCCCCCTGGACGACGTGATTGTTGGTGAGGATGTGACCGGCCGTGTCGATCACGAAGCCGGATCCCGTGGCGGTACTCCTCTGCTCCTGGGGGAAGAGGTTGAAGGGGCTCGCAACCTGCTGGGTCTGCTGCGCCTTGATGAACACGACCCCGTTCGCGTCGCGCTGATAGATCTGGTTGACGGTCAGCCCCTTGCTCTGGTCGCTCGCCGTGCGGGTGAGCGGCGGCGCGGGCGCCAGCCCGGCGGTGTCGGTGCCGCTGTTGCTGCCGGTGTCGATCCACCCCGCGTTGATCGCGATGAGCCCGACGATGGCGACCACCAGGCCTCCCGCGACCGCGGACCCGAAGGGAGTACTGAGGAGTCGCCCTGCCTTGTTCACGCCGACGATGATCGCGGCCGGCCCTCAACCACCCTTAAGACGCGCCTTCCGGTTTCCTAAAGAGGGTGCTCGCGGGTGGAATCCTCGTCAGCGGTGAGCTCGCGGACCTTCGCCTCCGGATCGTCGGCGCGCATCAGCGCCTCGCCGATCAAGACCGCGTCGACGCCCACCCGGTCGAGCTCATCCAGCGTCTCGCGCTCGGAGATCCCGCTCTCGGAGACCACGGTCTTGCCGGCGGGGACGTCGGTGATCAACTCGAAGGTGGTGTTGACGTCGACCGACAGGTCGTCGAGATTGCGATTGTTGATCCCGAGGACCTCGGCGCCGATCGCGAGGGCGCGATCGAGCTCCTCCTCCCCATGGATCTCGACGACGCAGTCGAGGTCGAGCTCGCGCGCCTCTTCGTACAGGGAGGCGAGCTGGCGGTCGCCGAGGGCCGCGACCACCAGCAGCACGGCGTCGGCGCCGTAGGCGGCCGCCTCATACAGCTGGTACCGATCCACGGTGAAGTCCTTGCGCAGGATCGGTAGTCCGCTCGCCCCCCGGGCCTCCCGGAGGTCGTCGAGGGAGCCGCCGAAGTGGGGCGCCTCGGTCAGCACCGAGAGCGCCGCGGCGCCGCCCGCCTCGTAGGCGCGAGCCACCGCGGCCACCGCCGCCCCGCTCCCGATCGTTCCCGAGCTCGGGGAGCGGCGCTTGAACTCGGCGATCAGCGACAGCCCCGGCCTGGTGAGCGCCTCGCTGAAGGGACGCTGGCCGTCACCGGACTCGATCTGGCGCCCGAGCTCCTCCGCGGAGACCTCGGCCCGCCGACGGGCGACCTCCTGACGGGCCGCGGCCACGAACTCGTCGACCATTCCCACCGTTACGCCCCCGCCCCGACCAGATCCGCCGACAGCGCCACCAGGCTCTCGAGCACCTCGCGGGCGGCGCCTGAGTCGACCGCCTCGGCGGCCTCGGCGACCCCCCCGGCCATGTCCTGGGCACGTCCGGCGACCAGGATCGCGGCCCCGGCGTTCAAGAGCGAGATGTCGCGGGCAGGGCCCTGCTCGCCCGCGAGCACCGACCGCACCACCTTGGCGTTGTCCTCGGGGGAGCCACCGACGATCTCCTCGAGCGAGGACTCGCCGAACCCGAGGTCGGAGGGGTCGAGGTACCACTCCTCGGTGCGGCCGTCGAGGACCTCCACCACCCGGGTGCGGCCGTCGACGCTGATCTCGTCGACGCCGTCGTCAGCGGAGACGACCAGGGCGCGCTCGCAGCCGAGCCCGATCAGCGCCTCGGCGATCGTCTCCTGGTAGCCGCGGTCCGCCACCCCGAGGAGCTGGCGCCGGGCGCCGGCGGGGTTGGTGAGCGGGCCGAGGAAGTTGAAGACCGTCCGCACCGCGAGCTCCTTTCGCACCGGGACGATGTGCGCCATCGCGCGGTGGTGCCGGGGGGCGAACATGAAACCGAACCCGACCTCCTCGATGCACCGGGCGACCGCCCCCGGGTCGAGGTCGACCGCCACCCCGAGCGCCTCCAGCACGTCCGCCGAACCGCACCGGCTGGTGGCCGAGCGGTTGCCATGCTTGGCGACCGCGCACCCCGCACCGGCCGCGATCAGGGCGGCGATGGTCGAGACGTTGAAGGTGGTGGGGCCCCCGCCGGTCCCGGCGGTGTCGACGAGATCCTCGCGCGCGCAGGGGACGTGGTCGGCGAGCTCGCGCATCGTCCGCGCCAGGCCCACCAGCTCGGCCACCGTCTCCCCTTTCGCCCGGAGACCGACGAGGAAGGCCGCGGCCTGGACTTCGCCCGCCCGGCCCTCCATGATCTCGGCTACCGCCGCCGAGGTGTGGTCGGCTGTCAGATGGGTGCCATCGCAGATCTCGTCGATGGCGCGGGTGAGGATGTCGTTAGGCACGGTGACGGGATGCGCGGGCCCTCAGTCCCTCAGGAAGTTAGCCAGCAGGTGCTTGCCCTGCGGCGTCAGCACCGACTCGGGGTGGAACTGGACCCCCTCGGCCGGAAGCTCACGATGCCGCACCCCCATCACCACCGTCCCGTAGGTCGCGGTCAGCTCGAGCTCGTCGGGCAGCTCGGGATCGGCAACCAGCGAGTGGTAGCGGCCCGCCACCAGCGGGGACGGGAGCCCCTCGTACACGGTCCGGCCGTCGTGGGAAACCTCGGCCGCCTTCCCGTGGATCGGATCGCCGCGGACGACCCGCCCCCCGAAGGCCTCCACCAGCGACTGGTGCCCGAGGCAGACGCCGAGAACCGGGATCCCCGCCTCGGCGAACCGCCGCACCGCCTCAACCGACACCCCCGCCTCCGCGGGCGTGCACGGCCCCGGCGACACCACCAGCCGGTCGGCGTCCCGGCCGAGGAGCTCGTCGACCGTCGCCTTGTCGTTTCGGACCACCTCGACCTCCGCGCCCAGCTCGCCCAGGTACTGGACCAGGTTGTAGGTGAAGGAGTCGTAGTTGTCGACCACCAGGACCTTCATCGCGGTCATCGCCTTCCCGGCCGGAAGCCGCTCCTCATGGCCACTCCGGCTGCTCGGCGGCGAGCTCGACCGCGCGGAAGACGGCCTTCGCCTTGCTCACCGACTCGTTGAACTCGTATTCGGGCTTGGCGTCGGCGACGGTGCCGCCGCCTGCCTGGACGTGGATGAGGCCGTCCTTGACCACCACGGTGCGAATGTGGATGGCCGTGTCGAGATCGCCGGTGTAGGAGAGATAGCCGATCGCGCCTCCGTAGGAGCCGCGCTTGTCGGGCTCGAGCTCATCGATGATCTGCATCGCGCGGACCTTGGGGGCGCCCGACAGGGTCCCCGCGGGCAGCACCGAGCGGAGCACGTCCATCGCCCCGATCCCCTCGCGGAGGGTACCCGACACCTGGCTGACGATGTGGAGGACGTGCGAGTAGGTCTCCACCACCATCAGCTCGTCGACGGTGACCGAGCCGTACTCGCTCACCCGGCCGAGATCGTTACGGCCGAGGTCGACGAGCATCACGTGCTCGGCCCGCTCCTTCGGGTCCTGGAGGAGGCGCTCGGCCCGGCGGCGGTCCTCCTCCTCGTCGCCAGAGCGCGGATAGGTGCCCGCGATCGGTCGAGTCTCGACCTTGCGGCCGCTGACCTTGACCAGGGGCTCGGGCGACGCCCCCGCGATCTGGAAGTCGCCGAAATCGAGGAAGTACATGTAGGGCGATGGGTTCACGGTGCGGAGGCCGCGATAGATCGAGAACGCCTCGACCGGACTCTCGGCCGTGAACCGCTGCGACGGAACCACCTGGAAGGCGTCACCGGCGTGCACGTACTCGACGATCCGGGAGACGTTGGCCTCGAACTGGCGGCGCGACATGTTCGCCGTGAATTCGACCTTCCCCGGACGCGGGCGGACCGCGGTCACGGGCACGGGGCGACGGAGGCGCTCTCGCACGGCTCCGATCGACTCCACCGCACCGGCGTACGCCGCCTCGATCCCCCCCTGGTCGTCGATGAAGGCGTTCGCGATCACGGTCACCTCGTGGCGCTGGTGATCGAAGGCGAGGAGGACATCGGAGATCGAGAGCGCCATGTCGGGGAGTCCGATCGGGTCAGGGTTTGGCTCCCCGAGCGGCTCGACGGTCCTGACGAGGTCGTAGCCGAAGAAGCCGACGGCGCCGCCGGCGAACGGCGGCAGCTCCTCCGGCTCGGCGATCTCGTAGCGGCCAAGGTAGCTGGCGACCGCGGAGTAGGGGTCGGGCGCGGACGAGCGGCGGGCGGGCTCCCGCCCGGGGGAGCCGTCGGCGCCCCACTCGAGCAGCTCCCCGTCGCTCCAGCGCAGGGTCGCCCGCGGGCGGAAGCCGAGGAACGACCAGCGCCCGAGCCGGCCGCGCTCGGCGGACTCGAGCAGGAAGGCGGGTCCGTCGCCGCGGAGCTTGAGGAACGCCGACACGGGCGTCTCGCAGTCGTCGATGAACCGGAAGCGCACCGGGACCACGTTCGCGTCGCGCGCAAGCTCGCGGGCGCGCTCGAGGTCGGGCTCCAGCCCGGGAAGGGGTTCAGCCGCGACGGCCATTCAGGACCTGGAGCACCTCGGCCATGGAGACCCCGCGGGAGAGGAGCAGGACGGAAAGGTGGTAGACGACGTCCCCGGCCTCCTCGGCCACCCGCTCCTCGGACTCCGAGGCGGCCGCCTTCACCACCTCGCCCGCCTCCTCCTTCAGCTTGGAGCCGATCCGGGGCGGGTCGTCGAGCAGCTCGACCGTGTAGCTGCCCTCGGGCCGCTCCCGCGCGCGCTCCGTCAGGGTGCGCTCGAGGGCGGCGAGCGCTTCGTAGGGCACGGGCGCCGGCTCGCCGGGAGCGGGCGGCGCGTCCGGGGCGGGGTCCGCGGTGCCCTCGAGGTCGCGATAGAAGCAGGAGCGCTCGCCTGTGTGGCAGGCGGGGCCGGCGGGCTCGACCAGGGCGACGAGCGCGTCGGCGTCGCAGTCGTAGCGAATCTGCCGCAGGCGCTGAACGTTGCCCGAGCTAACCCCCTTGTGCCAGATCTCGCGACGGCTGCGGCTGAACAGGTGGACTTCGCCCGTCTCCAAGGTGAGCTCGAGCGCCTCCTCGTTCATATAGGCGAGGGTGAGCACTTCGCCGGTGCGCGAGTCCTGAATCACGCACGGGACCAGCCCCCGCTCGTCGAAGCGGACCTTCGCCGTCGCCCTCTCGGTGTCGGTGATCATCCGGCGATTTTAGGTGGGCGTCGCGACTGGGCCTGAAAGGCGCTAACCGAGTCGCCTATTCGATCCCCAAGCGGTCGAGCAGGCCTTCGTCCCGGCGCCAGCGGCGCCGCACCCTCACCTGAAGATCGAGGAAGACCGGGCCGCGGAGCTCGCGCTCGAGCTCGGCCCGAGCGGCGGTGCCGATCTCCTTGATCATCCGGCCGCCCTTGCCGATCAGGATCGCCTTCTGGGATTCGGTCTCGGCCCAGGCGCGGGCGCGAATCTCGAACAGGCCATCCTCGCGCCGGGTGGACTCCTCCACCTGGACCTCGACCGCGTGGGGGAGCTCGTCGCGGGTTCGGCGAAGAATCTGCTCGCGGATCAGCTCGGCCAGAAGGACCTCGCTGGGCTGATCGGAGCGCTGGTCCAGCGGGTACAGGAAGGGACCCTCGGGCACCAGCTCCGCCAGTCGCGAGATCAGCGGCTCAAGCCCGGTGCCCGTCCTGGCGCTCACCGGGAACACCTCGTCGACGCCGTCGAGGGCGGCGGCCTCCGCCAATGCCCGCGCCGCCTCGGCATTGTTGAGCATGTCGACCTTGTTGACCGCGCACAGGACCGGGGTTCCGGAGTTCGCGGCGAGCAGGGCCTTCGAGATGAACCGGTCCCCAGGGCCGATCCCCTGCTCGCCGTTGACCACGAACACGATCGCGTCCGAGTCGGCGATCTCCCGCTTCACCCTTCGCTGCATCCGCTCGGTGAGGGCGTCGCGCGGGCGCTGAACCCCGGGAAGGTCGATGAGAACGAGCTGCCACTCGGACTCGGCGTCGCTCGCGATCCCCCGGATCGCCCGGCGGGTGGTCTGGGGGCGCTCGGAGACGATCGCGACCCGGGCGCCGACGATCGCGTTCACCAGCGTGGACTTGCCGACGTTGGGGCGCCCCGCGAGGCCGACGAAACCCGCCCTCGGAGCGGTCACAACACCTGACCCCTCTAGAGCGATGCGAGGATCCGGGCCTGGAGGGCGAGCATCTCGCCCCCGTCGGCCTCGTGGTCGTAGCCGCACAGGTGGAGGGTGCCGTGGACCGCGGCCTCGGTCACGTCGGAGGCGCGCTCGGGGCAGATGAAGACATCGCCGAGCTCCCGCGGGCCGGGGTGCTCGGCGGCGTCGTCGATCGGGAAGGCGAGCACGTCGGTCGCCTCGTCGACGCCGCGGTGGGCGTAGTTGAGGGTTCGCATCCGCCCCACTCCCACGAGCTCGATCCCGAGGTGCCCGTCATCGATCCCCGCGGCGCGCAAGGCCGCGCCCACCGCCTGGTGGAGCTCAGGCGGGACGTCGGAGAGGTCGGGGGCCACGCCCGTCACTCTCGAGCCCCATCGGGCCCGTCGGATGATGCCGAGCGCTCGCGCGAGCGGCGCTCGGAGAACTCGCCGTAGGCGGCGACGATCCGCTGCACGAGCTTGTGGCGGACGACGTCGTCGCCGTCGAAGCGGATGAACTTGATGTCCCGGACCTCGCCCAGGATGTCTCCCACCTGGACCAGCCCCGAGATTGCCTCCTGGGGGAGATCGATCTGGGTGATGTCGCCGGTGACCACCATCCTCGAGCCGAAGCCGAGCCTGGTGAGGAACATCTTCATCTGCTCGGGGCTGGTGTTCTGCGCCTCGTCGAGGATCACGAAGGAGTCGTTGAGGGTGCGACCGCGCATGAAGGCAAGCGGCGCCACCTCGATCGTGCCGCGGTCGAAGTACGCGTTCACCCGCTCGGGATCGAGCATGTCGTAGAGGGCGTCGAACAACGGTCGCAGGTAAGGATCCACCTTCGCCTGGATGTCACCGGGGAGAAAGCCGAGCCGCTCGCCGGCCTCCACCGCCGGTCGGGTGAGGATCACCCTGCTCACCTCGCCCCGGACCAGGGCGGAGACCGCCATCGCCACCGCCAGGAAGGTCTTCCCCGTGCCGGCCGGGCCGATCCCGAAGGTGACCGTGTGGTTGCGAATCGAGTCGACGTAGCGCTTCTGGTTGACGGTCTTCGGCGCCACCCGCGTGTTCCGGTGCTGCCAGATCACGTCCTCGAGGATCTCGGCGGGGCTCTCGTCGGCGTCGAGCGCCCCTGTCACCGCCTCGATCGTGCCCGGGGCGATCTCGTGACCGTGCTCGATCAGGTCGACCAGCTCCTCGACCACGGTCTCGGCGGTGCGCACGTCCCCCGCATCGCCGTCGAGGGTGAGGACGTTGCCGCGCAGGTAGACGTCGCAGCCGAGGTGGCCCTCGAGCGCCCGGAGAACCGCGTCCTCGGAGCCCGCCAGCTCCGCGGCGATCGCGTTGTCGATGGTCAGCTGTCTACGCGCCAAGCTGCTCGCGAACCGCCTGGCTGACCCGCTTGCCGTCGGCGCGGCCACCGACGGAGGGCATCAGCACCCCCATCACCTTGCCCATGTCCTGGGGTTCCGTGGCGCCGGTTTCGTCGATCGCGGTGCCGACCAGGTCCGCCAGCTCCTCATCGGAGAGCTGCTCGGGCAGGTAGGCCTCGATCATCTTCGCCTCGGCCTCCTCGGCCTCGGCCCGCTCGGTCCGACCACCCTCGCGCAGGGCCTCGGCGGCGTCGAGGCGGCGCTTGCGCTCGCGCTGGAGAGCGGCGACCTCGTCGTCCTTCCCTTCCTTCGCCTCCTGCTGGAGGGCGTTGACGATCATCCGCAGGGCCCCGACCCGGTCGCGCTCGCCGGCCTTCATCGCCCGCTTGACGTCATCCTGAACCTGCTCGAGAATGGTCACGGTCAAAGGGTAGCCTCGGCGAGCGTCACCAATTCAACCGCGCCAAGCGGCATCTGAAGGAATCGGGTGCCGAGCTCGCGGAAGGTCCCGGGGTCGCCGGTGCAGATGAACCGGTACTGGCCCTCACCGCGGTTGGGCGTCTCGAGGCCTCGCTCGCCGAGCACCCGCTGGACCGTTCCGGCGATCGCGTGCCCGGCCGTGACGAGCCGCACGTTCCGGCCGAGGGTCCGTTGGAGCATCGGCGCCACCAGCGGGTAGTGGGTGCAGCCCAGGATCACCGTGTCCGCTTTGGCCCGGCGAAGCGGCGCGCAGTAGCTGCGGACCATGTCCACGACCGTCTGGTCGAAGGGGTAGCCGCGCTGGATAACCGCGGCCAGGTCGGGGGCCTCGACCTCGGTCACCGTCATCCGCTGGTGCTGGCGGGCGAGCGCCGTCAGGTATGCCCCGCTTCGGATCGTCGCCGGGGTGGCGAGGACGCCAACCCGACCGCTCTCGGTGATCGCAGCGGCGATCTCGGCCTCGGGCTCGATCACCGCCACCACCTCGACGTCGTATTCGGCACCGACCGCCCGCGCCACCTCGAGGCCCGCCGAGGCGGCCGAGTTGCAGGCGATCACCAGCAGCTTCGCGCCGCGGTCGAGGAGGAACCGGCTCACCTCCTCGACGTGGTCGCGGAGCTGGTCGGTGGTGCGGGCGCCGTAGGGAAAGCGGCCGTCGTCACCGAGGTATACGAAGTCCTCCTCGGGCAGCCATACGAGGCACTCGTGGAGGATCGTCAGCCCCCCGACCCCGGAGTCGAACACGGCGATCGGGAGGCTCGCCCTGTCTGCCGGCTGCTCCATCTCAGGCCAATGATCGTTCACGTCGTGGGTCGCCGCGCAGGACCAGGGCCACCCAGTCTCCCTCCGCCCGCCGCTCCGCCTCGGCGAGGCCCGCGGGGGCGAACGCCGCCGCAACCTCGTCGGCCTCGCCCTCGAGCATCCCCGAGCAGACGGCGATCTCGGGCACCTCCTCCCCGCCCTCGAGCCACCGGGCGCAATCGAGCAGCAGGGGCGCGGTCAGGTTCGCCACCACCGCCGAGCGCGCGGGGGCAGCCTGCTCGCGGAAATCCACCCGCTCCAGCTCGAGCTCGACGCCGTTGGCGGCGGCGTTGGCGGCCGCCGCCTCCAGCGCCTCGGGTTCCCGGTCGCAGGCGACCACGGGGGACCAACCGAGCTTGGCGGCGGCGATTGCGAGGACCCCGGAGCCGGTTCCCCAGTCGGCGATCGGTCCTTGAGCCTCCCCCGCCTCGGCGAGTTCGATCAGAAGCTCGAGGCAGAGCCGGGTGGTGGCGTGGGCACCCGTGCCGAAGGCGCGGCCCGGGTCGATCACCACGTCGATCGCATCCCCCTCCGGGCCCCACCACGAGGGACGGACCCGGAGCCGGTTTCCGATAACGACCGGTCTGTGGAAGTCCGACCAGCGATCGGCCCAGTCGTCCGGGACCGCGGCGGCCCTGACCTCGACCTCGGCGTCACCCGCCGCCGCCCGCACCGCGCCCAGGTCGGGCACCTCGCCCGGAGGGCCGTAGATCGCGTACTCGATCCACCCCGGGCCGCGCTCCTCCTCGACGCCGTTGGGGGCAAGCTCGAGCAGCTGGGCGAGGACCGGCTCCGAGTGCTCGGGCGGGCAGCGGACGGCGAGCCTGATCACGGCCGAGCTCGGTCCTCTCGCACTAGTGCCTGCGGCGCCGGCGTCTGCGGCCGCCCGCGGCGGCCCTCGCTCCGGCGTCCGCGGCGCCGTCTGTCCCCAGGGACTCGGCCAGCCGGCGGGCGAGCTCGCGCTGCTCGCCCGTGAGCGTGGCCGGCACCGCCAGCTCGAAGACCACGTGCTGGTCGCCCCGGCGCCCCCCGTGGAGCGGCGGCACTCCCTTCCCCCGAAGCCTGGCCCTGTCGCCGTGCTGTGTGCCAGGCCTCACCTCGACCGCCTCCTCGCCCTCGAGGGTGGGAACGGTGACGGCGCCGCCGAGCATCGCCGTGGTGACGGCGACCGGCACGTTGCACACCAGCTCGGTGCCCTGGCGGGTGAAGCGCTCGTCGGGCGCCACCCGGACCTCGACGTAGAGATCGCCTTGGGGAGCGCCGGGATCGCCGGCGTGTCCCGCCCCCCCGATCCGGATTCGCTGGCGATCCTCGATCCCGGCCGGCACGTCCACCTCCCAGGTCCGCGACTGGGCCACCCGCCCGGCCCCCCCGCACCGCTCGCACGGCGCCTCCGGGATCCGCCCGTCGCCTCCGCAGCGGTCGCAGGGCGCCGCCGTCATCACCTGCCCGAAGATGCTCCGGGTCATCCGGCGGATCTGCCCGGTCCCGTCGCAGCGATCGCAGGTGCGGATCGGCGTGCCGGGCTCGGCGCCGTTGCCGTGGCAGCGCTCGCAGACCGAGATCGCCTCGAAGGAGACCTCGCTGACGCCGCCCTCGAGCACATCCTCGAGCGAGATCTCGACGATCGCCCCCACGTCGCCGCCCGCCGCCGGCCCGCGGCGCCCGAAGCCGAACCCGCCAAACGGATCGCCCGAGCCGAAGAACGCATCGAAGATGTCCTGGACGCCGGCGAAGCCCTCGGTCCGGGGGGTCCAGCCGCCCGAGCGCAGGCCCTCGCGGCCGAAGGTGTCGTAGGTCCGCCGCCGGTCGGCGTCGGAGAGCACCTCGTAGGCCTCCGCTGCCTCCTTGAACTTATCCTCCGCCTCCGGGTCGTGGGAGTTGACGTCCGGGTGGAGCTCGCGCGCGAGGCGGCGGAAGGCCCTCTTGATCTCGGCCTCGTCGGCGGCCCGGTCCACTCCCAGGACCTCGTAATAGTCGCGGGGCATCGGCTCGGCTCCCAGGGGATCGCTGCTACTCGTCGTAGACGGCCTCGAAGAAGCGCGACAGCTCGACGGCCGCCTCGCGGACCGAGGCGATCGCGGTCGCGTAGTCCATCCGCACCGGCCCCATTACCCCGACGGCGCCGAGGTTGCGGTAGCCGAGCCCGTAGTTGGCGCCGACGACGCTGACCGAGCGGAGCTCGGGCTGGGGGTTCTCGGCCCCGATCCAGACGAACACGGACCGCTCCTCGAGCGCCGAGCGGAGCGTCTTCAGCAGGTTCACCCGGCGCTCGAGCGCGCGCATCAGCTCCTCGGCGTGAGGGACGTCTGCGGCGTGGGACTCCGACAGCAGGGTGGCGGCGCCGTCGACGTACAGCGTCTCCTCCACAGACTGCTCCAGATCGGTGAAGGCGCCGCCGATCTCGGCGAGGAAGCTTCTCTCGGTCGGCCCGAGGCCCGGGTCATCGAGGCGCGAGACGGCCATCCTCGCCCCCAGGGCGAGGCCCGCCAGCCGCTCGTTGAGGTAGCTCGAGGCCCACTCGACGAGGCCGCGGTCGACCTCGCGCTCAAAGCTGAACACGCGCTTGCTGACCCCGCCGTTGGAGGCGATCACCACCACCATCACCACCCGGGGCTGGAGCCTCAGGACCTCGACCCGGTGGATGCTCGCCGTGTGCAGGGGCGGGGTGCTCACCAGGGCAACGAGGTCGGTGATCCGGGACAGGGCCGCGGTCGTCTCCCTGATCGCCTCGTCCACCTCCCGGCGCATCCGCGACAGCCTCAGCTCGGCCGGGGGCAGGGCCGGCAGCAGGGCGTCTGAGGCGAGCAGCTCCTCGACGTAGAACCGGTAGCCCGCGTCGGTCGGGACGCGGCCGGCGGAGGTGTGGGGATGGGTCAGGTACCCGGCCTCCTCGAGGCTCGCCAGCTCGGCCCGAACCGTCGACGGGCTCCAGTCGATGTCCTTGCGCTGGGCGACCAGGCGCGAGCCGATCGGGCGCCCTTCCTCGACGTACCTGTGGACGACGGCGGCCAGGATTGCCGTTTGTCGCTCGCTTAGCACGCCCCTGATTCTAGGAGCCGCGCCTCCGTCGCTAGTGGTCTAGGGAACCCGCAGCTCGGCCTCGGCGTTGCGAATCACCTGGTTGTCTCCCTGGGCGGCGATGGTGTCTGTGACGACGACGCCGCCGGTCGCCTCCTTGACTGTGGCGGAGATCACCAGTTCCTGCTCGGGGAACCCCATCCCCCGGAACTGGACCGAAAGGCGCCGAAGGGCGCGGGGATCGCCCCCGGCGGCCTCGGTATGAGCGCGCGCGACCTGGGCCATCATCCACAGCCCGTGGAGGATGTTGCCGGTGAGGCCCACCTGCTTGGCGAACTCCGGGTCGATGTGGATCGGGTTGAAGTCGCCCGATGCGCCCGCGTAGCGGTGCGGCAGATACCGGTCCGGCGTCACCTTCAGCACGGGGATCGGGTCGCCCTCCCTCAGCTCGGTCAGCTCGGCCACGCCCCCTCCTCACACCCCGCGGACGATGTTCGTCCACGCCCCACGCACCGTCTCGGCGCCGTCCTGGTTGACCGAGGTCGACTCGAACACGTAGAAGCCCCTGCCGTCCCTCTCGTAGATCTCCAGGCATTTGGGGGTGGTTGTAATCACGTCGCCCGCGCAGACGGGCTCGTCCCAAGCGAACTCCTGGCTTCCATGGAGCATCGTCGCCAGGTTGATCCCGACTTCGGGATCGAGGATCGCGGGGGCCATCGCCGGGGCGCTGTAGACGACGCAGAACATCGGCGGGGCGACCACGTCGCGGAACCCCGCCGCCAGCGCCGCGTCCCGGTCGGTGTAGACGGGATTGGTCTCACCCACCACGGCCGCGTATTCGCGGATCTTCTCCCGCCCGACCTCGTAGGTGGTGGACGGCCACCCTTTGCCGATCGCGTCCGTCTTCAGCGCCACGGGGCCGGCGATTCTAAGCTGACGTGCAGGTGCGCGCGTTCTCGGGCGCGCCCAGGGATGCAGGAGGTTAGCGATCGGGCATGGCCCCGAGGTTCACCTACATCGACGCCCAGGGTGACACCCGGCTGAAGGCCTGGGCCCTGCCGGTGGTGGTGGCCGCGATCACCCTCCCGATCGTCGCCTCGTTCCTGGTGCTGAACGGCGCCGTGGGGCTCGCGGTCACGGCGCTGGTGGCCGTGACGGTCGTCGTGATCGCCGCCCGCAGCCGTCCGTTTCGGGCGATGGAGGTCGCCGCGCCGGCGGGCAAGGGCCGGCGGGTGCTGGTGCTGGCCCCGGTGGAGCTCGAGGCGCCGACCGCCGAGCGGGTGGCGAAGCTCGCCGCCGACGCCGAAGACGTCCGGATCCTGGTCCCGGTCCGAAGCGCTCGCCTCGATCGGTGGCTGTCCGCCGAGGACAGGGCCCGCGACGAAGCCGAGCGTCGGTTGGCGCGATCGGCAGGGGCCCTGACCGCCGCCGGGCTCCCGGTCAGCGGCTCGGTGGGCGACAGCGACCCTATCCAGGCGGTCGAGGACGAGCTTCGCTCGTTCGCCGCCAGCGAGGTGGTCGTCGTCACCGACGCGGACGCCGAGAAGTCGGTCGAGCGGCTCCGCAACCGCCTGGCTCTGCCGCTGACCCGGGTCCCTGCCTGATCCCGAAACTCGTCTTGGCCGCCGCGACGTCAGGCGCCGCGAGGCCGACGGCGCGGACCTCCCCGGCTCAGCGCCCGTCCAGCTCCAGCACCGAGAGGAAGGCCTCCTGGGGCACCTCCACCGATCCGACCTGCTTCATCCGCTTCTTCCCCTTCTTCTGCTTCTCCAGAAGCTTTCGCTTGCGGGTGACGTCGCCGCCGTAGAGCTTCGCGGTGACGTCCTTGCGCAGCGCCTTGACGGTCTCCCGGGCCAGTACCCGCGAGCCGATCGCCGCCTGCACGGGAACGTCGAAGAGCTGGCGGGGGATCGTCCTCTGGAGGCGTTCCACCAGCGCCCTCCCCTGGTCGTAGGCCGCGTCCGCATGGACGATCAAGGACAGGGCGTCCACCTTGTCGCCTGCCAGGAGGACGTCGAGCTTGACCAGGTCGGAGGCGCGATTGCCGATCGGCTCGTAGTCGAGCGACGCGTATCCCCGGGTCTGGGACTTGAGCTGGTCGAAGAAGTCGAGGACGATCTCGGCGAGCGGGAGGTCGTAGCGGATCTGGACCCGCTGCGGGGAGAGGTAGTGGATGTCGACGTGGCTGCCGCGTCGCTTCTGGCAGAGCTCCAGCACCGCCCCGACGTAGTCGCTCGGGGTGATGATCGTGGCCCGGATGCAGGGCTCGAGGATCGTGTCGATCGCGGCCGGATCGGGCATCTCGGTCGGGCTGTGGACCTCGACCAGCTCGCCGCCGTTCAGCCTCACCTCGTAGCGGACGTTCGGGGTGGTCGCGAGGAGCTCGAGGTCGTACTCGCGCTCGAGCCGCTCGCGGACGATGTCCATGTGGAGCAGTCCGAGGAAGCCGCAGCGGAAGCCGAAGCCGAGGGCGTCGGAGGTCTCGGGCTCGTAGGAGAGGGCGGCGTCGTTGAGGGCGAGGCGGTCGAGGGCGTCGCGGAGGTCCTCGTAGCGGTCGGTGTCGATCGGGAAGAGGCCGCAGAAGACCATCGGCCTCACCTCGCGGTAACCGGGCAGGGCCTCCGACGCGGGCCGCTCCCGGCTGGTCAGGGTGTCGCCGACCCGGAGCTTGGTGACGTCCTTGATCCCGGTGATCACGTAGCCGACCTCGCCGGCCGACATCCCCGCCGCGGGACGCATCTCGGGCACGAAGAAGCCGATGTCGTCGATCTCCGCCCGGGTCCCGGCTTGCATCGCCGCAATCAGCTCGCGCTTGGCGAATGTCCCGTCCATCATCCGCACGTAGGCCACCGCCCCGCGGTACTGATCGAACTCCGAGTCGAAGATCAGCGCCCTCGGCGGAGCGCCGGTGTCGCCGTCGGGGGGCGGGATCCGCTCGACGATCGCTTCGAGGACGTCAGATACCCCCTCTCCCGTCTTCGCCGAGATTCGAAGCGCCTCGTCCGGGTTGCCGCCGAGGAGATCGGCGACCTCGGCGGCCACAGTGTCGGGGTCGGCGCCGGGGAGGTCGACCTTGTTGAGGACCGGGATCAGCTCGAGCCCGGCGTCGATCGCCGCGTAGGCGTTGGCGACCGTCTGGGCCTCGACCCCCTGGGCCGCGTCCACCACCAGGAGCGCGCCCTCGCACGCCGCCAGGCTGCGCGAGACCTCATAGGAGAAGTCGACGTGCCCCGGGGTGTCGATCAGATGCAAGAGATAGGTCTGGCCGTCGCGCGCCCGGTACTCGACCCGGACCGCCTGCGCCTTGATCGTGATCCCGCGCTCGCGCTCGAGCTCCATCGAATCGAGCATCTGGGGGCGGTGCTTGCGCGCGTCGACGGCCCCGGTGAGCTCGAGGATCCGGTCGGCGAGGGTGGACTTGCCGTGGTCGATATGGGCGATGATCGAGAAGTTGCGAATCCGCTTCATCGGGGCGATCAAGGGTAGGACCTAGATCCGCCGCACCAGGCGCCAGATCTGCTCGACCTCGGGCACCCGAAGGAGGGTGACCGCGGAGAAGTAGATCGCGCCGCCCGCGAGGAGGCCGCCGCCGAGCGACACGAGCTGGCCGCCGAGGCCGCGGCCGAGGGCGGCGTCGAGGCCGCTCCAGGTGACCCAGGCCGCCCCCGCGAGGGCGGCGGCCGCGATCGTCACCCGGATCGAGGTGTCGATCAGCCGCCCGAGCTCGATCCCTCCCAGCTGGCGGCGCAGGATCACCGCCTGGGCGCCGACGCTCGAGACGGTGGCGATCACCGTGCCGGCAACCACCCCCGCCACCCCGAACGGTGAGTAGAGGACAGCCGAGGCGATCACATCGACCACCAGGTTGGCGGCCGCGATCGCGGTGGGGATCCAGGGACGCTGAAGGCTGAAGAAGGTGCGGGTGAGGAGCAGGTAGAGGCCGTTGAAGGGAAGCGAGAAGGCGAACCAGAAGAGCGCCGTCGCCACCAGGTCGGTCTGGGAGGCGTCGAAGGCGCCGCGCTGGTAGACGAGACGGATCATCGGCACCGAGAGGACCAGGATCGCGGCGGCCGCCGGGACCAGGAGGAGGACGATCTGGCGCATGCCGTTCGCCATCGTCGAGCGCAGGTCGCCGTAGGCGCCGCGGGCGGCGAACCGTGCCAGGGTCGGGAAGATCACCGTCGCCACCGCCACCGAGAAGACCCCCTGCGGCAGCATGTAGACGCGGAAGGCCTTGTCGATCGCCGCCGGCGCCCGGTCGGAGACGAGGGTGCCGAAGATGCTGTTGATGAGAAGGTCGAAGTTGATCAGTCCGAGGCTGAGCGTTACCGGCAGCATCAGGAGCAGCACCTGGCGGACGTCGGCGGAGCGGGCCGCCCGGCGCAGCTTCACGCGCCAGTCGAGCTTGAACGGCGTGTGGCGCAGGTCCCAGGCCGGGATCGCGAGCTGGATCACGGTCCCGACCAGGACTCCGATTGCGTACGCGTAGATCCGGTTCTTCTCCGAGAAGGCCGGGGCCAAGAGGACGAGGACGGCGATGATCGCCACGTTCCAGAAGAACGGGGAGACCGCGAAGGCGGCGAATCGGTCGTAGCTGTTCAGCACCCCCACGACGATCCCCGTGACTCCGAGCAGGATCAGGATCGGGAACAGGATCTGGGAGAGGGTGACCGTGAGATCGAGCAGGGTGCCCGAGAAGCCCGGGGCGAAGATCGGAACGATCAGCGGGGCGGCGAGGACGAAGATTGCGGTGATCGCCCCGAGCAGCAGGGTGACGAGGAAGATCATCGTCGAGGCGAGCCGGAAGGCCTCGCGCTTGTTGCCCTTCTCGAGCTGCTCCATGAACACCGGGACAAAGGCGGCCTGGATGGCGGCGTCGGCGAACAGGCTGCGGACCAGGTTGGGCACCTGGAAGGCGATCGTGAACGCCGACATCGGACCCTTGACCCCGAAGTAGCTCGCGGCGACGATCTCGCGGACGAGGCCGGCGACCCGCGAGAAGGCGGTCGCGATCGAGAAGAACAGGGTGGATCGACCGAGGCGCCCCTCGCGCTCGAGCGGCTCGGGCGCCTCGAACGGGCGCAACGGGCGCGGGGCGGGTATCGCCATGAACGTGTCGGTGTCCATCGAGAGCGCGTCGTAGCGGGGGGTGCGCCGAGCCTGGAGCTCGGCTCGGCGCCGGCGCCCGTCCTCCGGCTCCAGGCCGGGGTTGAACGAGCGCCCATCGGCGGGCTCGGCGCTCCAGGGATCGAAGGGCTTTCCTTGCGGCTCTGGGGCGCCGGCCGAGCTTGACTGTTCGTCGGGGCGTTCCACTACGCGCTCAGGATGACGGGCGGGGTCCGGCTGGGCCGTGCGGCCGATGCGGCGATTCCTTATAGTCATTCGCCGCCCGCCCCGCGGGCACTCTCTTTCGCATGGCCAACATCGCCTCACAGAAGAAGCGGATCGCGCGCTCCGAGCGCGAGCGACTGGAGAACAGGCGCCTCACCAGCTCGGTGAAGACCTACTTCCGGCGCCTCCAGGATGCCGTCAGCTCCGGCGAGGCGGACAGGGCCGAGGCCGAGCACAAGGCGCTCGTCTCCCGGATCGACGTGGCGGTCCGGAAGGGCGCCCTGCATCGGAACACCGGCGCCCGCAAGAAGGCCCGCGCCGCGCGCCTTCGCGCTGGCGGGGGCAGCGCGAGCGGCTAGGCCGCCGGGACGTCGCCGGCGGCTCGCCGGAGGGCGAGGGTGAACGCGACCACCTCGTCGTAGTCCGCGCCCCCCCGCGACCAGACCTCGAGGTCGGCGATCGCGCAGATCGCGGCCCCGATCTCCTCGGGCGAGCGCCCCTTCACCCGCGACACCAGCATCCGGGCGGCGTACGGATGCATCGACAGCCCCGAGGCGACCTCCTTCGGGGGCCTCCCCGCCTCCAGCTCGCGCGCCGCCCGCAGCGCCTTTGCGAGGCGCGGGGCCAGCGAGTAGACGATCCGCGGGAGCGCCTCGCCCTGGGCGACGAGCTGCTCCGCCACCGCCAGCGCGCCCGCCTCGTCGCCCTCCACAAGGGCGTCGGCGAGCGACCAGATGGCGGCCTCCGAGGTGTCGGCGATCATCGCCTCGAGGTCCTCGGCCGTCACCGTCCCCCCCGGGCCGGCCCACAGCGCCAGGCGCTCGAGCTCGCTGCGGAGCCGGAGCGGCCTGGAGCCGAGCCTGTCGACGACCAGCCGGGCGGCCTCGGGGGTGAGCTCGAAGCCGAGGGTCCGGGCGTCCGCCGCCAGCCGCTTCGGGAGCTCCCGCCCCTTCGGCGCCTCGTAGGCGAGGACCTCACCGCCGGCTCCCTCCACCGCCTCGACGAGGGGCGCCGGGGGCTTGCCGTGGGCGACCAGGACGACCACCGTGTCGGGGGCAATCGACCCGAGCCCGGACCTGACCCGCTCGAGGTCTCCCCTCCCCCACCCTTCGACGCCGTCGGCGAGCAGGTAGCGCCGCGACGCGGTCAGCGACATCGTCGCCAGGGCGCCGAGGAAGACCTCGGCGTCGGGCGCCCGCCCTCCCTCGGCGGCCGCGAGGCGCTCCAGCGCGCCCGGGCCGCCCTCGCGCTCGGCCCGGGAGCGAAGCCGCGCACAGGCGGTGGCGATCTTCGCCTCGTCGCCGCCAGCGATCAGGTAGGCGGGCTTGATCTCGGCCACGGGGCGAGTGTATTCGGGCCCACGGTCATCGCTTCACCGTCCAGCCACTCGGGCCTGCGTCGATCGTCACCGTCCCCACCCGGTCGGTGCGCAGGGTGGGCACCCGGTGGCGGCGGAGCTCACCGAGGACCTGGGCGGTCGGATGGCCGTACGGGTTTCCGGCGCCGACCGAGATCACGGCAAGCTTGGGGACGATCCGGTCGAGCAGCCGGCCGAGGCCGGAGTCCTGGGACCCGTGATGGGCGACCTTGAGCACGTCGACCGGCCCCGGGTCGATCGGGACCGCCTCGGCCTCGGCGTCGGCGGTGAGCAGGATCGAGAAATGTCGCCACGCCGCGAGGATCACCAGGGCGACGTCGTTGGGCTCCTCGACGGGGCCGGCGAGCAGCTCCCGGGGCGGCCAGAGGACCTCAAGGAGCAGGTCACCGTCGCGAACCCGATCGCCCTCGGCAAGGGGGGCGAGGCCGCTGCCGGCTCCCCGCGCAGCAGCCAGCAGATCAGGGCCGAGCCGCCCGAAGGCGAAGCGGCGGACGCGCAAGGAGCGCAGCACCCCGAACGCCCCGCCGGCGTGGTCGGCCTGGTCGTGGGTGACGACGAGGGCGTCGAGCGAGTCGACCCCCTGCGCCCGGAGCTCCTCGCCGACGTCGGCGTCAGCGGGGCCCGCGTCGACCAGGACCGGATCGGCGCCGGGGGGGTCGAGGAGGATCGAGTCGCCCTGGCCGACGTCGAGGATTCGGACGCGGAGGTCGCCCGCCGCAGGGCCGCCGACTTCCCCCGGCGCCGCGACGGCGGCGGCCAGCGCCGCCGCGACGGCGGCGGCG
>JBKPIY010000036.1:0-20371 GCA_046730475.1 Actinomycetota bacterium
AAGGGAAACCGCTGGCTTCGCACCGCCTTGATCGAGGCGGCCAACAGCGCCTCGGGCCGCACCCGCGGCACCTACCTGAACGCCCAATACCTGCGCCTCAAAAGCCGCCGCGGCCACGCCAAGGCGATCGTCGCCGTCGCCCACTCGATCCTCGTCAGCGCCTACCACGTCCTCGAGCGGCGCCAGTCCTACGAGGAGCTCGGCGGCGACTACTTCTCTCGCCGGGTGGACACCGAGCACCTCACCCGTCGCCTCGTTCGGCAGCTCGAGCGACTCGGTCAGACCGTTACGCTCACACCATCAACCGCGGAGGCAGGGTGATGCGTAATTTCTGAGCAGAACGTCGAGATCGTGCGACGCCTTTTCGAGGCGTTCAACGGACTCGCTCAGGACGCTGACTTTGCTTCGCACGTCGCCGCGCGGTTTGACCCGGATTGCGAGTACCACCCGGTCGAGGAAACGGGGACGATTCGTGGGCACGACGCGCTTATCCGTTGGCACGAACGCTGGTTCGAGGCCTGGGACGAAACCATGGACGAGATTGACGACGTCATCGAGGCTGGCGAGATGGTCGTCACGGCGGTCAGGGTCCATGGCCGTGGTCGCCACAGTGGGATGGAGATCAGCCAGCGCCTGTTCCACGTCTTTGAGGTGCGCGACGACAAGATCTTGCGAGTGAGGGAGTACCTGGACCTCCACCAGGCGCTCGAAGCCGCCGGTCTGCGGGAGTAGTTCAACTCCACCGCCACTGGCCCTCGCGGGCGGCTGGTCCGCGGGCCGAAAGAGTGAAGCGTTCGCGGGGATCTCCGTTGCCGGTCCGGCTATGCGGTCGGCACGAGATCGGGCCGAACGGCTCTTGGGGCGGCGCCTCGGCGAGCTTGGTCTCGTCGAGCAGCAGGCGCCATGCGGTATATGAGCCGACCCGCGGCCGGATCAGGATGGTCGCCTTCGGCCCCGTGGCTCTACGCTGGAGGCCGACCAAAGGAAAGGAGAACGGATGACCGGGAAGGCTGATTTCACCGAGGAGGAGTGGACGCAGGTGCTGGAGGGGCCGACCAGCGCGGGGTTCGCGGTGGCGGCGTCGGAGCGTGGGGGGTCGTTTCGGGAGAGCTTTTCGATGGCGAAGGCATATAGCGAGGCGCGCCAGGAGCATGGGCAGAGCGAGCTGCTCGACGAGGTCGTCTCCTCGAAGCCGAAGACGGATCGGACCCGGGCGGGCTCGGTCGAGGAGCTGAAGCAGCACGAGCTGGAGAATCTCCGCGAGGCGGTGGCGGTGCTCGAGCGGAAGGCGACGCCGGAGGAGGTGGAGCAATACAAGCGGTTCATCGTCGGGCTGGCCGAGCGGGTCGCCGAGGCGCACAAGGACGTCTCCGCCAACGAGGCGGCGACGATCGAGGAGATCGCGGAGACGCTCGGCGTCGAGCCGCCGACGCCCGGCTAGCGCTAGCGGACGCCGCCATCGGTCCAGCGGAATCGCGGGGCTTGCGGCCCGAGAACGTCAGGCGGCGAGCAGGACCCCGGCTGGGGTTCGCGCGGCACCGACCCTGACCGCGACCGCCTGAATCAGGCTCGCGCCGATCAGCGCCCGAGAGGCGCTTGCGAGGTCGATCAGGGCGACCGCAGCAAGCTTGGCATCGAGCCGGCCTCGCGCGCGCAGCGCGCTCACGGCGCGAGCGAGCCGAGCGCGCTCGAGAGGCGAGTCGACCGCCCGCAACAGCTCGCCGAACGGCTCTTGGGCGGCCTCGGGATCGTCCTCGCCAAAGGCGTCGCAGAAGCGGTCGAGCGCCGGCGAGAAAAGCTTCGGCAACTCGACCTGAAGGGAGAGATCTAGGGCCGGGAGCTCGGGCAGCTCGTCGAGGAGGTCGTCGAACTCCGCATCCGGGAGGTGCCGAAGCTCCTGCGCGGCCTCCCTGGCTGCGTGGGAGAGGAAGGCGCGCGCGAGGCTTTCCTCGCCCGGGCCACGCTCGACGCCGCAGCAGCGCTTCGCCTTGCGACCGGAGCCGCAGGAACAGGGCTCGTTGCGTCCGAGCTTGGCCACGAGCGAATCGTGGCGTGCCCCCCGGTCGGAACGCTCACCGGCGACTCGCCCGATAGCCGCCGAACGCATGGGTGTGCTGGCGCGGCCAAGGTTCGGTCATTTCTGCCCCGGTGGATGCAGGAGCGCCCTGACCGCGCGGCGATCGAGACCGAGCCCTCGCTCGGCGCAGAGCTCGGTCAGACCGCCGGGGTCATGGACGTGGACCACCTCGGCCCGGTGCCGCTCGGCGAGCTCGGCGATCAGCGATCCGTAGGGGGAGCCCGCCGGGACCCCGATCTGCGCCAGGGCCACCGGCCGCGCGTATTGGGCCCTGAACCCCTCGCCGTGGACGTGGACCCGCCCCCACGCCTCGATCACCCCCGCCGCGATCAGCTCCTCCTCCCCGCCCGGCGTGCGCCAGTGGGGGCTCCCCTCGATCGCCCACGGATGCAACGCGTACAGCCCGCACGTACACGGGCCGACCGGCGCCTCGTGCCTGGAGCGGCGGTTGGCGGCGGCGCAAACCGCCCAGGTGCTCTTCCCTTCGGCGAGCCATGGAGAGCTGCCGAAGCAGCCGTGCAGGCGCAGCCGGCCGCGCTCGTCGCTGCGGATCTGCCACCAACGGACGCCGAAGAGCTTGTCGGCGACCAGCGTGATGGGACCTGCCGGCGCGGCCGGGGGGCGAGGGCGAGGGTTCCTCATCGTGCCCTTGTCGGCTGACGGGCCGGCCGCCTACGCGCTGGCCGCTTGGCGGGCGCCTTCTTCGGCCCGCGCTCGGGCTCGCGCCTGACCGGCTTCTCGATCGGCTCGACAATGATCGTCCGGTAGGGACCAGCGAACGTCACTCGAATCACCTCCATCGAATCCGGCGTTAGCACCGTGCCTCGACCCGGAGGTCTCGGCCGGTTGCTGCGGCGTCATCGGGCCGGATCCCTCGACCGCTCTTGATGGGAACGCGCGTCGACAGTAGCGTCGGACCAGGGATTGTCAACCCGTCCGCTTACGGTCGGCGCAATGCGGCCAGGCCGCGCCCGGCTCGATCGACCTTCGCCGACGCCGAAGTCCATTTGCACTGGAAGTCGATCCCCTTGAACGCGATCTGGTCGTAGGCGGCCCGAACGTCCCGACCTTGGAGAGGTAGTTCTCGTAGTTGATCCGACCGCGAGCCGGCTCCGGAGATCCTCGTCATCGCCCCCTCCTCGCTCGTCTGGCCGCTCGCCGGCGCCTGCCGCGCTCGTTGCGGCGAGTGCGCGCGATCTCCGAGATGCCGCCGCGATCGAGGCAGGTCACCGCGACCCATCGGTAGTCATCGGGCCCCGGCACCAGCGGGACCACCATGTCTTCCCCCACGATCAGGTAAGCGGCGGCCTCCTGCTGGGCCTTTTGGGCCAGCCACCCCGGCGCCGCATCGGCGATCTCGCCGTGCTCGATCAGCCTCTCCAGCTCGCGCCGGGCCCGGATCCGGTCGAGGGCGGGCCGGAAGCGCTCGTGGAAGCGGCCGATGCAATGAGCTGTGAGTACGACTCCGGTAGGCGATCTCTCCATGCCAGGGGAGTCGTCCGCCGCCGGCCCTCCTGACATCCGCGGGCGGTGGCTCACCCGCGGCCCTCGCCGGCTCCCTCCCGGGGCTCGGCGGGCGTCCGGCCGGGCTCGGGCGCCGAGCTCATCGCCTCCCGACCACCTCGCCGGTCGAGTGGGCTCCAACGTCCTCGTGGGTGATCAGCTCAAGCTCGAACTCGAGCAGCGAGCGGATCGGGTCCCTGGGGCGGCCCGAGAGGGCGCGGTGACAGCACTCCCGGGCCCGCTCGAAGCTCCCCGCCCGGCGGAGGACGTCGGCGAGCACGAGCTGCCTGGGGGCGAGGCCGTTACCGCGGAGAAGCTCCTCGCCGGCGGCCTCGGCCGCCTCCCACAGCTCTAGCGCCCGCTCCCTGCAGCCCCGGGCGGCATCCGCCTGGCCGGCGTCATCGCAGACCCAGGCCGCCCGAAGCGCCCACCAGCCGGCGGCGGCCGCCCGGCCCGCCTCCTCGTCGAGCAGCGCCCGGCAGAGCAAGCTGTTGGCGAGCTCGGGCAGCGGGGCGGACAGCTGACGCCGATACTCACGACCTTCGACCACCGCGCGGAGGACGTCGTCGAGCCGCGGGGGCGAGTGATCGGGCCCCGGCATCACCGGTCGCCAGGCGGCCGCCCCGGAGTCCTCCACGTAGCCGCAGCCGGGGCACCGCCAGGCCAGAAAGGGAAGCGTCGAGCGCTTCATCTCCCCCGGCCGAAGGTCGAAGTCCGGCGGCTGCAGCTGGTTGGTGCGGTCGACCGCGGTCTGGGCGCTCTCGGTACCGCAGAGCGGGCAACTCCAGTGCGTTCGGGTCAGCGTGGTCACGACCCGTGAGTCGGCGACCGGAGCCGATCCTGACCGAGGCGATATCGTCGTCGCGGGATGGGCGCAGGCCGTCCCCCGAGGTCACGATAAGGAGCGCGTCTCGAACTTCCGCGAGCTCAACGACGCCGACTTGGCAAGGCTCTCAGACGAGGGGCTGCTCGACTACATCGTTGGCGCGCGGCGGAGCGGCCGATCGGATGCCGCCGTGAACGGGGCCCAGGTGCTCGCGTTCAAGCACGAGCGCCGGATCGAGGCGTTCGTCTCCACCCGGATCGGGAGCAAGGGGCCGCTGGTGGTCGAGGAGATCGCCGAGCGCACGATCTGCGACGCGATCAAATCGGCCGTCAAGTTCGAGGGAAGGACGATCGAGGAGTTCCGAGCCTGGATCTTCAGGATCGCCCGGCGGCGGATCGCCGACTACCTGCGCAAGGGACGGGTCGAGGAGGAGCCCTTCGAGGTCGAGACCAGGGAGGGCGAGGTCGGGGAGCGCCAGTTCACGGGCGGCGACCCCTTCGCCGCCCTCGACGACGCGAGCGTCTTCCAGCAGACCATCGACGGGCTCAGCGAGCCACACAGGATGGTCGTGGTCCTGACGCGCTTTCGCGACCTTCCGCACAAGGAGGTCGCCGAGCTCGTCAATCGTCATTACGGCGATCGGTTGAACGACCCGATGACCGAGCAGAATGTCAACAAGATCAATAGCCGCTTCGACAAGAGGCTCGACGAGCTTCTGGACGAAGCTGAAGTTCCTCCATCTGCGGATCTGGGCGATGACTGACGTAGACACCCTCCTGCGCCGGTACATCGAGCGCTACCGCTCGGGCGGCGAGGTGGACCCGAGCGATTTGCTCGCGCAGGCAAGCGGCGGGGACCGCGCCAGGCTCGCCGCCCTGATCGAGGGCTACCTCGAGGCCGAGGCTCCGGCCCAGGGGTGGAACCCCGACGCCTTCGAGGGCTCGCTCGCCGAGCGGGCGGTGGCGCGGCTGGCCGAGGAGTGGTCGGGCGCCTCGGGGCAGCTCCCCTCGCTGCTGGTCTCGCTCCGCGAGAAGGCGAAGATCAAGAGGGGCGATCTGGTCGCCCGCTTGGCCGACGCCCTCGGCGTCTCTGCCAAACGGGAGAAGGTGGCGCTCTACTACCACCGCCTCGAGCACGGCCTGCTGCCCGCCCAGGGCGTCTCCACCGCGGTCTTCGAGGCGCTCGCGGGGGTGCTCGGCACCAGCGCCGAGGAGCTCCGCAGGGCCGGCGAGTCGGTTCGGCCCGCCGCGGGCCGGGCCTCCGCCGAGGCGATCTACGCCCGCACCGCCGAGCCGAGCGAAGAGTACGCCGCCGCGGACGAGCTCCGCGCCCCCTCGGCCGCGCCCCGGAGCGAGGGCGAGGAGCCCGACGAGGTCGACCGGCTGTTCACGGGCTGCGGCTGACCCCTCGACACCCCGGCCCCGGCCCGCTCTAAGCTCGCCCCCCGGATGGAGGAGATCGAGGCCCGCGCCGAATCCGTGCTCGCCGGGGTCCCGGACTGGATCTGGAACGGCGAGGAACTCCCGGTCCCGGTAGACGACATCGTCGACTCCTGCTTCGGCCTCCTGGTGCGCGAGGTCGAGGACATGGGCTCGGCTCCCGGCGCCCCCCAGCTCGGCCCCGGCCAGTCGCTGTCGGGACTGCTGCTCGCCAGCCGCGGCGAGATCTGGGTGAACGCCGACGAGGCGAGGGAGTGGCCTCCGCGCCGGCGCTTCACCGTCGCCCACGAGCTCGGCCACTGGTGCATGCACCGAGGCCCCGGCCAGCAGTCCCTCTTCTGCCGCCACGGCACCGTCGACCCCCAGCGCCCGGTCGAGCGCCCCGTGGTCGAGGAGGAGGCCGACGCCTTCGCCGCCGCCCTCACCATGCCCGCCGACCTGATCCGCCGCGAGTACGAGCGCCTCCGCCACGAATCCGACTGCCATGCGCGGATGTGCCAGGCGTTTGGCGCCTCGGAGAAGGCGATGGGCCGGCGACTGCACGCCGTGATCTAGCCCCGGAGCCCGATCGCGCGGGCGAGCTGCTTCTCGTCCAGGAGCAGGCGCCAATGGCCGCTGGCCGGCGCGGTCGCCCGGAAGTCCGCGAAGTCGAAGGTGAGGATCGGGAGCCGGTGGCGCTCGGCCACGGCCATCACCGCCACGTCGGCGAGCCCCAGATCGAGGTCCGCGTAGCGCTGATCGATCTCGACCGCCCGCCGCAAGAGGCCGGGCGACATGTACGCGACCTCATAGCTCCCGGCGGCGATCGCCGCCAGAAATCTGCGGGCGGCGTGGGCGCCGAGGCGCCGGCGGATCAGGTGATCGGCCTCGGCGATGACCGGAAGCGGCACCACGAGCCCTCGACCGATCGTCCGGATCAATTCGGCCGCCAGCGTGTGCGCGCGCTCCCGCGCGTTCGCGGCGGCGAGCAGGGGGCCGGTGTCGATAGCCACCCTCAGTCGCGGAAGTCCTCGAAGATCTGGCGGAGGTATTGCTCGTGGTGCAGCCCGAGGTCCTCGGGGCCCTCGCCGGCGCCGATCCAGTCGGGAAGATCATCCGTCCCCGCCGCCCGCGCCCCGACTTCGATCAAGCGCGCGACCGTGGCCGAGAAGGACTCGCCCTCACGGGCGCTCTCGCGAGCGAGCTTCTCGACGCTGTCGGGCAGATAGATGGTGCGGCGGGCCACTGATCGGGTCACATCATTCAGGTATGAACGCACCAATCATACCTGTGCGGTTCAACAGTCACGAGTCCGCTCCGGGAGAAGCATGGGACGCGTACGGCCCGCCCCCCGGCCCCACTGGAGCGTCTGCGCATCGTCGTCAGGAAAGTCCCGCGCCATCGACTCCCCCTCACGACCCCACGAAGGAGAACCCGATGCCGAACGCCCAAAGCAGCGCCTCAGCCCCCACCCTCGACCGCTACCTCTCCGAGCCGCTCACGGCGGGCGATCCCGACGTCGCCGGACCGCTCGCCGTCTATCCGATCTTCGGCCCCGCGCCACGGCAGGACTACATCTCGTTCGCGGAGGGCCACGACGCCGAGGTCGTGGTCCACGAGCTGGAGACCGCAGCCTCGGTCCGCGACCTCGTCGTCGAGAATCCCACCGACCGCCCGGTCTTGCTCTACGAGGGCGAGCAGGTCCTCGGCGCCCAGCAGAACCGGACCTTCGACGTCACGGTCCTGGTGCCTGCGCGCTCGAAGCTCCGCGTCCCGGTGAGCTGCGTCGAGGCGGGTCGCTGGGATGGCGCCTGCCACCGGGAGGCCTTCGCCCCCTCGCCGCAGATGGCCTATCCCGCGTTGCGGCGAATGAAGCTTGTGCACAGCCGCGCGAGGCTCGCCGCCTCGGGCGAGGCCCGGGCCGACCAGGGCGCCGTCTGGTCCGAGATCGCGAACAAGGCCATGGCGATGGACGTGAGCTCGGAGACCCAGGCCGCCCACCAAATCTTCGAAGGCCGCCGCCGCGAGCTCGCCGCGCTGGTGGCGGCCATTCGCCACCACGACGGCCAGTCCGGCGCCCTGGTGCGATCGGCGGCCGCTTCGTGATCCTCGACTGGGTGAGCCGCCCCGAGGCCTTCGCCTCCCTGCGAGCAGCGCTGGCCCAGGGATACGCCCTCGACGCCCTCGGCAGCGCCGACGCCGATCCTCCCTCGACCGAGGACGCCCAGGGCCTCGTCTCCCTGATCCCCGACGCGCCCACGAGCGAGCGCGACGGGATCGGCCTCGGGCGAGAGGTCCGCTTCGCATTCTCGCGGCTCCTCGGCAGCGGCCTCGCCTGCGACGAGGAGCTGATCCAGCTCACCGTCCATCACGACGGTCCCGGCGACGGCGAGTGCGATCCCTCCGGCCCGTGGACCGCCGCGTCCGCCGGCCCTCGCGGCGGCTCCGCCAGCCGGGGCGCTAGCTTGCGACCTCTCCCTCGTGTTCCCCGATAAACGGAGGTCTTCCAGTAGCGACCTCGTAGAGGGTCGCGCCGAACGAGTAGAGGTCTCCGCGATGATCAGCGGGTCCGCCCGTAGCTTGCTCAGGCGGCATATAGGCGCGCGTGGTGACTAGCCCGCCGGTAAGGGGTAAAGCTTCATCGGCGGCGACCGCGAGATCGAAGTCCCCCAAGTGAGCGGTACCCCCAGGTCGGTCGAACCAGATGTTGCCCGGCTGAACATCCCTATGAATGATGTGCTCCATGTGTGCGCTCACGAGCGCATCACAGACCTCCCGGCCGATGCGCAGCACCTCGACGAGCGGTACAGGGGCGTTGCCCGCAGACTTCAGATAGTGACGGAGATCACCACCAGCCATGAACTGCGTGACAAGGTATGACCAGCCGTTCTGCTCGCCCGCGTCGTAGACGTGAACGACGTGAGGACGGCCTCGGAGCTTCCCCAACACCTTGACCTCCAGTTGGTTGATGGAGGGCTGGTCGGATGCCCTTGCCTCAGGCGGGATTAGCGCCACGGCGACCCTGTCCCCGACCTTGAGATCCCGTGCTAGGTAGACCTGCTTCCGTTCGCCGGCGCCAAGCAGTCGCTCTAGCTCAAATCGCCCTCCGACTACCCGGAACGCGTCAGGGACCGCTGCCATAGGAACCGAGCCTAACCCCTCCAAGCCAGGCGAAGGCGGCCCGGCGGACGCGGGCGGCGGCTCGGGCGCAGGCCACAATCCGCCTCATTCTGTGCCGTGCTACTGGCCTCCTAACGGACAGCTGCTCCGCTGAGCGCCCTGCGGATCCCTTCCACAGCGACCTGACCGTTGGGGCTTGAGAGCTCCCTCTCGCGCGAGAATCAGCTTGGGGCTGAACAGGTCGAGGCCGACGTGTCCACTTCGCTAGTCGTGGTTGATCTAGTGACCCTCGGGCGACACCTCGTCTACCGGGGTTCGAGCACGACCACCGGGATCTCGCGGTCGGTGCGCGCCTGGTAGTCGGCGTAGGGGGGGTAGGCCTCGACCGCTCGGCGCCAGAGGCGCTCGCGCTCCTCGCCGGCGGCGAGCCGGGCCCGCACCCCCCGCCGCTTCGAGCCGACCTGGACGCTCGCCTCGGGATGCGCGCGGAGGTTGTGAAACCAGGCCGGGTTGCGCGGGAAGCCGCCCTTGGAGGCGATCACGGCGACGTTCTCGCCGTCTTCGATGTAGAGCAGGGGCGAGGTGCGGACGCTCCCGCTCTTGGCGCCGACATGGTCGAGCAGCAGGATCGGCGCTCCCAGGCCGGGGATCCGGTGGCCGATCACGCCCCCGGTCGCCCGGTAGGCGAGGGTGTGCAGTCCCATCGCCCGGTGGATGAGGGGCCAGCTGCGGTCGGCGAGGTCGAGGTAATCCATCGGCGCCCCGCGGACCTTAGATCTCAAGCTCGCAGGCGGTGAGTGCGCCCGGCCGCGCCGCGGGCATCTCAGCGGGCGCGCCGGCGCCGGCGGTCGGCCCGGACCGCCTGCACCTTCGCCGCGGCCCGCTTCAGAGGGGTGACCCGCCGCTCGTCCTCGCCCGGGGGCCGAGGGGGCGGTCGCCGGCGGGGGAACTTGATCACGTGGCTTCGCGTGCCCGGTCGAGCCGGGCCTCCGCGTAGCGGCAGGCCTCCTGGAGCTTTCGGAGCTGGTTCGGGCGGCTCAGGCGGGAGTCCTCGAGCTCGGCCTTGAAGTCGTCGAAGCGCTCGCGGGCGCAGCGGGCCTCGGCCTCGAGGTTGGCGATCTGGGCGGCACGGGCGGTGGGGTCAGGCGTGATCATCGGTGGGGCTCCTAGTTCGATGGGTAGAGGCCGAGGCGTTGGCGGGACTTGCGGACGGCGGTGATGGAGGTGTGGCAGGCCTGGGCGATGCGGCCGTCGGCGCGGGCGGGGTCGCGGCGGACCTCGAAGTCGAGCCGGGCGGCGGCGCCCACGCGGAGGCGCTCGGCGCCGCGGATGTCGTCGGGGGCGGCGGCCACCGCCTGCTCGCCGGCGAGATCGCGCCGGCAGGCCAGGCAGAAGGACTGATCGCCGTCGACGACCCAGTTGGCGGGAAGGTCGGGGCGCTCCACCCCGGGCATCCAGCTCACCGTCACCTCGCAGCGGCTGCAGGTGCAATCCGTCGCTCTCGCCCCCTGGCCACGCGCGAGCTCCGCTTCGGTCATATTTCTAGGTGTCACCTTCCATCCCTCTGGATCGGATATCGCGCGAGGGACGAGGGGGGAAGGGCCGACGAGCGATTTTCCCTGCTAACCCAGGGTAGCGCTCGGATCAGCGTCGGCGACCGCCCCGGCGCGATCCGCGGCCGCTCCGGCGCCCGCTTGGGCGGGCGCTGTGGACGATCGTCGGGTCGCGGCCGTTGCCTTTGCCGTTGCCGTTATAGCCGGCGCGAGAGCCCCCGCCGTTGCCGCTGGAGGGCGGGCGCCGGCGATTGCCGTTTCGATGGCTTCGCGAGCCGTTGCCACCGTCGTCCCAGTCGCCCGCCGAGTGATGGCGGTGGCCGGAGTCGAACTCCTCGTGGAGGCCGAGCTGCGAGGCGATCCTCCGCATCTCGCCGCGCTCTTCCGGCAGGACGAAGCTGGCGGCGGTGCCGGAGGCGCCGGCGCGGGCGGTGCGGCCGGTGCGATGGACGTAGGTGTCGCGGTCCTCGGGGGCGTCGAAGTTGATCACGTGGGTGATCTCGGCGACGTCGATCCCGCGGGAGGCGACGTCGGTCGCCACCAGGGTGTCGCAGGCGCCGGCCTCGAAGCTGGCGAGGGCCCGGCGGCGCTGGCCCTGGGACTTGTTTCCGTGCATCGCCAGGGCGCTCACCTGGGCGCGGTCGAGCTTTCGCACCAACCGGTCGGCACCCCGCTTGGTGCGGACGAACACCAGGGTGCGGCCGCGCTCGGGGTGGCGAAGCTCGCCGACCAGGGCGTCGACCTTGGCCTCGTGGCTGAGGTGGAGGAAGCGGTGGGTGACGTCGATGGCCCTCTCCCCCTTCGGCCTGTGGACGTGGCGACGCGGCTCCCGGGTGTAGGCGGCGGCGAGCTTCCCGGTCGCCCCCTCCAGGGTGGCAGAGAAGAACAGGGTCTGGCGATCGCGGCGGATCCGCTTGACGATCCGGTCGACCTGGGGCTTGAAGCCCATGTCGAGCATCCGGTCGGCCTCGTCGAGGACGAGGATCCAGACGTGCTCGAGGGTGAGGTCGCGGCGCCCGAGCAGGTCCTCGAGGCGGCCGGGGGTGGCGACGACGATGTGGGCCTTGGCCGCCTTCCGCGCCTGGGCCTGGATCCCGACGCCGCCGTAGACCGGGGCGACCCTGCGCGCACGCGCGCGGGCGATCGTCTCGATCTCGTCGACGATCTGCTCGGCCAGCTCCCTGGTGGGGGCGAGGACGAGGGCGGCGGGGCGGCGCCAGTCGGCCGCGATCCGGTCGACGATCGGGACCCCGAAGGCGAGCGTCTTGCCCGATCCGGTGGGCGACTGGACGAGGACGTCTCGGCCGGCGAGCACGTCGGCGATCGCGAGCCGCTGGACGGCGAAGGGCTCGGTGATGCCGCGCTCTGCGAGCGCGCCCAGGACCGGACGCGACACGCCGAGGTCGGCGAACGACTGTGACATTGATGCAACTCCTTATGAACGTTGGGGAGATCCAGTAACCCCAGGACGCTCTTCGGAGAGCAGGGAGGAGACGGAACCTCTCGGGGACCCGGTTGGTCGACCCGACCCGATCACCGTAGCAGGGCCGCCCGGAGGGACCGCTCCGGCTAACTGGAATCGGTCGGATCCGCCCAATACCCTCCACTGGCGCCGCGCAAGGAAGGCGATCGCGATGACTCCGCCGGCTAGCCGACTGATTGAGGCAATCGCCACCTGCTCATGAGGACGGGTTTAGGTGCGATGTGTAAGGTGCGCCGCCCGCGGGGGTCCGGCGGGAGACGATGGGTGCGATTACAGAGAGACTGAGGGCGATGCGGGCGCTGGCGCGCCGCCATCCGGCGGCGGTGTCGGTCGCCGGGTTCGGGACGGTGGGGGTGGCGCTGGCGGTGGCCCTGATCGGGAAGCGGGGGGAGTTCGTCGCCGCCCTCCATCACGCCCCGATCTGGATCCTCGGGATCGCGGTGGCGCTGCACGTGTTCTGGCTGGTGGCCCGGTGCGAGGCCTGGAACGTCTCGATCGCCGCCGCCGGGGGGCGGGTGTCGCGGCGGCGGCTCTTTCACGCCTCGAGCGTCGGCTATCTCGGGAACACCTTCAATCCGCAGTTCGGGCTGGCGGTCCGGATCGCGGCGCTGAGGCGCTCGGCACCGGCGGACAGCCCCTGCGCCACGACCCTGGTGGCGGCGGAGCTGCCGGTGGTACTGGTCGAGGCGGCGCTGGCGGCGATCTGCTCCTTCACCCTGGTGGGCCCGCTCGGGGTCCCCTGGTGGGTGCCGCTCCTCGCCCTCGTCTGCATGGCCGGGGTGATCGCGGCGCTCCAGCGGCTCACCCGCCACCGGCACGAGGGGTTCTGGAGCGGGTTCGCGGTCCTCCGGGGGCTCGAGGGACGGACCCGGATCGTGTCGCTGGTGGTGGTCGCGGTCCTGATGCAGATCGCGCGCAACTGGCTCCTTCTCAACTACACCGGGGTCGACGCCTCGATCCTCGACTCGATCGCGCTCCTGATCGGGGTGGCGGTGCTCGGCTTCCTCCCGATCGGCCCCAGCCTCGGGGCGGCGGCGGCGGTCGCGATCCTCGGCACCCACGGGGTCGCCGGGGTGGCGGCGGTGGGGGCGCTCCTCACGGTGACCGCGGCGGTGGCGGCGATCTGCTTCGCGGGCTGGGCGCTCGCCGACCGGCTCTGGCGCCGGGAGCCCGAGCCGGCCACGCTGGCCTGACGGGGCGCCCGCCCCCGGCCCCCTCAGCCCTCCGACTCGGCCTCCGCCTCCATCCTCGCGAGGCGGGTGTAGTAGTCGGGGAACTCGTTCAGGTGGGCGAGGGCGATCTTGCCGGTGGTGATCGGGTCGTCGTCGGTGACGTTGGTGGCGGGGTCGTGGCTGCCGTGCTCGAGCTCGACCTCCATCCCGGCGCGGAACTGCTCGACGTCGAAGGGGGCGGAGTCCCAGTCGATCCCGATCTCCTCGCCGACCCGTCTCGCCTCGTCGGCGCTGAACCTCTTCCCGGCGCTCATCGTGACCCCCTCAGATAGCACTTCTCGGCGCTGATCGCGGCTGCCCCCTCGGTGCTTGCGGCTTTGGTCGCCTGCGCTCCTACCTCGGGTAGGATTTTGCTACTCTCGGTAGGAACTTCGGCCTCGGGAGAGACGCCGCCGAAGGAGATCCGATGGGCACGCCCGACCAGACCACGCCCGACCCGACGACTGCCAGCACCTCCGACCGGACCAGCGCCGGCGCCCCCGACGGGGCCGGCGGGCGGAGCGCCGGTCCCGGGATCGAGGTCTCCGAGGCCCCGTTCTCGCTAGAGCTCTCCCAGGACCAGAGGGACATCCGCGAGTGGGTGCACGGGTTCGCCGAGGGGGTGGTCCGCCCCACCGCCCACGAGTGGGACGAGCGCGAGGAGTTCCCCTGGCCGGTGGTCCGGGAGGCGGCCAAGATCGGGCTGTACGGGTTCGAGGCGGTCGCCCAGTTCTGGGCCGACCCCTCGGGGCTCACCTTCCCGCTCGTGAACGAGGAGCTCTTCTGGGGGGACGCCGGGATCGGGATGTCGATCTTCGGCACCACCCTGGCGGTCGCCGGGATCTACTCCTCGGGGACGCCGGAGCAGCTGCTTGAGTGGGTGCCGCAGTGCTACGGAACTCCCGAGGAGCCGAAGGTGGCGGCCTTCTGCTCCTCGGAGCCCGATGCCGGCTCCGACGTCTCCGGGATCCGCACCGCCGCCCGCTACGACGAGGCCAGGGACGAGTGGGTCCTGAACGGGCAGAAGGCGTGGGCGACCAACGGCGGGATCGCCGACATCCACGTGGTGATCGCCTCGGTCGACCGCGAGCTCGGCGCCCGCGGCCACGCCGCCTTCGTCGTCCCGCCCGGGACCAGGGGCCTCGAGCAGGGGGCGAAGGCGAAGAAGCACGGAATCCGCGCCAGCCACACCGCCGACGTCCACCTCGACGACTGCCGGGTCCCCGGCCCCTGCCTGCTCGGCGGGAAGGAGAACCTCGACGAGAGGCTCGCCCGGGCGCGTGAGGGGAAGAGCTCCAAGGTGCAGGCGGCGATGCGGACCTTCGAGGTCTCCCGGCCGACGGTCGGCGCCCAGGCGGTGGGGATCGCCCGGGCCGCCTACGAGTACGCGCTCGACTACGCCAAGCAGCGCGAGGCGTTCGGGCGGAAGATCATCGAGAACCAGGCGATCGCCTTCGCCCTCGCAGACATGAAGACGGAGATCGACGCAGCCCGCCTGCTCGTCCACCGGGCCGCCTGGATGGGCCGCACCGGGAAGGGCTTCGAGGCGGCCGAGGGATCGATGTCGAAGCTGAAGGCCGGCGAGGTCGCCGTCTGGGTGACCGAGCGGGCGATCCAGATCCTCGGCGGGAACGGCTACTCGCGCGAGTTCCCGGTCGAGCGGATGCACCGCGACGCCAAGATCTGGACGATCTTCGAGGGCACCTCGGAGATCCAGCGCCTGGTGATCAGCCGCGCGATCTCGGGCGTCCAGATCCGCTGAGGGCGCCGCTCGCGGGCGTCGGATCAGACCTGACCCAGGCGGAGGCGGGGTCCGGTCAGCCCGAGTACGGGGTGGGGCCGGGGTAGGCGGCGTAGCCCTCGGGGGCCTCGGGCGTCGTCGGACGGCGGGGCTTCGGGATCACCAAGAGGAAGAGGGCGGCGATCACGAGGGTGACGAAGAGGCGCCACTTGTGGGCGACGGCGGTGAAGCGGCCGATGCCGAAGGTGATCTCGGATCCGGCGGGGGGAGTGCCGCGGGCGACCACCACCCGATACGTGCCCGAGGCGGGAACGCGGAGATCGGTGATCGAGTCGGCCTCGCCGACCTGGTCGGAGACGGTGGCCGCGATCAGGTGGCCGGACGAGCTGGTCCCAAGGGGCGGGCCACCTTCGACCGGGACGACCTGGAAGAAGAACGGGGTCGAGACCGGGCTGTTCTCGGTTCCGCCCCCGCCGTTGTAGAAGATCTTGGTGGTCCCCTGCTTGAGCTCGATCGTGTGGTCGCCATCCAGGGAGACCCGGCCGTACTCGGCGCTGTGGTCCGCGATCATGGTGACGAAGGCGATCACCAGCGCCGCCGCGAGGAGAAGGGGCGGGGCGATGCTCAGCAGTCTCCGTGTAAATCCCACCATCGGGTTGGGCGGCGCTCGCGCCGCCGATCCGCTCGGCGGCGGGCGCAATAGTCCTTTCGGCCGCGGTTGCGCCCGGCCTTAGCCAACGCTCGTCCAGTCCGCGCTGCAAGGCGTGATCCGGCCCCGCGCCGGGCGTCCGCGGGGACCCCGGCGTCAGCCGGGGCCGGTCGACCCGAGCCCCGAAGCCGGCGGCCCCGCCCGGGGCGAGGGGGCGGGAGCGCGCGCGGCTCGGGATGGACCGACGGGGAGCTAGCCCGGGGCCTCGACCGGCTCGAACTCGGGCCGGCGCGAGAGCTCGACGTGGGCGCGGCTGTCGCGGGTCCGGATCAGGATCAGGGTGAGGACGAAGCCGACGGCGGCGATCACGGCGCCGCCGAGGAAGGCCGCCTGGAATCCCTCGGTGAGGGCGTGGGGGAGCTGGGCGGGGCTGCCGCCGGCGGCCGCCAGGACGTCGTCGGTGCGCGAGGTGGCGATCGTCGACAGCACCGCCAGCCCGAGGGCGCCGCCGACCTGCTGGGAGGTGTTGATCAGCCCGCTGGCGAGGCCCGACTCGCGCTCCGCGACCCCGGAGACGGCGGCGATCGTCGAGGTGACGAACCCGAACCCGAGGCCAACGGCCACCAGCAGCGAGGGGCCGAGGATGTCGGCGAGGAAGCCGCCGCCGACCGACACCCCGCTGAACCAGACGAGCCCGGCGGCGACGAACGCCATCCCCGTGGCGAGGATCGGCTTGAACCCGAACCGGGTGACGAGCTCGGAGCCGAACGCCGCCGAGAGCATGATCGCCAGCGCCAGCGGCAGGTAGGAGAGCCCGGCGTGGATCGGGCTGTAGCCGAGCACCTGCTGCATGTAGAGGGTGATGAAGAAGAACATCGAGAACAGGGACGCCCCGAGGAGGAGGCCGACGACGTTGGCCCCGGTCAGGGTCCTGTTGCGGAAGATCCGGAAGGGGACCAGCGGCCGCGCGGAGCGGAGCTCGATCGCGACGAAGGCGGCGAGCAGGACCGCGGAGGCGGCCAGCAGCCCGATCGTCTGGGTCGAGCCCCAGCCGGCGCTGTTGGCGTCCACCAACGCGTAGACCAACGCCGTCAGCCCAACGGTGACGCTGACCGCGCCGGCGGTGTCGAAGTAGCGGGTCTCGGACTCGGCCCGGCTCTCGCCGATCATCCCGGGGGTGAGCGCCAGGGCGATCAGGGCGACGGGGACGTTCACCCACAGGACCCACTCCCAGCCGAGGCCGTCGGTGAGGATCCCGCCGAGGAGGACGCCGGCGGCGCCGCCCGAGCCGGCGACCGCGCCCCACACCCCGAGGGCCTTGTTGCGCTCGGCGCCGTCGCTGAAGATCGTGGTGACGATCGAGAGGGCCGCGGGGGAGACGATCGCGGCGCCCAGCCCCTGGGCCCCGCGGGCGGCGATCAGCTGCCCCTCGTTGGCGGCGAACCCGGCGAGCAGGGAGGCGACCGCGACCACGAGGAGCCCGGCCATGAACACCACCCGGCGGCCGATCAGGTCGGCCATCCGCCCGCCGAGGAGGAGGAAGCCGCCGAAGGTGAGGACGTAGGCGTTGACGATCCAGGAGAGGTTCTCCTGGGAGAAGTCGAGGCCGCGGCCGATCGAGGGGAGGGCGACGTTGACGATCGAGGCGTCGAGCACGACCATGAACTGGGCGACGCAGAGGAGGGCGAGCGCGCTCCATCTCCGCTGGGCGTATTCCTGGGCTGTGGTCATCCTGTCCCCCTTTTACCGGCGTCGGGGTTGCGCGTTTGTGATCCTCGTCATATAATCGGAAGCTGAATTCCGGTTTCGGTTCTCCGTACTATACGGAATTGCGGTTCCGTTTGCAACCAAAGGACACCATGCCTCGCAGCCCCACCGACACCACCCGGGAGAAGGCCGGCAACGGCAGGGCCGCCAAGCGGCCGGCCGCCTCGGCGATCGCCCCCGCCCCGGCGCTCGAGCGCAAGCTCCGCGCCGACGCCCAGCGGAACCGCGCCGCGGTCCTGGCGGCCGCCCACGAGCTGTTCGCCGAGCGGGGGATCGACGCCCAGATGGAGGACATCGCCCAGGCCGCCGGGGTCGGGGTCGGGACCGTCTACCGCCACTTCCCGACCAAGGAGCACCTGATCGAGGCGCTCACCAGGGCGCGGTTCGAGGTGATCGCCGAGCGGGGCCGCGAGGCGCTCGCCGAGCCCGATCCGTGGAGGGCGTTCAGCGGGTTCATGCGCTTCTCGGCCGAGAGCCAGGCCCACGACCGCGCCTTTTCGGAGGTGATGGCGTCCGATCGGGAGATGAAGCACGCGGTGGTGGCGGACTCCGGGGTGATCGAGATCTCCGCCGAGCTGATCGACCGCGCCCAGAGGGCGGGCGAGCTCCGCCCGGACTTCTCGGTCGAGGACGTCCCGACCTTCCTGTGCGGGCTCGGCCGGGTCCTCCAGTCCGCCGACGACCCCGCCGGGATGAACTGGGAGCGCTTCCTCGAAGTGGTCCTCGACGGCCTCCGCACCCCGGCGGCCGAGCGCCGCAGCTGACGGTCGCTGGGCCCGAGCGCGGGGTCGTACCATGGGCGGGTGGCGACGGCGCCCAAGCTTGGTCCGCCGGACGTGGCGGACATCGGTAAGCGGCTGAGGGAGAACATCAGGCGGGCGATGAAGGTGCCCGAGGAGGTGGTCCGCGACGTCCTCGTCGCCCTCCTCGCCGAGGGGCACGTCCTGATCGAGGACCGTCCCGGGGTCGGGAAGACGGCCCTGGCGCGCGCCCTCGCCCGCTCGCTCGAGGCCGAGTACGCGCGGGTCCAGTGCACCTCCGACCTCCTCCCCGCCGACCTCGTCGGCACCAACGTCTTCAACCAGCGCGAGTCCCGCTTCGACTTCCACCCGGGGCCGGTGTTCGCGAACGTGGTCCTCGTCGACGAGATCAACCGGGCGTCGCCGAAGACCCAGTCGGGGCTGCTCGAGTGCATGCAGGAGCGCCAGATCACCGTCGACGGCACCCGCCACGAGCTCGCCCGCCCCTTCGTCGTCCTCGCCACCCAGAACCCGGTCGAGTACGAGGGGACCTACCCGCTTCCCGAGGCCGAGCTCGACCGGTTCATGGTCCAGGTCTCGCTCGGCTACCCCGCCCCGGCGGCGGAGGCGGCGATGCTTGCCGAGCACGCCGACCGCGACCCGGTCGAGGAGCTCGAGCCGGTCGCCGATCTCGCGATGATCCAGGCCGCCCAGCGGGCCCTCTCTCAGGTCCACGGCTCCGACGCCCTGCGCCGCTACATCGTCGCGATCAGCGAGGCGACCCGCGGCGACGAGCGCCTCGAGCTCGGGGCGAGCCCGCGAGCGGGGCTGATGTTGTTCCGCGCCTCGAAGGCGCTGGCGGCGCTCGAGGGGCGCGACCACGCCCTCCCCGATGACGTCCAGGCCCTCGCCCCGTCGGTGCTCGGCCACCGCCTCCTGCTCACCACCGGGCTGACGGGGGACGAGCGCCAGGCGGTGGTCCGCGAGGCCCTGGAGCGGGTGCGGGCCCTGTGACCCGCCCCGGGCCGCGGGCGCCGGCGGCGCTCCTCCTGGGAGCGGCGCTGGTGCTGGCGGGCCTCGGCTTCGACTCGCCCTCGGCGCTCGTCCCCGGCGTCGCCCTGATCCTGATGGCGGTGGTCGCGGTCGCCTGGGTGGAGCTGGCGAGCCGCGGCGGACGGCTCGAGCGCGAGGCGGGCCCCCAGCGGGTGGTGGAGGACGAGCCCTACCCGCTGTCCGTGAGGCTGCGGGGAACGAGGCTGCCGCCACCGGGCGGGGAGCTGATCGACCCGCTCCTGGAGGAGCCGATCGCGGTGGGGCCGCGGTGGGGCCGGCGGCTGGAGCGCGAGCTCCACCTCGAGGGGCCGGGCCGGCGCCACCTCGGACAGCTCGTGCTCTCGGTCCATGACCCGCTCGGGCTGTGGAGCCGGGAGCTTCGCTCCCCCCGCGGCGGCGAGCTGGTCGTCCTCCCGAGGATCGAGCCCGTCCAGGCGGCCGGCGGCGACGGCGAGGGGGCCGGCCAGGGGTGGGGGTGGGGCGATGCCCCCCACTCGCTCGCCGCCGCCCTCGCCCAGCTCGAGATCGACGGGCTCCGCCCGTACCGCGACGGCAGCCCCGCCTCGCGGATCCACTGGCCCTCGGTGGCGCGGACCGGCGAGCTCCTCGAGCGGCGCCTGACCGGCGGCGAGGGCTCGCGGCCGCTGGTGGTCCTCGACCTCCGCGGCGAGCGCCTCGACGCCGAGCGCGCGATGCGGGCGGCGGCCTCGCTCTGCGTCGAGCTCGGGGGCAGCGGCGGCTGCGAGCTCATGCTCCCCGGCGAGCGGCGTCCGCTGGTGATCGACCCCCAGCTTCGGAGCTGGCCCGAGGCCTACGTCCGCCTCGCCCTGGCGAGCCCCCGGACGCCGGTGCCGCTGAGCAAGGCGATCAGGGTCGGGGCGGTCTTCTGGGTGACGGCGACCGATCCGCCGCGGGGGATCGCCCGGCTCGGCTCCGGCAGCTATCTCGTCTCCCCCCACCCCCACCCCCGCGGGGCCCCGGCCTTCACGGTGGCGGGATGCCTCGGCGTCCCCCTGGCGCCGGCCCGGCGGCGACCGGGGCGGTCGGCGCGGCGGCGACCGGCGCCGGCGCGAAGGACGGTGGCCTGATGGAAGCGATCCGGGGGCCGATCCCGGCGGCGATGCCGCGGCGGCGCCCGGTCGGAGTCGAGCTCGCCTGCTTCGCCGCCCTCGCCGCCTTCGCGGCGCTCGAGTGGGCGGCGCTGGTGAGCGACCCGCCGGTCCTCCGCAC
>JBKPIY010000037.1:0-8554 GCA_046730475.1 Actinomycetota bacterium
CCGCCGGAGAAGCCACCGGTCGCGGTCGCGGAGCCGGAGGCGATCAAGGTCCCTTCGGGCGCCACGGTGCGCGAGGTCGGCGAGCTGCTCGGCCTCGGCAGCGCCGAGGTGATCAAGAAGCTGATGACGATGGGGGAGATGGCGACGCTGACGCAGACGCTCAGCGATGAGACGGTGAAGGTGATCGCCGACGAGTTCGACCGCAAGATCGAGATCGTCACCGCCGCCGAAGAGGAGCCCGAGCAGCCGGCCTTCGATGACTCCGTCGCGGCGATCGCGAAGAAGTTCGACCGCAAGATCGAGATCGTCACCGCCGCCGAGGATGAGATCGAGGAACCACGCTTCGAGGACGACGAGGCCGACCTGCGCCCGCGTCCCCCGGTGGTGACGGTGATGGGGCACGTCGACCACGGGAAGACCTCCCTGCTCGATGCGATCCGGGAGACGCAGGTTGCGGCGGGCGAGGCGGGCGGCATCACCCAGCACATCGGCGCCTACCAGGTCCGTCACGACGGCAAGACGATCACCTTCCTCGACACTCCCGGCCATGAGGCGTTCACCGCGATGCGGGCCCGGGGCGCCAAGGTCACCGACGTCGCGGTGATCGTGGTCGCCGCAGACGACGGTGTGATGCCCCAGACCGTGGAGGCGATCGACCACGCCCGCGCCGCCGGGGTGCCGATCCTGATCGCGGTCAACAAGATCGACAAGGACGGCGCCGACCCCAACCGCGTCCGCACCGAGCTCGCCGGACACGACCTCGCCCCCGAGGAGTGGGGCGGCGACACGGTGTACGCCGACGTCTCCGCCAAGACCAAGCAGGGGCTGGACAACCTTCTGGAGATGATCAACCTCGTCTCCGAGCTCGAGGACCTCGGCGCCAATCCCGACGCCCCGGCGACCGGGACGGTGATCGAGTCCGAGCTCGATCCGGGCCGCGGCCCGGTGGTCGGGGTCCTGGTCCAGCGCGGCACTCTTCGCGTCGGCGACGCGGTCGTCTCCGGCTCTCAGTGGGGCAAGGTCCGGGCGATGCTCGACCACAACGGTGAGCGGGTCCAGGAGGCGTCCCCGGGCGTTCCCGTCCAGGTGCTCGGCTTCGACGGGGTGTGCGAGGCCGGCGACCCTGTCCAGGTCGTCGAAAGCGAGCGCCGCGCGCGTCAGCTCGCCCAGGAGCGCGCCAACCGGCTGAAGACCGAGCAGCTCGCCAGGCGCCAGGCCCGCAAGGTCACCCTCGAGGAGTTCTTCGAGAAGGCCAGGGAGGGCGAGCTGAAGGAGCTCAATATCGTCCTCAAGGCCGACGTCTCCGGGTCGCTGGAGGCGCTCCAGGACGAGATCGCGAAGCTCCCGCAGGAGCAGGTCCCGGTCAACGTGATCCACGCCCAGACCGGCGGCATCAACGAGTCGGACGTGATGCTGGCCGCCGCATCCGACGCGGTGATCATCGGCTTCAACGTCCGCCCTCTCGCCGAGGCTCGCCGCGCCGCCGATCGGGAGGGCATCGACATCCGGACCTACACGGTGATCTACAAGGTGACCGAGGACCTGCGGGCGGCGATGGAGGGTATGCTCGAGCCCGAGGAGATCGAGGAGACCCTCGGCCAGGCGGAGGTCAGGCAGACGTTCAAGGCATCCCGGGTCGGCATGATCGCCGGCTGCCTGGTCACCGACGGGAAGGTCACCCGCACGGCCGGCGTTCGCCTGGTCCGTGACGGCACCATCGTCTGGAGCGGCAGGGTCGGCTCGCTGCGCAGGTTCAAGGACGACGTGTCCGAGGTGGACGAGGGGATGGAGTGCGGGATCGTGCTCGATGGCTACGCCGACGTCAAGGAAGGCGACGTCCTCGAGTTCTTCGAGACCCGCCGGGTGGAGAAAACCCTCGAGTAGCCCCGCGCCTCTACCTTTCAGGGGTGACCGCGTTCGTCCATCTGCTCGAGGTGCGCTTGCACTTCGGCCACTCGCACGACCTGAAGGGGAAGCGGAAGGAGCTGAAGTCGCTGAAGGAGGGGCTGCGACGGCGGTTCGGGGCCTCGGTGGCCGAGATCGACGGCCACGACACCTGGCAGCGGACGACCCTGCTGTGCGCGCTTGTCGGCGACGGCGACGTCCGCCGACGGGCGGACGAGCTCGAGCGGTTCATCGAGGCCCGCTGTCCCGACGGCTGCACCTTCGAGCGCGACCTCCTCAGCCTCGAGGACCTGCGCTCCTGAGCGGGGCGCATCGCCGGCTCGACCTCGAACTGGGGCGCCCTGTATGGTCGCCTTGGATGCCGACCGCCCGGATGCGGCGTGTCAACGGAGTGATCCGCGAGATCCTGGGATCGGCGATTGCGACCGAGCTCAAGGACCCGCGGATCGGGTTCGTGACCGTGACAGAAGTGGATACCTCTCCCGACCTGCGCACAGCCCGTGTCTACGTGAGCGTCCTCGGCTCGGAGGCCGAGCGCGAGCGCAACCTCGAGGGACTGCGCTCAGCCCACGGCTTCCTCCAGGGGAGGATCGCCGGCGCGATGACCTTGAAGCGAACCCCGACCCTGAGCTTTCACTACGACGAGAGCGCCGAGCGGGGCGTGCGGATCTCCCGCCTCCTCGACCGGTGACCGAGGCCGCCGAGACGCTGGCCACCGATCTCGAGCGGGTGGCCGAGGAGCTCCGCACGGGCAATCGCTTCCTCCTCACCACCCACGAGAACCCAGATGGCGACGCTCTCGGGTCGCTCCTCGCGATGCACCACATTCTCAGGGCGCTCGGCAAGGACTCGGTGATGTTCCTCGCCGCCAAGGAATTCCCGCTTCCGGTCGAGTACCGCTTCCTCCCGCTCGAGGAGGTCTTCCACGAGCCCCCCGCCGACATGGCGGACCGAATCGTCGTCTTCCTCGACTGCGGCAACATCGACCGGATGCCGGTCGACTTCCTCCAGAGCGGCGGCTCGAAGGTCCTCAACATCGACCACCACCACGACAACACCCGCTTCGGGACCGTCAACCTGGTCGACGTGGGGGCGTCGTCCACGGCGGAGATCGTCTACGAGCTCGCCGGGATGCTGGGTGTCCCGCTCACCCCGGAGGTGGCCGGGGCGCTGTACGTCGGCCTCGTCACCGACACCGGCAAGTTCATGTACGAGAACGTCGACGCCCGCGCCCACCTGATGGCCGCGGCGCTGATCGAGGCGGGGGTGGACGTGCACGACACCTTCCGGCGCCTGTACGAGCATGTCCCCCTGGAGAAGCTGAGGCTCGTTGCCCGGGCGCTCGAGGGGATCGAGCTCCACGACGGCGGCAGGCTCGCGGTCACCTACATCACCAACGAGGACTACGCCGCCACCGGAGCGAGCCAGGAGCTCACCGAGGGCGTGATCGACCACCTCCGCACCCTGGACGGGACCCGGGTGGCGGCGGTCGTCCGCGATCTCGACGACAGCGCGCGCGCCGCCCGCAAGGTGAGCCTGCGCTCGACCGACGGGAGCGTCGACGTCTCCCTGATTGCCCGCAAGCACGGCGGCGGCGGCCATCCCCAGGCGGCGGGCTTCGGCACCGACATGGAATACGCCGAGATCATCGAGTTCCTGCGCGACGAGGTCGCGCAGCAGGTCTAGCGTCGCCGGGGCTCTCTCTTGGCCGGCGCGCTGCTGGTGGACAAGCCGGCCGGGGTTACCTCGCACGACGTCGTCGCCGAGATCCGGCGCGAGCGGGGGGAGAGGGCCGGCCACGCCGGCACCCTCGACCCGTTCGCCACCGGCCTTCTGATCGTTCTCCTTGGCCAGGCCACCCGCCTCCAGCGCTATCTGCTCCCCCTCCCGAAGCGGTACCGGGCCACCGCGAGACTGGGATGGCGCTCGAGCACGGGCGACCCGGACGGCGAGCTGACCGAGACGGGGCGGATGCCCGCGCGGCTTCGGCTGCCGACCGGCGAGATCGAGCAGCGGGTGCCGATGACCTCGGCGGTGAAGGTCGGCGGCGAGCGGCTCTATCGCAAGGCCCGCCGCGGCGAGGAGATCGACACACCTGTGCGCACCGTTCGGGTCGAGCGCGCCGAGTTGATCGAGACCGGGGAGGGCACCGCCACCTTCGAGATCGACTGCTCGTCGGGGACCTACGTGCGGACCCTGATCGAGGCCCTCGGGGACGCCTACTGCCAGTCGCTGAGACGGATCGCGATCGGTCCCTTTAGCGTGCCGGACTCCGATCCGCAGTCGATCACCGTGGAAGAGCTGATGTCGTTCTTGCCCGAGCACCGAATGGACGCCGAGGAGGCGGCCCGGGTGTCGCACGGGCGCGCGATCCCGGAGCCCGCCGGGGGGCTCGGCGGGCCGGCCGGGCGCGTCCGCCTCACCCGGGGCGGCGTCCTGGTGGCGATCGCTCGGAAGGACGACGGGGCGTTGCGCCCGGAGGTGGTGCTGGCGTGAGCATCCAGGTCACCCAGCTCCCCGACGCCGCCCCGAAGGATCGCCACGTCGCGATCGGCGTCTTCGACGGCGTCCACCGCGGCCACCGCGCGGTGATCGACGACGCCGACACCGTCCTCACCTTCAGGCCGCACCCGCTGGCGGTGATCCATCCGGAGGCAGCCCCGAAGCTGATCATGCCCTTCGAGGTGAAGCGCGATGTGATCGAGGGGCTCGGGGTCTCGGAACTGGTGGTGATCCCCTTCGACCGTGAGTTCGCCTCCATCCCCGCCGACGGGTTCATCGAGCAGGTCCTGCTCGACCGCCTCGGCGCCCGCCGGGTGTCGGTGGGGGAGAACTTCCGCTTCGGCGCCAAGGCCAAGGGGGACCCCGAGATGCTCGCCGCCCGCCCAGAGTTCGAGACCAGGGTGGTGCCGCTGGTCGAGGTCGACGGCGAGACCGTCTCCTCGACTCGGATCCGCGCGCTGGTGGCCGCCGGTGAGGTGGAGGCGGCGATGCGCTGCCTCGGGGCGCCGTTCATCCTCGAGGGCGCGGTGGTGACGGGAGATCGGCGCGGGCGAGACCTCGGCTTCCCCACCGCCAACGTCGTCCCGGACGACGAGCTGGTGCCGCCGGGGCACGGGGTGTACGCGGCGTTCGCGAACGGTCATCCGGCGGCCGTCAACGTTGGCGTCAGGCCGACCTTCGAGACCGGCCGCGGCCTCCTGGTGGAGGCCTACCTGATCGATCACGACGAGGACCTCTACGGCAAGCAGCTCCGGGTCGCCTTCATCCGGCGCCTGCGCGGGGAGCGCCGCTTTCCCTCGGCCGAGGAGCTGGTCGCGCAGATGCACGAGGACGTGACGGAGGCGCGCGAGGTGTGCGCCTCCTTCAGGGGTCCTTAGAGCACCCGGACGAAGGCGCTATGGTCTCTGCCGCCTATGCCCCTGACCAAGGACAAGAAGGCCGAGCTGATCGGCAAGTACGGAAGGGCGACCGACGACACCGGCTCCGCCGAGGTCCAGGTCGCCCTGCTCACCGAGCGCATCAACGAGCTCACCGAGCACCTGCGCTCGCACAGCAAGGACCACCACTCCCGGCGGGGACTGCTGAAGATGGTGGGCAAGCGCCGGCGGCTGTTGCGATACATCGAGAGGAGCGACCTCGAGCGCTACCGCTCGCTGGTCGCGGAGCTGGGTCTCCGCCGGTAGGGCCCCGTGATCGAGCCGGGCGCCCAGGCTCCCGACTTCTCGCTCTCCGACGAGCAGGGAAACCCGACCTCGCTTTCGGACTTCGACGGGCGGAGGCTGGTGCTGGTCTTCTACCCGGCGGACTTCAGCCCGACCTGCACCGACCAGCTCAGCCTCTACCAGGAGGTCGTTGACGAGATCGAATCGATGGGCGGCACCCTCGCCGGGGTGAGCGTCGACTCCGCCTACTGCCACCGCGCTTTCGCCGATCACCTCAACCTCACCATCCCCCTGCTGGCGGACTTTCACCCGAAGGGCGAGATGTCACGAGCCTACGGCGCCTACCTCGAGGATCGGGGCACCACCAACCGCTCCCTGGTGATGGTCGAGGACGGCAAGGTGAGATGGGTCCACGAGTCACCCTCGACCGCCGAGATCCCAGGCGCGAACCTGATCTTCGACGCCCTGTCTGGGCAATGAGCCCGGAGCGCGCGGCCCTCGCCGGGATCGGGTCCTGGCTCGCGGCAGCGGGCGGCGGGGGGAGCGTCGTCGACTGGCCCCGGCAATGAGCGAGCTGACAAGTGCGGCTGTGCCCCCGATCGCCGCCGACGACCACATCGCCGGCGAGGGCGCGGAGGCGATCGTCTACGCGGACTTCGGCTGCCCTCACTGCGCGGCGGTCTGGGCGCGGATCAGGGGGCTACCCCTGCGGCTCTGCTTTCGGCACTTTCCGATGGCCTCGAAGCACCCGCGCGCGCCGGCGCTTCACGCCGCCGCAGAGGCGGCCGGGATTCAGGGGGCGTTCTGGGAGATGTGCGACTCGCTGTTCGCCGACCGGGGAAGGGTCGACGATCCCCACCTTTGGGAGCGCGCCGAGCGCTTCCGCCTCGACCTCGATCGGTTCGAGCGCGACCGGCGCTCGGAGGAAGTCAGGGCCCGCGTCCGCCGCGACTTCGAGTCCGGCATCCGGGCCGGCGTCGCCGGGACCCCGGCGGCCTTCGCGTGCAGTCGCCTGATCGGTGGCGACGTCGACCGCGCCCTCGAGAGCCTGGCCTCGTGAGCGACGTTCGGCGTCGGTGATGCGGCCCCGGCCTCGCAGCGCCTGCGCTGTGAGCGCAGCCCCGGTCCCGCTAACATCGCCTGCGACGGAGAACGAGAGTTCTTAAGCCAAATGCAGCCGCCATCCGGGCGGCCGAAGGGAACAACTAGATGAGCATGTTTGACGTTAGCCGCGTCTCGGTGGAGATTGGCAATGACGAGATCTCCTTCGAGACCGGAAAGCTCGCCAGGCAGGCGAGCGGGGCGGTTGTCGTGCGCGCCGGCGACACGATGGTCCTCTGCACTGCGACCGCCGGTAACGAGCGGGACGTCGACTTCCTCCCCCTTACGGTGGACGTCGAGGAGCGCCACTACGCCGCCGGAAAGATCCCCGGCTCCTTCTTCCGCCGCGAGGCCCGGGCCGGCGAGAAGGCCACCCTGACCGCGCGCATGATCGATCGTCCACTGCGGCCCCTTTTCCCGAAGGGATGGCACCGCGAGACCCAGCTGGTCTCCCAGCCGATGTCCGTTGACCACGTCCATCCCTACGACATCCTCGCCATGAACGGCGCCTCGGCGGCGCTGGCGATCTCCGAGATCCCCGTCGACGCCCACGTCGGCTCCGTCCGGATCGGGAAGATCGACGGGGACTTCGTGATCAACCCCGAGGAGGAGACCCTCGAGGACCTCGAGCTCGACCTGATCGTGGCGGGGACCGATGAGGCCATCCTGATGGTCGAGGCCGGGGCCACAGGCGTCTCCGAGCAGGAGATCCTCGACGCCCTCGACATCGCCCACGCCGAGATCAAGAAGCTCTGCGCCGCCATGTACGAGCTGCGCCAGAGGGCGGGCAAGGAGAAGATCCAGATCGAGATCCCGCGGGTCGACGAGGAGCTGCTGGAGTCGATCCGGCGCTCGCACGGCGACAAGCTCGACGCCGCCACCCAGATCGAGGCCAAGCTCGAGCGCCAGGCCGCCGCCGACGAGGTGGAGGCGGAGGTGCTGGAGCAGTACGCCCCGTCGGGCGAGGACGACGAGGCCGACCGCGAGCGCGCGGCGGACGTGGAGGCAGCCTTCGCCAAGCTCGAGAAGGACATCATCCGCAAGCGGATCGCGGTCGACAAGAAGCGGCCCGACGGACGCGCCCAGGATGAGATCCGGCCGATCGAGTGCGAGATCGACCTCGCCCCGCGGGTGCATGGCTCGGCGCTGTTCACGCGCGGCGAGACGCAGATCCTCTCGAACGTGGCCCTGGGGACGACCCGAATGGACATGCGGGTCGACAACCTCTCGCTGATCGAGTCCAAGCGCTTCTGGCATCACTACAACTTCCCGCCGTTCTCGGTCGGGGAGGCCGGCTTCATGCGCGGGCCGAAGCGCCGCGACATCGGCCACGGGGCCCTCGCCGAACGCGCCCTCGCCACAACCATCCCCGACGAGGAGGATTTCCCCTACGTGATCCGGGTCGTCTCCGAGACGCTGGAGTCGAACGGGTCCTCCTCGATGGGCTCGGTGTGCGCCTCCTCGATGGCGCTGATGGCGGCCGGGGTCCCGGTCTCGGCGCCGGTCGCGGGCGTCGCCATGGGCCTGATCAAGGAGGGCGACGATTACATCGTGCTCACCGACATCGCGGGAGTCGAGGACCACCTGGGTGACATGGACTTCAAGGTCGCCGGGACCGCGGAGGGCATCACCGCCCTGCAGATGGACATCAAGATCACGGGCGTGACCTTCGACATCCTGCGCGACGCGCTGTCGCAGGCCAAGGAGGCCCGCCTGGACATCCTCGGCCAGATGGCGCAGGTCATCGACGCGCCGCGCACGGAGCTCAGCGCCTACGCGCCGCGCATCATCACCCTGCAGATCGACCCGTCCAAGATCGGCATGCTGATCGGCAAGGGCGGCGAGACGATCCGCGGCCTGTCGGAGGAGTTCGAGTCCCAGAT
>JBKPIY010000038.1:0-29893 GCA_046730475.1 Actinomycetota bacterium
GGACCGACATGCTCGAACGCGCGGTCGCCGAAGAGCGGGCGCCGACCTTCGGGGCGCTGCTCGAGCGCGGCGTGCTCGTTCCCGACTGCGTCTCGAGCTTCCCCTCGGTGACGCCGGTGGCCAGCTCGGAGATGATGACCGGCACCGGCCCGGCCGGCCACTGGGTGATGGGCATGAACTGGTACCACCGCCTGGAGCGCCGCTACATCGAGTACGGCTCCTCGTTCGAGGCGACCCGGACATTCGGGCTGTTCAGGGCCATGTACGACCTCGTCTACAACATGAACCTCGACCACCTCAGCTGGGAGGCGGAGACGGTTTTCGAGCGCCTCGGCGACGCCGGCGTTCGCACGGCGACCACGCCGTTTCTGATCTACCGCGGCCGCCGCCGCCATGAGCTCAGTCTCGAGGGGCTCGTCCGCCGGGCCGCGGCGGCGGCGAGCTTTCGGCACGCTGTGTGGGGCCCCGACGAGTTCTTCTACGGCGACCTCTACGCGAGCCGTTCCACCGGATGCGGGCCGACCTTCACCCGCCCCGGGACCCGCGATGAGTACGCCGCCTGCGTCGCCGCCCAGCTGGTGCGCGAGGGCGCCTACGATCTTCTCCTTCTCAGCCTTCCCGACAACGATTTCCACTCCCACCGTCATGGCCCCGAGGCGCAGGTCGACTCGATCGCTCGCGCCGATGGCTACTTCGCCTCGATCCTCGAGGAGGCCGGGGGCCTCGATCCCTTCTTGGCGGAGCACGCCGTGATCCTCACCGCCGACCACGCCCAGACCCCGGTCGACCACGGCCTCGCCCTCGCCGACGAGCTCGCGGGGGACTGGAAGGTGCTCGAGCCCAACGCGCTCAATCCCGAGGACGCCGAGGTCGCGGTCAGCCCGACCAGTCGAGCGGGCGCCGTCTACGTCCTCGACACCGGCGACGGACACGCGGTCGCCCACGAGCGCCTCCGCATCCGGCTCCGCGAGCTCGACGGCGTCGATTTGATCGCGTGGCTTGCCGACGAAGAGGGGATGCCGCTGGCGCGCCCGGGGGTCGGCGTCCCCGTTGACGAGCGCCTCGAGGCGGTGGTCGAGCGGGGCGACCGAGAGCTTCGCTTCCGCCCTGGCGGCCAGCTGCGCGACGTGCGGGGGGCCGAGTGGTCGGTCCGGGGCGACCCCGACGCGCTCGCCGCCGACGTCACCCGCGGGCGGTTCGAGAGCGAGGAGTACCCGGACGCCCTCTGGCGGCTATGGTCGGCGCTCGCCTCCCCGCACGCCGGCGACGTTCTGATCTCGGCGGCCGACGGATACGAGTGCATCGACTGGGGAGGGGTGAGCCACGTCGGCGGCGGCAGCCACGGGGCGCTCTCGCGGGAGGACTCGCTGGCCCCCCTCCTGTTCGTCGGCTGTGGTCCCCGGAAGCCGCGAAAGCGCGCCCAATGGGCGCTCCGCGACATCGCCCCGGTGCTCCTCGGGCACTTTGGCATCTCGGTGGACGGAGCCCCGGTATGAGCCCGACCGAGATGGCGCGGCGGATCGGCCGCGGGACGCTGAAGCCGCAGAACTGGATCCAGTTGTTCCAGTTCGGCCTCGTCGGGGGCTCGGGCTACCTGGTCAACCTGACCGTGTTCGCGGTCCTCAACAAGGCGCTCGACATCCATTACATCCCGGCGGCGATCGGTGCCTTCTGCGTCGCGGTCACCAACAACTTCCTCTGGAACCGCCACTGGACCTTCGACGCCGCCCACGGCCATGCCGGCTTTCAGGCTGCGCGGTTCTTCGCAGTCAGCGTTGCCGGCCTCGCGATCAACCTGGTCGCCCTCAGGCTTCTGGTCGAGGCCGGGACAGGTGAGCTGCCGGGCCAGGCGCTGGCGGTGGCGATCGCAATGCCCTTCAACTTCATCTTCAACAAGCTGTGGACCTTCGACCAGGGCCCGCAACCGGAGCCCGAGGCCGAGGCGGAACCCGAGGCCGAGGTCGAGGTCGAAGGGCCGGGCCGCGATCGTGCAACCGAGCGGTTGCATAACTCGCCCCGCTCCGTCAGCCGCTAGCCGTCACCCGCCGGCATCAGCACCTGCTCGATCGAGCGGGCAAGGCCGTCGTCGCCGATCTCGACTGCCGCCCCCATCACCCACACGTCGTCGCCGGCGGTGTCGAAGCGGATCGGCATCTGGGTGCGAAAGGCTTCCAGCGCCTGCTCGCGGCGGACACCGATCACCCCCGCCTGCGATCCGGTCATTCCGACGTCGGAGAGATACGCGGTCCCGCCGGGGAGGAGGCGGGCGTCCGCGGTGGGGACGTGGGTGTGGGTGCCGAGGATCGCCGCCACCCGCCCGTCGAGATGCCAGCCCATCGCCACCTTCTCGCTGGTCACCTCGGCGTGGAAGTCGACCAGGATCGCGTCCGCCTTCCCGTCGAGCTCGGCGAGCACCTCGTCGATCACCGGAAACGGCGAGCGTTCGACGGTCAGGTGGACGGAGCCGCTGAGGCTGACGACCCCGACCCGCATCCGCGCCGCCTCCACCACCGTGTGCCCGCGACCGGGGTTGGCAGCCGGGAAGTTGACCGGCCGGACCACCCTTCGTTCGCGCCTGAGGTATTCGTAGACGCCACGGTGACGATAGGCGTGGTTGCCGAGGGTGATCACGTCGGCGCCGCAGTCGAACAGCTCCTTCGCGCACTCCTCGGTGATCCCGACGCCGCCGGCGGCGTTCTCGCCGTTCACCACCACCAGGTCGGGCTTGTGCTCGTCGCGGAGGGCCGGCATCGTCGCGGCCAGCCCCTCGCGCCCTGGCTTCCCGACGACGTCCCCGATGAACAGCACCCGCATGGCGGGAGCAGCGTACCCGCGGGGGCCAGCCGCTAGCTTTCGCCCATGGCTGCTGAACGCGCCCGTTCGCGTCGGGCCGGCGGCACCCCGGGCACCGGCGCGAAGGGGACCGGACCCTCGCAGGCCGCCGAGCGGGGACCCACGACCCTCCGAGTGACGGGGCTGCGCAAGCGGTTCGGCAACCGTGAGGCGCTCGTCGGCGTCGATCTCGAGGCTCACTGGGGCGAGCTGATCGCGGTTCTGGGCCCCAACGGTGCGGGCAAGACCACCCTGCTCTCGATCATCGCCGGGATTGCCCCCGCGGATGGGGGGGAGGTCGAGGTCGAGCGCGACGAGGTCGGCTGGGTCCCCCAGCAGGCGGGCCTGTACCGGCGGCTTACGGTCGCCGAGAACCTCCGGCTCTTCGCCCGGCTCGAGGGAGTCGGCGACCTCGACGGGGCGGTCGACGAGATGCTCTCCCAGACCGGCCTCGCCGAGCGCCGCGACGACCAGATCGCCTCGCTCTCGGGCGGAAACCAGCAGCGGATCAACATCGCCATCGGCCTCCTCGCCCGCCCGTCGGTGCTCCTCCTCGACGAGCCGAGCGCGGGCCTCGACCCCCGCCAGCGGGTGCGGCTGTGGGAGTTCGTCTCCGCACTGGCGGCCGCCGGGACGACGGTGATCTACTCGACCCACCAGATCGACGAGGCGAGCCGGTACGGGGACCGGCTGGTGGTCCTCGCCGACGGGGAGTCCTTGTTCGACGGCACCTTCGCCGAGCTTCGCCGGGCCGCCGGATCCGGACCCGAGGGCGCTCCCACCGATGCCGAGAGCGAGTTTGTCCGCTTCCTCGAGAGCAGGAGCCGCTGATGGGCTGGCTGTTCGTCAAGGACCTCCAGATCCTGAAGCGGTCTCCGCTCCTCACCGGCCTGTTGGTCGTCTACCCGATCGTCCTTGCGGTGCTGATCGGGCTCGCCATCTCGCGCAGCCCGGAGAAGCCCAAGGTCGCCTTCCTCAACGAGATTCCCTCGAACGCGGGGCTCAACCTCGGGCCGAACGAGGGCCTGAGCCAGGCCGCGGCATACCAGCAGATCTGCTCGAAGATCGAGTGCGTTCCGGTCGCGAACCGCCAGCAGGCCGAGCAGAAGGTCCGCGACGGCGACGTCCTCGGCGCCCTCATCCTCCCTCCCGACTTCCTCGACAAGCTCGAGGCCCAGCTCAGCACCACCGCGACCGAGCCGGCGACCGTCGACGTGCTCCTCAACAACGACGATCCGCTCAAGGCCCAGTTCGTCGACGATCGCATCCAATCGCTTCTCACCCAGGCGAACCTCCTTCTCTCCCACCGGATCTCGCGGGTGGCGGTGCGCTACGAGCGGATCATCGCCAACGGCGGCGCGTTCCATATTCCCTTCCTCGGCGAAACCGTGAACGTGCTCGGCCTCCGGCACGCCGAGGACATCCTCAAGGCGATCTCCGCCACCGTGCCGCCGGCGGAGCGCCCCGCGCTCGAGGCGGTGGCAAACTTCGCCCGGCTCGCTCGCCGGAACCTGGCCCTCGCCAACAACCTCCTCGACTCGATCCGGGAGCCGATCGCCGTCGACAGGCAGGTGATCGCCGGCAGCGTCCCCCCGCTCGACACCTACGCGATCGCGGTGGCGGCGTCGGTCACCCTAATGTTCGTCACCGTGCTGCTGGTGGCGGGATCCCTGGCCCTGGAGCGCGAGGAGAACACCTTCAGCCGCCTTACCAGGGGGCTGGTGGGGCGGATCGGGCTGCTGGTCGAGAAGATCGGGCTCGGGACCGTAGCCGCCTTCGTCGTCACCCTGCTGTTGTTCGTCGTCCTCACCCTCTTCGTGAGCATCGACTGGGGCCGGATCTATCTGATCGTCCCCGCGGTGCTGCTCGCCGGCGCCGCCTCCTCGGCGATGGGCTCAGCGATCGGCGCCGCCGCCCGCGAGGTCCGCGCCAGCGCCCTGCTCGCCTTCGCGCTTTCGCTCCCGATCGCCTTCCTCTCCCTGGTCCCCTCGGGGACGGTGAGCAAGACGCTGTTCGACGTGATCCGCGTGATCACGGGGGCCTTCCCCTTCCGCCCGGCCCTCGACGCCCTGTCCGGGGCGCTGTCCGAATCCGGCCCCGACCTCCCGCTTCCCCTCCTTCACCTCGCGCTGCTGGCGGTGGGATATCTGGTGCTCGCGCGGCTGGCGCTGCGGCGTTTCGCCTAGCGGCAAGGACCCAGCTTGCCTTCGCGGCGGCGACCGACCGCCGCCGCAGGGTTTCCGCGACCGTCTGCCGGGGCCCGAGGGGCGGGGTCCTAGAATCAAGGCGATGGCCTTTCCCGTCACTCGCCTGCGCCGGCTGCGCCGGACGAAGGCCCTGCGCGACCTGGTCCGGGAGACCGAGCTCACCCCGGAGCACCTGGTCCAGCCCCTGTTCGTGACCGGGGGCGAGGGGGTGCGCGAGGAGATCGAGTCGATGCCCGGGATCGAGCGCCTGTCGATCTCGGAGTCGGTCGCCGAGGTGACCGAGCTCGCCGCCGCCGGCGTCCGCGCCGTTCTCCTCTTCGGCCTCCCGGGGTCGAAGGACGAGGTCGGCAGCGAGGCCTACGACGACGAGGGCGTGATCCAGATGGCGGTCCGGGCGCTGAAGGAGGCCCACTCGGAGATCGTGGTGATCACCGACGTCTGCCTGTGCGAGTACACCTCCCACGGCCACTGCGGCGTGATCCGGGAGGGTGAAGTCGACAACGACCTCACCCTGGAGCTGCTCGCCAAGACCGCGATCAGCCACGCCGCCGCCGGGGCCGACGCGGTCGCCCCCAGCGACATGATGGACGGCCGGGTCGGAGCGATTCGGGGCCAGCTCGACGATGAGGGCCACTCGAACGTCCCAATCATCGCCTACAGCGCCAAATACGCCTCGGCCTTCTACGGGCCCTTCCGGGAGGCGGTCGACTCCGCTCCTGGGTTCGGGGACCGGCGTGGCTATCAGATGGATCCCGCCAACGGCGACGAGGCGGTTCGCGAGGCCCTTCTCGACGTCGAGGAGGGCGCCGACGTCGTGATGGTGAAGCCGGCCCTTCCCTACCTCGACATCGTTCGCCGGGTGAAGGAGGCGACCGGGGTGCCCGTCGCCGCCTATCACGTCGGGGGCGAGTACTCGATGCTGAAGGCGGCGGCGGAGCACGGCTGGCTCGACCAGCGGGCGGCCGCGATCGAGTCGCTGATCGGGATCCGCCGGGCCGGCGCCGACATCGTCGTCACCTACTTCGCCAAGGACGCGGCAGCCTGGCTCGCCCAGGAGGCAACCCGCCGTTGACGGCGAACGCGGCGACGGCGGCACCCGAGAGGGGGCTCCGGTGAGCGCCTCGGCGGCCCGCCCCAAGGCCCGCTCCCGCGCCGCCGGCGCGGCGGTGTCGCTCGACGGAGTCGACAAGCGCCTGATGAACCTCCTGCAATCGAGCTTCCCGCTCGACCCCGAGCCTTACGCGCTGATCGCCGCCGACGCCGACCTCGGCGTCGCCGAGGTGAAGGCGCGGACCCAGCGGCTCCTCGACGCGCGGATCATCCGCGAGATCACCCCGATCTTCGACACCCGGGCTCTCGGCTACAGCTCGATGCTGGTGGCGGCCAAGGTCGACGCCGACAACCCGCACCGGGCGGCGCGGATCATCAACCTGCACCCCGGGGTCTCCCATAACTACCTGCGAACCCACGTGTTCAACCTCTGGTTCACGATCGCGACCCCGCCCGACTCCAGCCTCGGGCTCGACGGGACCCTAGATGTCTTGGCGCGGCTGACCGGGGCCGACTCGATTCGCCAGCTCCCCACCCTGCGCCTGTTCAAGATCAACATGAACCTGGAGATGGTGGGCGGCACCGAGGCCCTGGCCGCCGCCGAGGCAGTCGAGGCGCGCGAGCTCGGGCGCCAGCCCTACGACCGCACGGACATCGCCGTGATCCGCGCGCTCCAGGGGCCGATGGAGGTCGTCGACCGTCCCTACGCCGCCGCCGCCGCCGAGGTGGGGATGGACACGGATGCCTTCCTCTTGCACCTCGCCGGGATGGTCGACCGCAAGCTCCTGAGACGGGTGGCGGCGATCCTCTATCACCGCCGGGCGGGCTTTTCCGCCAACGGGATGGGGGTGTGGCGGGTGCCCGAGGACAGAATCGTCGAAGTCGGCTCGAGGATGGCGGCCGTCCGCGGGGTCTCGCATTGTTACCAGCGCCCCACCTACGAGGACTGGCCCTACAGCGTCTTCACGATGGCGCACGGGCGCTCGAAGCAGGAGTGCGATGCGATCCTCGACCGGATCGCCGGTGAGCACGACCTCCACGGCGACCACCGCGCCGTCCTCTACTCCTCCACGGAGTTCAAGAAGGTCCGGCTCCACTACTTCACCGACGACTACGCCGCCTGGGAGGCGGAGCACGGCTAGATGAGCGACGTGCCGCCGGGCTTCTCGACCGAGGAGTCGTCCCGGCTGTACGAGCGGGCGGCGGCGCTGCTCCCGGGAGGGGTTAACTCGCCGGTGCGGGCGATGGGCTCGATCGGACGCGGCCCGATCTTCATCGCGCGCGGGGAGGGCCCCTACCTCTGGGACGTCGACGGGAACCGGTACGTCGATTGGGTCTCCTCCTGGGGCCCCTTGATCCTCGGTCACGCCGACCCCGCGGTGGTGGCTGCGGTCCGCGAGGCCGCCGGGCGGGGGACCAGCTACGGTGCCCCGGCGGCCGCCGAGGTGGAGCTGGCCGCCGAGGCCGTTGATCGGTTTGCGTCGGTGGAGATGGTGCGGATGACCAGCTCGGGCACCGAGGCGGCGATGAGCGCGATCCGCCTCGCCCGGGCGGTCACCGGGCGCGAGCGGGTGATCAAGTTCGCGGGCGCCTACCACGGTCACGTCGATGGCCTCCTCGTCGAGGCGGGCTCGGGGCTCGCCACCGCCGGTGTGCCCGCCAGCCCCGGGGTCACCGAGGCCCAGGCCGCGGCCACCGTGGTCGTTCCCTGGAACGACGCCGACGCCCTCGCCCGGGCGGCGACCGAGGCGGAACCGGCGGCGATCCTGGCCGAGCCGGTCCCCGCAAACATGGGGGTGGTCCCGCCCGAGCCCGGCTTCCTCGACCGCCTCCGCGAGCTCGCCACCGCCTCCGGTGCCCTACTCGTCCTCGACGAGGTGGTCTCGGGCTTTCGGGTGGCGCGGGGCGGGGCCCAGGAGCTCTACGGGGTGGAGGCCGACCTCACGGTGATGGGCAAGGTCCTCGGGGGCGGGCTCCCCGCAGCGGCCTTCGGCGGGCGCCGCGCGTTGATGGAGCGGATCGCCCCCGCCGGCGACGTCTACCAGGCGGGGACTCTGTCGGGGAACCCGCTCGCGGTCGCCGCCGGCCTCGCCACCCTGCGGCGGCTGGACGCGCCGGCGTACGCCCGGCTCGGCGAGACCACCGCCCGCCTCGCCGCCTCGCTCCGCGAGGCCGCCGGCGAGTGGCCGGTGTCGGTCGTCTCCGAGCCCGGCCTGCTGACCGTGTTCTTCTCGCCCGACCCGCCGCGCGACTTCGCCGGCGCCTCGGCCTGCGATACCGACGCCCACGCCCGCTTCTGTCGGGCGCTGCTCGAGCGCGGTGTCTATCCGCCGCCGTCCCAGTTCGAGGCCTGGTTCCCCTCCCTCGCCCATGACGACGGGGCGATCGAGCTGACCACCTCGGCCTCCGCCGAGGCGTTCGCCGCCGCCTTCCGTTGACGCCAACGACGAGGCCTCGGCGGGGGTAACCTCGCGCGGGATGTCTCGCCCCGAGAGCGCCCTCGAGAGGTTGGCCTCGTACCTTCGCGACGAGCCGGTGATCGCGCCGCATGTGCGCGACCCGTCGGTCCCGCCGGCCCTGGGGATGCTGGCGGCGGCCGGCCCCCGGGCTGCCGAGGCGCCCGCCGAGTACGCGCTCCTGGTCGAGGCGATCCGGGAGGGCTACCTCCTCCACTACGGGCAGCCGCGCCTGCTCGACGGCGCCGACGACGACCTCAGGCTGCTCGCCGGGGATTACCTCTACGCGCTCGGGCTCGAACAGCTCGCGGCCCGCGGCGACCTCGCCGCCGTAAGCGAGCTCGGCGACCTGATCAGCATCTCGGCCCAGCTTCACGCCCGGGACGGCGAGGACGGCGCCGAGGTGGCCGAGGCCCTGTGGGTGGCGAGCGCGGTCGCTGTGGCGGCGGGCGGCGAGCCCGACCACGAGCGCGACAAGGAGGATCTGCGGGGAGGCGGGGAGGGGCCCGGACCGGGCGACCTGATCGCGGCGGCCTCGGAGCGGGCGGCCCGGGCGGGCATCCAGGGCGCGCTGGCGGCCGCGGCCGACCAGATAGGCTTCGCTGGCATTTACTCCTCCGAGCGTGGCTGACCAAGGCGACAGCAAGCGGGGCGGCCGGAGCCGTCTAGAGCGGAGTGAGCCGCCCGGTTACTTCGAGGGCGAGTCGATGACCCGCCGGAGCGCGCTCGTCCTCGCCACCGAGGCCGTCGGGGGGCTGGCGGGCCTTGCGATCGTGCTGCCCGCGGTCGGGTTCTCGGTCGCACCGCTGTTCGAGGAGGAGGGGGACTTCTGGCAGACGGTCGGGTCCGCCTCGGACTTCAACCCCGACAGCTACCGGGCGGTGGTGATCACGATCGTGCCCGGGATCGGCGAGGCCGGCAAGTCCACGGCCTACGTGCGCAAGGGCAACCCCCAGCTGACCGCCGGCCAGGACGTACCCCAGGAGACCCCGGACGAGTACATCGCGATCTCCACCCGTTGCGCCCACCTCGGATGCCCGGTTCGGTTCGTGCACGCGGCGGGCAACTTCATCTGCCCCTGCCACGGCGGCGTCTACAACATCCTCGGCGAGCGGATCGGCGGCCCGCCCCCGAGGCCCCTCGACCGCTTCCAGACCCGTGTCGTCGACGGCCAGGTCCAGATCGGCCCTCGCTACAGCGTCACCTCCCACCTCGACCCCGTCCGCGCCCGCGACCCGGGTAATTTCACGGGCGGAGTCTGGAACTACATCTACCCGCCGCGGCCCTCGGTGCCGCCGCCACCATAGGGGAAGCTGCGATGGCGATGCGAGACAGGCTCGTCCCGGCCCCCCTGCGCCGCCCGGCGAAGCCGGGCCGGTCGAACGGGGCCAACGGTGCCGACGGGGCGGTCCCGAGCGCCAAGGAGGTCGGCGCCGACGTCCTCGGCTGGGTCGACGAGCGTACCGGCGGCGGCAGCTTCCTCACCGGGATCCTGTTCCGCAAGGTGCCGAAGGGGACCAATTGGTTCTACACCCTCGGCTCGGCGACCCTGTTCGCGTTCACGGTCCAGGCGGTTACCGGGGTCTTCCTGGCGATGTACTACGACCCCTCCCCGACCCAGGCCTACGAGTCGATCACCCACCTCACGAACGACGTCTGGCTCGGCGAGTTCGTCCGCGGCATGCACAAGTGGGGCGCCTCGGTGATGATCATCCTGATCTTCCTCCACATGGGGCGGACGTTCTTCTTCGGCGCCTACAAGTACCCGCGTGAGCTCAACTGGGTGATCGGCGTGACCCTCCTCATCCTCACCCTGGTGATGGGGCTGACCGGTTACCTGCTGCCGTTCGACCAGCGCTCCTACTGGGCCACCGAGGTGGCGACCAACATCACCGGCACCGGGCCCCTGGTCGGGCCGTACCTCGCCGACTTCCTACGAGCGGGGCCGGAGATCGGCGCCACTACCTTGTCGCGGTTCTACGCGATCCACATGCTGTTGGTGCCGGGGCTGATCATCGCCCTGATCGGCGCTCACCTCTACCTGGTGGTGAAGCTCGGGACCACCGCACCGCCCTGGCTGCAAGCCGAGCGCCCGAAGTCGCTCCGAAAGCACGAGGTCGGATGACTCTGCCCGCCACACCGAGCCGGCCCTCGACGCGAGGGGGAGGGGCCCGCGTATGAACGGGAGGGAGAAGGAGGTCTACCTCCGGGATTACGAGCTGCTGAAGAAGAAGGGCAAGCCCTTCTTCCCCTACGCCGTTCTCAAGGACTCGACCATGGCCCTGATCGTGGTCGTGGTGATCATGGTCCTGGCGATCCTCCTCGGCGCTGAGCAGGGCCCCAAGGTCGACCCGACCACCACCACCTACACCCCGCGGCCGGATTGGTACTTCTACTTCCTGTTCGAGCTCCTGCGGGTGCTGAAGCCGCCGTGGCTGACGCCGATGGCGACGATCGGGATCCCGACGATCTGCATGGTGCTGCTGTTCCTGCTGCCGTTCTACGACCGCAATCCCGAGCGGCGCCCCGAGCGACGCCCGATTGCGTCCATCGCGGGGGTGCTTGTGATCGCCTCGATCGCGCTGCTCACGTACGAGGGCGCCACCGCCGGGCCGCCGAGCGAGGTGTCGGTGACCGCACCGCCGGGAACCGAGGCAGGGGCCGAGGTGGTGGCCCAGTCGGGCTGCCTTGCCTGCCACAAGCTCGGCGAAAACGGCAACAACGGGCCCGGACCGGAGCTGACCGAGATTGGCAGCCGCCTGCCGCGCGCCGCGATCGCCCGCTCGCTCCAGATCGGCCCCAGCATCATGCCCTCCTACAACAACCTCCCGCCCGAGAAGTTCGACGCCCTCACCCAGTACCTGGCAGCGCTCAGGTAGCAGGGCCCGGCGACCCCGGGGCCCGCTGGGTAACCTCGCCGGGGTGAGGATCGAGGAAACCGCCGCCGAGGGGACGCGGCCCGAGCGCGGCTCCGAGGAGTACGCCGCCCAGGTCCGGGGGATGTTCGACCGGATCGCCGGGGTGTACGACCTGATGAACTCGGCGATGACCGCGGGGCTCCACCACCGCTGGCGCGCTCGGGCGGTGGACCTCGCCCGGGTGGGGCCGGACTCGGACGCGCTCGACGTTTGCTGCGGGACCGGAGATCTCGCGATCGAGCTGCGCCGCCGGATCGGGCCGGACGGGAGGGTGGTCGGCTGCGACTTCTCCGAGCCGATGCTGGCGTACGCCCGCGACAAGGCCGCCGAGGAGGGCCTCGGAATCGAGTTCGCCTGGGCCGACGCCCTGAAGCTGCCCTACGGCGATGCCAGCTTCGACGCGGTGACCGTCGGCTTCGGAGCGCGCAACCTCGCGGACCTCGGCCGCGGCTTGGCCGAGATGGCGCGCGTCCTGCGCCCGGGTGGACGGCTCGCGATCCTCGAGATCACCCGGCCGACCCGGGAGCCGCTGGCGAGCTTCTACGCCCTCTGGTTCGATCGGATCGTCCCCGTGCTCGGCTCGGTGGCCGGGGACGCCGACGCCTACAACTACCTGCCCGAGTCCGTCCGCTCGTTCCCCGAGCCGCCCGAGCTGGCGGCGATGATCGACGCGGCGGGCCTCGCCGAGGTCCGTTGGCTGATCACCGCCGGCGGGATCATCGCCATCCACAGCGCTACCCGGCCCGCCTGACTCCCGCCACAATCCCCGGCAACAGATGTCTCGCTCCGCAGTCCCACCTCCAGTCACCGCCGTGCTCGACGCCGGCAGCGCCTGGCTCCCTGCCAGGATGTCGGAGGTCGAGGAGCGCCTCGGGGAGCTCGCCGTCAGCCACGGCCCCGACCTCGGTGCAGAGGCCGAAGCGACCCTGGCGGCGGGCGGAAAGCGCCTGCGGCCCCTGCTGGTCCTGATCTGCGCGGGCCCCGACGGCGCCGGGAGGGCGGTGGCGGCGGCGGTCGCGGTCGAGTTGATCCACATGGCCACCCTGGTCCACGACGACGTCCTCGACGGGGCCCCCGTCCGCCGCGGGGAGCCGACAGTGGTGGCACGCTCCGGGCGGCGCCGCGCGGTCGAGGTGGGGGACCTCCTCTTCTCGCGGGCCCTGGCGGAGCTCGCCCGCCGCGGGGGAGAGCGCGAGGTCGCCGTGCTCAGCGGGGCCGCGGTCGCCCTCGCCCTCGGCGAGCTCGCCCAGCGGTGCGACGCCTACCAGATCGGTGTGAGCGAGGAGCGCTACATGGAGCGTTGCTCGCTGAAGACCGGGCGGCTGTTCGACTCCGCCTGCCGGGTGGGGCGGATCGCCTCGGGGGCAGCCGGGGAGAAGGAGCTGGGGGTCTTCGGGCAGGAGATCGGGCTCGCCTTCCAGCTCCTCGACGACGTCCTCGACATCACCGGGCCGCCGGAGCGCACCGGCAAAGCGCGCGGGACCGACCTCCTCGACGGTACCGTCACCCTGCCGCTGATCCTCGCCCGCGAGCGCGATCCCGAGCTCGCCTTGGCTGACCTGCGCGAGCTCGATCCGGCCGGGGCGGGGGCGCTCTGCGATCGGATCGCGGCCACCGGCGCCCTCGGGGAGGTTCGCGGCCGCGCTCGGGACGGGATCGCGCGCGCCAAGGAGGTTCTGGATGGAGAGGCGTTCGGCCCCTCGGAGCGCGAGCTGCTCGCGCTGGTCGCAGACGGCGTCGTCGAGCGGTACTCGTAAGCCGGCCCCGCGCCGACGCTTCGGACGAACCGACGGCGCCCCGGGGGCGCCGTCGATTCGTCCGCAATCGTCCTTCGGACTCTGCCTAGAAGTCCTCGGGGAGGATCCGGTCCGCCGACAGGGCGGCCGTGAAGCTCTCGATCTCCTCTTCCATGTTCGCCCTGGTCAGCGCGCGCAGGTCCTCGATCAGCTCCTGGGCCCCGTGGTCCAGCTCCTGGTCATAGCGATCGACCTCCGGCTGCGAGTAGGAGCCGCGGCCCAGCCAGCCGCACTCGGGGCAGCGCAGGTCCACGTGCCAATTCCCATCCCCCTGCTCGAACCACTGAACCGGCTGAACGAGCTTCGATGAGCAGCCCGGGCAACTGTGCATTCCCTCGCGGGAGCGACTGGCCTCAGTGACCTGGGTTGTGCGCCTCGGGCTTGCCATCTGGGCCACATATCGGGATTCAAGCCCCCTATCTTTACTCCCAAAACTGAGGTTTCCGCGACAGCCCTTCGATAAACGCCCGGCCAGCCGCAAAGTTGCGTAACCGCGCCCGCCGTTCGGGTCGGCACTCCCCGGTAGGCTCACCCGCCGTGGTCCTCTCGGACAAGTCAATCCGCGAACAGCTCGAGAGCGGCGGGATCGTGATCGAGCCCCTGGAGGAGGGCGCCCTACAGCCATCGTCCGTCGACCTCAGAGTCGACCGCTTCTTTCGCGTCTTCCGCAACGACACTACCCCATTCATCGACCCCAAGCAGCCCCAGGAGGACCTCACCGAGCTCGTCGAAGTGGAAGACGGGGGCGCTTTCATACTCCACCCGGGGGAGTTCGTGCTCGGATCCACCCTCGAGCGGGTTGCCCTGGGGCCGGATCTCGTCGCCAGGCTCGAAGGGAAGAGCTCCCTGGGCCGGCTCGGGCTGCTGATCCACTCGAGCCTCCCGGCCGGCGAGCCGGTGATGCTGCTCTCAGAGGGCCGATTGGAAGCGCGCCCGATCGGGGAGGTCGTCGAGCGGCGGCTCCGGGGCTCGGTCGTGTCATTCGACCCCGCCACCCTCGAGGTCGGCTATCACCGGATCACAGGCTGGTACCAGGGGCCGCCGGATCGGATCTACGAAATCCGGCTTGCGTCCGGCCGGCGGGTGCGAGTGACGGCCGGCCACAACCTCTTCACCCTCGATCGGGCCGGTCACCTCTCCAAGATCCGGACCGGTGAGCTTCGCCCCGGATCCAGGGTCGCAATCCCCGACGCGATCCCGGAACCTCCGGGAGGCGCCGGGACCCCGGCTCCGTCAGAGCATGCCCCCGCGTTCGTGGTGCCGATCGGATCCCAGACCGGTGATGCGGCTCGGCGGGTTGGCGGCACCGCGACGGTCGTTGCCGCACCCCACACGATGCCCGAGCTCGACGGGGGGCTGGGTGATCTTCGGTGGGACTCGGTGGTCGAGGTGGGCGACACCGGCAGGGTCGAACCGACCTATGACCTCGAGGTCCGCCCAGGCGACCGAAGGGTCGAGAACTTCCTCGCCGGCAATGGCGGCGTGTTCGTGTCCAATACCGCCGGCTTCGTCGACGCGGGTTGGGACGGGCATCTCACCCTAGAGCTCTCCAACGTCGCCAACCTGCCGATCGCGATCTACCCGGGGATGAAGATCGGGCAGATCTCGTTCCTGCGAATGTCGACCGAGGCGGAGCAGCCCTATGGGAGCGAGGAGAAGCGCTCCAAGTACCAGGGGCAGCGCGGCCCGACGCCGTCGCGGTACTACCTGAACTTCGGCGACGAGAGCTGATCGGCCGCGCCCCGCGTGCCGACCAGGGCCGCGAAATCGCGGTCTCCGGCGCCCGCCGGCGGTGGGGGACCGGTACCATGCGTCAGGTGCTGCCCAACGTGGGACCACTTGAGATTGCAGTCGTCCTGATCATCGTCCTGATCATCTTCGGGCCGAAGCGCTTGCCGGAGCTTGGCCGCTCGATGGGGAAGGGCATCCGCGAGTTCCGCGCGTCGCTGTCCGGGTCCGGGGATGACAAGGACAAGGACGATGCGGAGGAGAAACGCCGCGAGCTCGAGGCGAGCCAGGCCGAATCGGTCGAGGGCGAGGTCGTCACCGACAACAAGGCCTAGCGCAGGGAGCTAGCTCTTGGCCCGCCTGCGGCCCGTCGACTTCGAAGACCGGCTGACTCTCGTCGAGCACCTCGACGAGCTTCGCTCCCGCCTGATCATCTCGGCGAGCGTGCTGGCGGTCGCCTTCGCGCTCTGCTTCTGGCAGAACCACCTCCTGATCAAGGTCGCCAACGGCCCCCTCCCCGACGGCTTCCACCCGATCACCTTCAGCGTCACCGAGCCGTTCATGACCACGGTCACCGTGGTCGCCTACGGTGCGATCCTGATCTCCCTCCCGGTGATCCTCTACGAGCTCTACGCGTTCGTGCTCCCGGCCCTCACCCCGCGCGAGCGCGGCGTTGCCCTCCCGCTCCTGGTGCTGATGCCGGCGCTGTTCGTCGCCGGGGTCGTGTTCGGCTACTTCGTGGTGATTCCGGCTGCGACCAAGTTCCTCCTGCACTTCAACCAGGACCAGTTCAACATCCAGGTGAGGGCCCGCGACTACTACAGCTTCTTCGCGATGACCGAGATCGCGATGGGCATCGTCTTCCAGGTCCCGATCGTGATCCTTGCGCTCACCAGGCTGGGGATCACGACCCCCCAGCGGCTCGCCTCGCAGCGCAAGACCGCGGTGGTGGTAATCGCGGTGATCGCGATGGCCCTCCCCGGTACCGATCCGATCACGATGCTGATCGAGATGGTGCCGCTGCTGGTGCTGTTCGAGGGCAGCCTGATCCTGGCGCGCATCTTCGGCGGCCCCGCCCGCAGGGGTGCCGAAGCCGAACTCGCGCTCTCCGAGCCCCCTGCCGGGGGACCCGCGTAGTCCCCTGACGCTTGATCTAGGCTTTCGCCGATGCTGTTCGACCTCCAGAGCCCCCGCCGCCGCGCCGCCATCAAGATCGTCTACGGGGCCCTCGCGGTGCTGTTCCTGGTTGGCTTCGTCGGCTTCGGGGTCGGCAGCCCGGGCGTCAGCGGCATCCTCGACTCGCTCACCGGCAACGGCAGCGGTGGCGGCGGCAACCCGTTCGAGTCCGATATCGAGGCGGCCCAGGCGAAGCTGGCCAAGAACCCGCAGGACCAGCAAGCCCTGGTCGACCTCGTCACCCTGAACATCCAGGGCAGCCACAGCGGGGTCAGCCAGGACCCGAACACCGGGCAGGTCAGCGTCAGCTCGGACGCGGTGAGCGGCTACAACGCGGCCGCCGACGCCTGGAACCGGTACCTCGCGCTCCACCCCCAGGAGCCCGACTTCGGCGCCGCGATCCTGATGGCCGGCGCCTTCTTCACCCTCGCCCAGGCGGCGACCACCCCCTCGGATTACCAGATCCAGATCGACAGCGCCGCCGCTGCCCAGCGGGTGGCGGCCGAGCAGCAGCCCTCCGGCAACACCCTCGGCCAGCTCGCGATCTACCTCTACCTGGCGGGGAAGCCCGACCAGGGCGACCAGGCGGCGAATCAGGCGATCGCGAAGACCCCGAAGGCGTCGCAGGCCGCGAACCGGAAGGCGCTCCAGCATTACAAGCAGCTGGGCGCGACGATCCAGAAGCGGATCGAGGCGCAGCAAAAGGCCTCGGCAAGCACCGGGGGCGGGCAAAACCCGCTCGCCCAGTCCGGCGGCGCGGCCGGCCTCTCCCCAGGTGGCCTCTCCGGCGGCGGCTAGCCCCGAATCCGCCGATCGCCCCCCTCGCCCTTCCTATACTTGTGCGCCGCGCCGCGCCCCCGAGCGACCAGGGCCGTTAGCTCAACTGGTAGAGCAGGAGACTCTTAATCTCAAGGTTGAAGGTTCGAGTCCTTCACGGCCCACTGGAAAAGCGCCGCATATCGAGGCCTTCTCTTTGCACTCCGTCATCCTCCCGACGCTGGTTCCGACCTCGGGGGCAACGGATGGGGAGCTGTCGAGCGCCAAAGCCAAGCAAGACCAGCCCGAACAGCCCTGCCAGTACCTGTCCGGTGCCGTACCCAGGGGGGCCTGTACCCCCCGAACGACCAGGTTCACGACGATGCCCGCGCCCCAAACAGAGGCGATGATCGCCGCCACGAGCTTCCCCGTGCTCGCCCCTAAGGTCGACTCGCCCGCCCGGCGTGGCCGGCTAGGAGTTTGAGCGCTTGCTAGAACGCTTGGGGATGCCGGCTAGGCACACCACCCTTCGCAAGAAAGATGGCGCGCCTATGAGCGCCGAAGAGATCTCAGCCTTCGAGGAGGAGGTCAGGGCAGAGGCCGAACGGCAATGGCATGGCCTTGGCGACAGTCGAACCGAGCGGCTGCAGATGGGCGCGGTGCGCCTGGAGGGAAGCTTCCCCGACACCGAGATCGTCTTGCACTTCACCGATCCACTGCGAGAGGAACGGGGAGAGCAGACCTTCAGGCGCCACCTCTGGTCGACGGGGATGACGGGGGCGTACATCAGTGAAGACGGCCGGCCAGCGGACCCGCCAGACATCGCGTTGATGATCACGACCTGGGCGAGGGGAGGCTAACGATTTGTGCGCCGCTCATCGGGGCCCCGCCGCCGGCGCCCTCAGAGCTCTCGTCTTCGACGGACGCCGAATTCTCAATAGACTGCGCGGCCAGCCGACCACGATCAGCACGCCAGCGGGGGGTGGAGATCGTGAAGCGCACCGCGGACGACGAAGGGAGCCTTCATGCAGGGACTTAGACGCCGCAAGACGGCGGTAGTTGGCGTGGTGGCGATGGCAGCTACCGCCACTCTCTTGCTGCCCGTGAGCCGGGCCGGTGCGGCAACCTTCGACAACGCCTGTACGAACAGCCTGGTCCCGACCGAGGCCAGCCTGATCCCGGTGACGATGACGGCCGACTCGCCGGCAACCGTGGTGCCGGGTGGTTCGTTCGAGATCAACGGCATCAACCAGGCGCTCGCCCTGCCCCCAGCGGTGTTCGTCGCTGGCTACAACGCCGGTGTCCTGACGACCGGGACAAACAACCTTCCGATCATCGACATCCACACGATGGTTGCGGCCACGAACACCGTCGAGGCCACCCAGACCACCAACCACGCGACCTCGATGACCACGACGACCATCACCGATCCCGACGGGATCCCAGGGACCGGGGACGAGTCGGCGACCCCGGGCACGGTGAACGTCACCTACGCGGACCAGGTCTGGAATGCCGGCCCCAGCCCCGGCACGGTCGAGTTCCGCGAGGACACGGTGACGCCACTCGCCTCCGAGCCACCCGCCGTCCACGGGGGCGGGATCGTCATCAACACCCTTTTCGCCGGGATCGTCAACGTCCAGTTTCGCTGCAGCCCCGGTGAGGTGGTCGAGGGAGCGGACCCGAGCACGATCACGTTCACCGATCCGGCCGTCCCGTTCGCCGGTACGCAGATCCAGGAGCCGAGCCAGGCCCCGACCGCGGACGCCGGGGCCGATCAGACGGTCAATGAGGGGGCCCTCGTGACGCTCGACGGGACCGGATCCTCCGACCCTGAAGGAGACCCGCTCACCTACGCGTGGACCCAGACGGGCGGGCCAACGGTGACCCTGAGCGGAGCCAACACGGCGACCCCCAGCTTCACGGTGCCCCAGGTCGACGCCGATACGGATCTGACCTTCCAGTTGCAGGTCTGCGACCCCTCGAACCCGTGCAGCACCGACACCGTGACGGTCCATGTGATGAACGTGGCGGTGAACCAGCCGCCGGTGGCGAACGCCGGGCCCGACCAGACGGTGGCCGCGGGGGCGAACGTGGCCCTCGACGGGACCGGCTCATCCGATCCGGACGGCGATCCGCTCACCTACGCTTGGACCCAGACCGCCGGGCCCTCGGTGACCCCGAGCGGAGCCGGCACGGCAACGCCCACGTTCACGGCGCCGACCGGACCGGCGACGCTGGAGTTCCAGCTCGAAGTGTGCGATCCGTCGAGCCCGTGCGACACCGACACCGTCGTCATCGTGGTGCAGCCCGTTTCACCGGCAGTCGACGCCAGCATCGACGTGGTCGTCAACGGCCCGACGCGGACGAGAGCGGGTGACAAGGCGGTGGTCGCGAAGGTGACCAACCAGGGAACGGGGAGCCTGACGGTGTGCGACCCCGACGTCAGCTGGGACATCGAGGTCAACGGTGCGCCCACGACGGGCTCTGCCTCGCCGCTGAAAGCGGGTTGCAAGACCCTGAGGCCGGGCGGTTCGAAACGGTTCCGGTTCCGGTGGGCCTACGGTAGCGGTGAGGTGTCACCGCGGGCGATCATCGACTACACGGCAACCGTCACCGTCGCCGCCGACGCCAACGCCGGCAACGATTCCGATACTGAGACCCGGATAGCCAAGTAAACGGGCTCTGCGATGCCAGGGCGGCAGGGAGTTGCTCGCGGTCGACCGGCTAGCGGGCGTCGCGCTGGCCTGAGGCGTGATAGCTCAGATACCAGAAGACGTGGCGGGCGGCGCTCACCCCGATACTGACCGGCGCCAGGAGCCTGCTCATGCCTCGAACCCTATCGTCGGGACCGGTCGCTGACTTCACAACTAATGCTGATCCTGGCTCCATAGAGCCAATTTCCGTGGTTTTCGCCCAGTCGCTCACCGGGAGCCTCCCAATGGAAATCGGCCCGCCCAGGCGTGGCCACAAGCGTCTCTAAGATGGCCTCGATGAAGGTTGGAATCGTCGGATTGGGCTACGTGGGGCTGCCGCTCGCGGTTGCCTTCGCGGAGGAAGGACACCAGGTCGTCGGGCTCGACGTCGAGGTGCGCAAGGTCGAGGCGCTTCGCGAGGGGCGCAGCTACATCGACGACGTCACCTCGGAGAACCTCGCCGGGATCGGCGAGCGCTTGAAGCCGACCTCGCGCTACGAGGAGCTCGGCGATTGCGACGCGGTCCTGATCTGCGTCCCGACCCCCCTGACCCGGTCGCGCGAGCCGGACCTCACCTACCTCGTCGACGCCGCCACCTCGCTCTCGCGGGTGCTGCGGACCGATCAGTTGGTGGTCCTCGAGTCGACCACCTACCCCGGCACGACCCGCGAGCGGCTCCGCCCGATCCTCGAGGAGTCGGGGCTCGCCGCGGGCCGCGACTTCCACCTCGCCTTCTCACCGGAGCGGATCGACCCCGGCCGCACCGACTACACGATCCGCACCACCCCGAAGATCGTCGGCGGGCTGACCGAGGCCTGCACCGCGCGGGCCCGCGAGCTGTACTCCGCGATCTGCGACGAGGTCGTCGAGGTGTCGGGGCCCGAGGCCGCCGAGCTGGCGAAGCTGCTCGAGAACATCTTCCGCTCTGTCAACATCGCTCTCGTCAACGAGCTGGCGATTCTCTGCGACCGCCTCGGGATCGACATCTGGGAGGTCGTCGACGCCGCCGCCACCAAGCCCTTCGGTTTCATGCGCTTCGACCCCGGCCCCGGGATGGGCGGCCACTGCCTCCCGGTGGATCCCTTCTACCTCGCCTACAAGGCGCGCGAGCACGACTTCTACACCGAGTTCATCGAGGCGGCGGGGAAGATCAACCAGGCCCAGCCGCGATTCTGCGTCCAGAAGATGGAGCGGACCCTGAACGACGCCGGGAAGGCGATGAAGGGCGCCCACATCCTCCTCCTCGGGGTCTCCTACAAGTCCGGGGTCGGCGACATGCGCGAGTCGCCGGCGCTGAAGATCATCCGGCTCGCCCGCGAGCTCGGGGCGGAGGTGTCCTACCATGACCCCCACGTTCCCGACCTGGCGGATCTCGGGCTCAGCTCATCGGAGCTGGACGAGGAGCTTGGCCGCTGCGACCTCGCCTGCGTGGTCACCGCGCATTCCGAGGTCGACTACGCCAGGGTGGTTTCCGAAGCGCCGCTGGTGCTCGACTTCCGCGGTGTCACCCGGGGGATCGAGGCGGCCAACCTGGTCCGCCTCTAGCGGTCCGGACCGCCGGGGGGGCCCACGCGGAGCGATCGCAGCCCTCTAGATGGTTGATTCCGAATCGACGTGCGCATGCGTCATCCAGGTGTGCGTGGATTTGGGATCAGGCATCTAGCATGCGCTGGCGATGGGAGCGCATCCATTCCGGCGCCGCCGCCCGCACGGGCTGAAGCTCTCGGACCGCTCGACGGTGGCCCTGGCCGTCCTCTCGCTCGGTACGGTCAGCGCGCTGGCGGCCGGGGAGGTGCTCCGGCTCGCCCGCAGGCGGCGAGAGAGCGAGGACGTGCCGACCCCCGAGACCCTTCGGACGGCCGCCGAGTTGGCCACTCGCGACACCCTGACCGTCGCCCGCCGGGCCTACCGGGAGGCGCCCCACGGCGAGGTGGTGCTCTTCAACATGCTCTCGGGTTTCCTCGGCGCCTTCGCCTTTGCCCGGCTCGCCACCCTCGGGATCCGCCGGGACTGGTGGCCGAGCGGGAACGTCCGCGTCAGGGGCCGCCACATCCACCACTTCGTCCCCGGGATCGTTCTCGCCTTCCTGTCCGGCGGAGCCGCGGTGGTGACCACCAAGGAGCCGCTCGAGCAGACCCTCTCCCTCGCCTTCGGAGCCGGGGTGGGACTCACCTTCGACGAGTCCGCGCTCCTGCTCGACCTTCGGGACGTCTACTGGACCAGGGAGGGAGTGCTCTCGGTCCAGGTCAGCCTCGGTCTCACCGGGGTGCTTGCGGCGCTGATCCTCACCCAGCGGATGCTGCGGCGCGGCGAGCGCAGCAGCCTCGAGGAAGGACTGATCCCGAGCATCGAGCACGACACCGCCTCCCTGGCGGCGGTGGGGTCAATCCGGTAGCGGCGGCGCCGGCCGTTCCGCCGCGCGCGCCCTGTAAGGTGCCGCGGCCAGGCGCCGATAAGTGTGACCATGCGACGTCCTCCAACGGGACCGGGACCCCGATCCCAGCGGCGCCGCCGCGCCCTCGCGGCGAGCGTGCTCGCCGCCGTCTGCGCGACCGCGGCGGTGCTCGCCGCCGGATCCGCGTCCGGCTCCGGGGCAAAGCCAAATGTCCTCCTGTTCGTCACCGACGATCAGACCCTGGCCGACCTCTACGACACCCTCGGCAACCACCACCGCGGGCCGAAGCTGATGCCCAACACCCTGCACCTGATCAGGGACCAGGGCGTCACCTTCGACCGCGCCTACTCCTCGAACCCCCTGTCGTGCCCGTCGCGCACCACGATCCAGTCGGGGCAGTACGCGGTCAACCACGGGATCCTGGCCAACATCTTCCCCGACGGCGGCTACTGCTCCCAGCCCGGCCGCATTGACCTCACCAGGAGCCTCCCGGTGTGGATGCAGGCCGCGGGCTACCACACCCTCCACTTCGGCCGGTTCCTGAACGGCTGGGGAAAGGGCGATCAGACCAGGGTCGGGCCGGGCTGGGACGATTGGGTCGATCCGGTCGAGACCAACGTCAGCGCCGCCGCCATCTACTACGGCTACCGGCTGAACGAGAACGGGGTGGTGGGCCCGGAGTACGGTCGGGTCGGGCACCGCGACCCGAACAACTACTTCACCGACGTGCTCACCACCAAGGCGATCTCGGCGCTCGAGGGCCTGCAGGGTTCGGCGGCCTTCTACCTCCAGTTCGACAACCGGGCCCCGCACGAGGACGTGGTTGATCCGGTCGGCCCCGAGCCCGCTCTCCGCTACGCCCGCTCGATGCGAGGGAAACAGCCGCCGAAGCCGGCCTCGTTCAACGAGGCGGACGTGTCGGACAAGGCGCCCTTCCTGCGCAGCTCGCGCCGCCTGAACCCGCACCAGCTCAAGGAGATCAAGCGCCGCAGCAGGCGCCGTCTGCTTGCCCTGCGGGCCGTCGACGACGCCGTCGCCCGCCTGATCGGCGCCCTCGCCCGGCTGGGGGAGCTCGATGACACCTACATCATGTTCGTCTCAGACAACGGCTTTCTCCGCGGCGAGCACCGTTTCTCGAAGGGAAAGCGGCGACCGTACGAGCCCGCCGTCCGGATCCCGCTGCTGATCCGCGGCCCCGGGATCCCGGTGGGGAGGACCACCGGCGAGCTGGTCGCCAACGTTGACATCGCCCCCACCATCGTCGAGATCGCGGGCGCCACCGCGACTCGAGAGATGGACGGGCGCTCCCTGCTTCCCTTCGCGCGATCGCCGAACACGCGCACCGGGAGGCCGATCCTGCTGGAGAGCTACTTCGGTGGTTTCGCCCACGGCGGCAAGCATCCCGTCGGCCCGAAACGGCTCGCCGGGACCTCCGCGGAGGCAGCGGGCCCCGGGGCAATGGCCGCGGCCGATCCCACCCCACACAGCTGGAAGGCGATCGTGGTGGGCCACTGGAAGCTGATCCGCTTCCGCCGAGGAGAGTACGAGCTGTACGACCTCCGCCACGACCCCTACGAGCTTCACTCCCTCGCCAACCGGAGGCGGTTCGCCCGAGTCCGCCGCTACCTGGCGCGGCAGCTGAGGGTCCTTGCGCATTGCCACGGCGCCTCCTGCCGCAAGGAGATCGCGGCCCCCCCCGAGCCGGGCGGTCTCCCGGCCGCCAAGAGGAGGGCCGTGAGGAAGGCGAGCACCTAGGCCGCTGCCCGCAGGCGCGGCTCGGCCTCCTTGCCCATCCAGATCACCTGGTCGCGGCCTGGGCCGACCCCGACGAGGACCACCGGCGCGCCGGCTCCGTTCGCGATCGCCTCGAGGTAGTCGCGGGCCTCGCGGGGCAGGTCCTCCTCGCGGCGACAGCCCCCGATATCGCCCTCGAACCCGGGCAGCTTCTCGTACTCGGGCTCGACCGCGTGGATGATCGACTGGTGGTAGGGGAACTCGTCGAACACCGCCCCCTCGGGGTGGCGGTAGCGGACGCACACCCGGAGCGGGTCGATCCCGGAGAGAACGTCTAGCTTGGTGACGGCGAGCGCCGTCATCCCGTTCAGGCGGGCCGAATAGCGGAGCGCGACCAGGTCCATCCACCCGCACCGGCGCGGGCGACCGGTGGTGGTGCCCCGCTCGCCGCCGCGCTCGCGGAGGAGGGCGCCGAGGTCGTCCTCGAGCTCGGTCGGGAACGGCCCCGAGCCGACCCGGGTCGAGTACGCCTTGGCGATTCCCCAGACCTCGTCGATCGCGTTCGGCCCGATCCCGGCGCCCACGCAGGCGGAGCCCGCTACCGGGTTGGAGGAGGTGACGAAGGGATAGGTGCCGTGGTCGAGGTCGAGCAAGGTGCCCTGGGCGCCCTCGAACAGCACCGTCTCACCGCGGTCGAGGGTCTCCCAGCACAGGTGGGCGGTGTCGGCGATGTGGGGCTCGAGCCGGTGACCGTAGGTGAGGTAGGCCTCTGTCATCGCGTGCAGGTCGAGCCGGGGGTCGGGCGCCCCGGTGATCTCGCCGCGGCCCCGACGCCTCTTGCGCTCGACCTCGAGCTCCTGGAGCGCCTGGCGCTTCGGCTCGAGCGCCGCCTTGATCTTCTGGCGGAGGATCTTCGGGTCGAGCAGATCCTGGACCCGGATCCCGAGCCTGGCCGCCTTGTCGGCGTAGCAGGGGCCGATCCCCCGCCGGGTGGTGCCGATCTCGAGCTTCCCGAGCTTGAGCTCGCCGGCCGTGTCCATGAGCACGTGGTAGGGCATGACCAGGTGGGCGTTGGCGGACACCCGCAGCCCGCTGACGTCGACTCCCTGCCGGCGGAGCCCGTCGATCTCCTCGATCAACACCCGTGGGTCGATCACCACCCCGTTGCCAATCGCGCAGGTCTTCGCCGGATAGAGGATTCCCGAGGGAATCAGGTGGAGCTTGAACTCCTCGCCGTCGCGGACGATCGTGTGCCCGGCGTTGTTCCCGCCCTGAAACCTGACCACGAGATCGGCCCGCGCCGCGAGCAGGTCCGTGACCTTCCCCTTCCCCTCGTCGCCCCACTGGGCTCCGACTATCACGATTCCGGGCACCGGAGCATTATGAAGTCAGTCCGGGCTGAGTCGACGGGCGGGCAGACGTTGGGCCTGTAACAGGGTTGCGGGGTGGCGGCCAGAGCCGGCGCTGTTGCGCCCGCGGCGCTCGGCGCCGCCGGCCTGGCCGGTCAGCCTTCGCGACCCGCGAGGGATCGGTCAGATCAGGCGCGGTGGTCGAGTGAACCGAGGGTCCCGCCGCCGCCCCCGCCGAGCGATCCCGCCACCTCGGCCGAGACGCGGAGCCGGCGGTCCTCGTCGTAGAGGGGGAGAGGGTCGCCGCAGATCTCCACCAGGCGGGAGACGACGCGGGCGCCGATCTGGCGCTCGAGGTCGGCCTCTCCGAGGTTGGTGGTGACGACCAGGGATCGCTCCGTCTCGTAGCGTTCGTTGACGAGCGCGTAGAGCTGCTCCAGCACCCATTCGGTCCGGTTCTCGGCGCCGAGGTCGTCGAGGTGGAGGAGGTCGACCGAGGTGAGCCTGGAGAAGAGCTCGAGGTAGGACTGCTCGCCGGGCTCGGAATCGTATGTACGGCGGATCCGGGCGAGCAGACTGGGCATCGAGTAGATCGCCACCGACCGCCCGCCCTCGAGCGCCGTCTTCGAGACCAGCATCGCGAGGGTGGTCTTGCCGGTGCCGGCGCCGCCGACGAACCACAGCCCCCTCCCTCGCTCGAGGTTGTCGTCGATCTCCTCGCAGAAGGCGCGTACGCGCCGAACCACGATCTCGTTGATCAGGGTGACCGGGGGCCGGTCGAAGGAGACGCCGCGGTACTTGGCCGGGATCACCGAGGCGACCCCGGCGGAGCGGGCCCGGGCGACGATCCGGTCCCGGCAGTTGCAGGGGCGAGCGACGTCCTCGGGGCCCAGGATCCAGCCCGACCCGTCGCAGATCCCGAGGGGGCAGAGGCGCGACTCGGCGGCTTGGGCGCCGCGCGCGGTCAGCTCAGCCCTCCTCGACGGCCGCGTCAGCGCCCTCGTCGAAGTCCGGAATGTCGGGCAGCGGCGGCCCTTCGCCGGCGCGCTGCTCGACCGGCCGCTCTCCCCGCGCCATGTCGGCGAACTTCGGGTAGTGCGAGAGAAAGACCAGCTTCACCGTCCCGATGGGCCCGTTGCGGTGCTTGGCGATATGAAGCTCCGCGATCCCCTGGTCCTCAGTCTCCGGGTTGTAGTACTCGTCGCGGTAGAGGAACATGACGAGATCGCTGTCCTGCTCGATCCCGCCCGATTCGCGAAGGTCGGAGAGGATCGGGCGCTTGTCCGGGCGTTGCTCGGGGGCGCGAGAGAGCTGGGAGACGGCGAGCACCGGCACGCTCAGCTCGCCGGAGAGCAGCTTCAGCCCCCGGCTGAACTGGCTCACCTGCTCGACCCGGTTCGCCCGGGGATCGTCGGACCTGATCAGCTGGATGTAGTCGACGATGATCAGGCCGAGCTCGCGGCCGGCGCCGCGCTCCTGGGCGGCGAGCCGCCTCGCCTTCGCGCGCAGCTCGAGGAGGCCCAGATCCGAGGAGTCGTCGATCCATAGCGGCGCATCGGCGAGCCGGTTGTTCGCATCGACGACCTTCGGCCAGTCGGATTTCGACACCGTCCCCTTCCGGAGCCGGTCGGAGGAGATCCGGGCCTGGGAGGCGAGGAACCGCTGGGCCAGCTCGCTCTCCGACATCTCCAGCGAGAACATCGCCACGGTCTTCCCATGCTTGAGGGCGGCGCTTTCAGCGACGTTGCAAACCCAGCTCGACTTTCCCATCGACGGCCTCGCGGCGACCACGATCAGGTTGTTCGCCTGGAAGCCGCCGGTCTTGGCGTCGAGCTCGCGGAAGCCCGATGGGGTGCCGATCAGCTCGGTCCTGTTCTCGTGGAGGAGCTGGAGGCGGTCCCACTCGGAGTGGAGGACGTCCTCGAGGGACTTGAAGTCGGAGGCGCGCTCCTCATGGGCGACCTGGAAGAGGAGGCGCTCGGCCTGCTCGACCAGCTCGGTCGGCTCCCCATCGCGCTCGGCGACCGACTGGATGATCGTCTTGGCGGCCGCATCGAGGCGGCGCATGAGGGCGTTCTGCTTGACGATCCGGGCGTAATGGCGGGCGTTGCCGGCGGCGGGGACCCGGGCGGCAAGGCTGGCGACGACGTCGCGCCCCCCTACCTGGTCGAGCTCGCCATGCTGGGCGAGCATCTCCGAGACGGTGAGGACGTCGACCGCCCCGCTGCCCTCCCGGAGCCGGAGGATCGCCTCGAAGATCGTTCGATGCCGGTTTCGGTAGAAGTCGTCGGCTCGGAGGCGGACGTCGAGGATGACCGGGTCGATCGCCGCCTCGGAGACCATCATCGCCCCCAGCACCGACTCCTCGGCCTCGAGGTTCTGGGGCGGGACGATGGTGGTCTTCTCGGCGGTCGCCATTTCCTCTCTCGCAGGGTCGCGCAAGCACCGGCGGATGGCCGGGCGACCGCCCTGACTCGATAAGGCTGCGACGACCCGAATCTCGCCCTCCCCCCGGGCGTGCGATCGGATCCGTCGGACAGCCTGAGAAAACCACAGGCGTCGCCCGGCCGCAACGACGATCCCGCTATTTGGCGGAGGATTCTTCCGGTCCCGGCCGATCACCCGGTCGGGGCCGCGGCCTCCTGTCGAGGCGGGTGCGGTGAGGCCCCCGGAGCGGGGAATGACCGCTATTTCGCCTCGGCGACGATCGTCTTCACCGTCGCCGTGGAGCCACCGACGAGCTCGACCTCGACCATGTACGTGCCGGTCTCGCGGATCGGCTCGGTGAGCCGGATCTTCTTGCGGTCGACCTTGATCCCCCGCGCCGCCTGGATCGCGTCGGCGATCTCGCTCGCGGTCACCGAGCCGAACAGCCTTCCGTCCTCGCCGGCGCGGTGGCTGATCGTGAGGACGGTCTTCGACAACAGACCGACGGTCTCCTCGGCCCGCTCGGCGGCCCGGCGCTCGGCCTCCTCGGCGCGCTCGCGCCGCCTCTGCGCCTCCTCGAGGGAGGCGGCGGTGGCGGGCTGGGCGAGCTTCCGGGGGATCAGGTAGTTGCGCAGATAACCGGGCGAGACGTCGATTGCGTCGCCGGCCTCGCCGAGACCCTCGACCTCCGCAAGCAGGATCGCCTGGGCCATCGCCAGCGGTCTCCCGCTACCGCTCGCCCACGTAGGGCAGGAGCGCCAGCTCCCGCGCCCGCTTGACCGCGAGCGCGAGCTGCTGCTGGTGCTTTCGGGAAAGCCCTGTCACCCGCCGCGAGCGGGTCTTGCCGCGGTCGGAGATGAATCGGCGCATCAGGCCAAGGTCCTTGTAGTCGATCACGTCGACGTTGAGCCGCGCGTACTTGCGCGGGCGCCCGCGGTCGGACAGACCCCGCCGTCTGCGGCCACCGCCGCCGACGCCGCCGATCCCTCCCCCGCTTCTCTGCTGTCTGGCCATCTGTGCTCGGTTCCCGTTATGACACCGGCACGGCGGTCGCCGTGCCGGCTGGAAGCGGAATGGTACTAACGCCCGCGCTCGGGCGTTCTCGCACGGGGAAGCGGGCGGTGCCCTAGAAGGGGATGTCGTCGTCGGCGCTGCCGCCGACCGACGCCTGCTCGAAGTCCGAGGTGTCGGCGGGCACATCGGAGGCCGCCTGGAAGCCGTTGCCCCCACCGCCGTCGCCGCGGGAGCCCAGGAACTGAACGCTGTCAGCCACGATTTCAACCGCCTGTCTCTTCTGGCCTTCCTGCGTCTCCCATTCACGCCAGTCGAGGCGGCCGTCGACCGCCACCGGCCGGCCCTTTGAGAGGTAATTGGCGCAGTTCTCGCCCTGGGCGCCCCACACGGTGACGTCGAAATAGTTCGGCTTGTCGACCCACTCCCCGGTCGCGCCGTCCTTGCGGCGGCTGTTCACGGCGACCCGAAGCTTGCAGACCGAGGTCCCGCTCGGGGTCGAGCGAAGCTCCGGGTCCTTGGTCAGGTTGCCCGTGATCACGACTCTGTTCACGTTGGTCGCAGCCAAAGAAATCAGTCTCCTCTTCCTTCGTTTCCGAACCTCGATCTTAAGTCGCGGCCCGGCGCCTTCTCTCCCCCGGGGGCGGGAAAGGCCGCAAACTGCCGGAATCGGGTGCGGGTCAGTCCTCGCGCTCGTCGCGCCGGGGGCGACGCTCGCGGTCGCCTCGCTCGGCGCCAACCGCCGCGGGGCGCTCGGTGGCGGGGGGCGGCGGGGTGGTCGGAGTCTCCGGGTCGACCTTGAAGATCCGGAAGCGGAGGACGCCGTCCGCGATCTTCAGGCTGTGGTCGAGGCGGTTGAGGAGCTCGCTCTCGGCCTCGAAGCGGAAGTAGCGGTAGTCGGCCTCCGAGCGCTGGCGGATCTCGTAGGCGAGCTTGCGAATCCCCCAGCTGTCGGAGTGCTCGAGGGTGCCCGCGGACTCGATCGCCTCGCGGGCCTCGCCGGCAAGCCGGTCGCGGGCACCGTCGTCGGCCTCCGGATCGAGCATCAGAACCAGGTCGTAGTGTCTGGCCATAGAGATTGACGCCATCCCCGCGGGGGGATGGCGGCGAGCGACTATAGCGGAGCCCCGGCTGGCGCCCGCCGACCCGTGCGGGGGAGAGAACCCCTCGGTCGGACCTCACCCCGGCGGTGAGCGGGATGCGGATCAGGCGGGAGGCCGCGGCCAAGATCGTCGCCGGGGTTGCCGCCGCCCTGGTGATCATCGGGGTGGCCCCGTCGCTGCTCGCCTCCCCGGCGCCGGCGCCGCTTCCGCCCGATGTCGGCCTCGGGGTCCCGGCGGCGAGTGCGCCGGCGGCGCCGAGGCC
>JBKPIY010000039.1:0-47500 GCA_046730475.1 Actinomycetota bacterium
GGGTGAGGCTGACCGCCGGTCAGCGGGAGGCCGTCGCCCGGATCGTCGCCGAGCTCGAAGGGGCTCCCCCCGGGGGCGGCGGCCGGCCGCCGGAGGGCGCCGGCGGGCTCCTGCTGTGGGGCGTGACCGGCTCAGGGAAGACCGAGGTCTACATGGAGGCGGCGCGGGAGGCGCTCGCCCGGGGCCGGGGGGCAATCGTCCTCGTCCCCGAGATCGCGCTCACCCCACAGACGGTGGCACGGTTCCGCCGCCGCTTCGGCGAGGCGGTCGCCCTCCTCCACTCCCGGATGCCCGTCGGCGCCCGCTACGACGAATGGCGGCGACTTCGCGCCGGCGAGGCCAGGATCTGCGTCGGGCCCCGCTCGGCCGCTTTCGCCCCCGTCCGGGACCTCGGCCTGGTGGTGATCGACGAGGAGCACGACTCCTCCTACAAGCAGGAGGGCGACCCGCGCTACGACGCCCGTGAGGTGGCCGCCCGCAGGGCCGGGCTCTGTGACGCCGTCCTCGTCGCCGGCAGTGCCACCCCGCGCCCGGAGAGCTGGCACTCGCTGCCGCGGCTCGAGCTCCCGCGCCGGCTCGACGGGCTCTCGCTCCCGGGGGTGGAGGTCGTGGACATGCGCGGCGGGGTCCAGGGACCGCTCCACCGCCGGACGATCGAGGCGTTCGCCCGGCTCGCCGACGCCGGCGGCAAGGCGATCCTCCTGGTCAACCGGCGCGGGTGGTCGACCTATCTGGTCTGCCGCTCGTGCGGCCACGACTGGCGCTGCCCGGATTGCGACGTCTCGCTCGTCCATCACCGCACTGATGACCTGCTCCGCTGCCACCACTGCGGCCACACCGAGGCCTCCCCGGCGAGCTGCCCCGAGTGCTCCTCGGTGACGATCGCCCGGGCCGGATCGGGAACCCAGCGGATCGAGTCCGAGCTGGGCGGGCTGCTCGAGTCGATCCCGATCTTCCGGCTCGACTCCGACACGGCCGCCGGGGGCGAGGGCCCCGCCGAGGTCCTGCGGCGGTTCGAGCGCGCCGAGGCGGCGGTGCTGGTCGGGACCCAGATGGTCGCCAAGGGCCACGACTTCCCCGGGGTCACCCTGAGCGTGGTCCTCGACGCCGACGCCGCCCTCCGGCTCCCCGACTTCCGCTCCGAGGAGCGCACCTTCTCCCTGATCACCCAGCTCGCCGGGCGTAGCGGCCGGGGCGAGGCGGGTGGAAGGGTGATCGTGCAGACCCTCGCCCCCGAGGCGCCCAGCATCCGCCACGCGGCCCACCACGACGCCGCGGGCTTCCTCGGTGGGGAGCTCGAGCGGCGCCGAGCGCTCCGCTATCCGCCCTTCTCTCACCTGATCGAGATCGTGCTCGCCGCGGCCGACGAGGACCGGGCCGAGCGGGCCGCCACCGAGCTCGGCCCGCTGGTCCGCGGCTCGCTCCCGGCCGAGGCTGAGCTACTGGGGCCCGCGCCCCTGTTTCGCCTCCGCCGTCGCCACCGCCGTCGCCTCCTGGTCAAGGCCGGGAGGCGCCCGCCCGCCGTGGCCGCGGTCCGGGAGGCGGTCCAGGTCGCCGCCGGGCGCAAGTCGATGCGCGACGTCTCGATCTCGGTCGACGTCGAGCCGCAGTAGCGGCGGCGCCGGCCTCAGGTGAGGATCAGGGTCAGCTTCCTGGCCTTTCGCCGCGCCGGCAGCCTCGGGCCGGGCTTCGATGGATCGGTGTAGCCGGGAAGGAAGCGGACCCTGGCCTTCACCACGAGCCGCCGCGCCCGCTCCAGGGTCGCCCTGGCCGCGCCGCGCGGGATCACCTGGAGCTTGTAGAGCCCCGGCTTCCTCTTACTCTTCGAGGATCTCTTCAGCCCCTTGCCGGAGAGGATCAGCTTCCCGGGGCCGGGGATCTTGACGAACAGCGCCGCCGTTCCCTTCGCGCGGTGCCGTCTCAGCTTCCCGAGCCTGATTGCGTTCGGCCCCTCGACGAAGCGGATTCGCTGGTTGTCGGCGTCGACGATCAGATACCCGCCGTTGGGGGTGGCGGAGACCGCCTCGGGGCCGTTCAGCTCGGCCGCCTTCGCGTCGCCACCGTCGCCGCCGAAACCGGGGGTGCCGTTGCCGGCGACGGTGCGGATCCGGCCCGCCGGCGTCACCTCTCGAATCACGTTGTTGTTGTGGTCGGCGATCAGGACGCCGCCGTCGGGGAGCAGCGCCAACCCGCGCGGCCCGTCGAGCTCGGCGGAGGTGGCGGGACCGCCGTCCCCGGAGTAGCCCGAGGTGCCGTTGCCGGCGAAGGCGACGATGATGCCGTTCGGCTTCACCTTGCGCACTACGTCGCTGGGGCCGTCTGCGATCAGGAAGCCGCCGCCCGGCAGGGGAAGGATGTCGTTGATCGTGTTGAAGGTCGCCGCCGTCGCCGACCCGCCGTTCCCCGTGTTTCCCGTCCCGCCGGTCCCCGCGACCGTGGTGATCGTCGCCGACCCCGACACGCTCGCCACCTTGCGGACCACCGGCGCCGGAATGTGGCTGCCGATCAGATAGCCGCTGCCCGGCAGGAGCCGCACCGACCGCGGGTAGTTGACCTGGGCGTCGCGCGCCGGTCCATTGTCCCCGCCATAGCTCGGCGTGCCATCCCCGGCGATCGTGAAGATCTTGCCGGCCGCGTTCACCATCCGCACCCGCTGGTTCGCGAAGTCGCCGATCAGGAAGCCTCCGCCCGAGAGCGGTGCCACCCCCCTCGGCGCATCGAGGTCCGCCGATATCGCGAGGCCGCCGTCGCCTCCGAACATGCAACCCATCGGGCCGGAGCCGGCCGCGGTGGAGACCGTGCCGGCCGGCGACACCCGCCGGATCGCGCAATTGAACGAGTCCGAGATCAGGTAGCCGCCGCTCGCGAGCATCGAGGCGAAGCGGGGGCCGAAGAGTTCCGCGGCCTTCGCCGGCCCGCCGTTGCCCGCGTACCCCGCGGTCCCGTTGCCCGCCACCGTGTGGATCTGGCCAGTCGAGGCACCCGCCGGGGCGGCGAGCGCGGAGCCGGCCGCGGCGAGAGCCGCCAGCCCGACGAGGAGGGGTCGTGTGCCCACGGGCCGACGGCCTCGGGCGCAGCGAGCGAGGTGCATGGCGCGCGCAGTATGCCAGTCGCTCCACCCGCGATCGCCGCCGCCCGGACTTGATGATCCGCGGTCGTCGTGGGCCTGGGCGTCATCCAGGCGTGCGTAGGTTGGAATCAGCCCATCTAGACTCGGAGCCGATGGCGGAGGAGCAAACGGACAACGTCGAGGTCCTCACCGACGACGCGCCGATCGAGGCGGGCGAGCCCGAAGGGCTTGACGCGGAGGCGGTCGAGAGGCGAACCGCCGCGCTCGCCCAGGTGCGGAAGTTCGGCGATCCCGTTCTTCGATCGACGGCCTCGCCGGTGACCGAGTTCGGCCCCCCCCTCGCCGAGGAGATCGATCGGATGGTCGAGATCATGCAGGGCGCGATCGGGGTCGGGCTGGCCGCGACCCAGCTCGGCGTCCTGCGGCGGCTGCTCGTCTTCCAGGCGGGGTCGGATGCCCCTCCGACTGTCCTCGTCAACCCCGCGATCGAGTGGAGCTCCGATCTCCTCGCCACCGCAGAGGAGGGCTGCCTCAGCATCCCCAAGGTGGTGGTGGACGTGGAGCGCCCCCTCCACATCCGGGTCACCGCCAGGGACGTGAGCGGCGATCCACTCTCGATCGAGGCCTCCGGGCTCGAGGCGCGGGTGATCCAGCACGAGGTAGACCACCTGAACGGCGTCCTCATCCTCCAGCGCACCACCCGCGACCAGCGCAAGGGGGCGCTGCGGGCGCTTCGCCAGGGCGAGGCGTACGTCCCGCCCCGCGACGAGGAGGCCGAGGACGGCGAGGAGACCGCCGAGCGGGACGGGGCCCCCGCCGGTTGAGGACCGCCTACCTGGGGACATCGGCCTTCGCCGCCACGGTCCTTCGTGCGCTCGCGGCCACCCCCCACCGCCCGGCGCTGGTGGTAACGCCGCCGGATCGGCGCGCCGGCCGGGGCCGGCGGATGTCGCCGCCGCCCGCCGCCGACGCCGCCCGCGAGCTCGGCCTAGACGTCCACCAGACCGCGAGCGTCAACGCTCCCGAATCAATCGAGCGGCTTCGCGCCCTCGCCCCAGAGGCGGCGGTGGTGTGCGCCTTCGGGCAGCTGATCCGGGAGCCGGTTCTGAGCGAGCTCCTGATGCTCAACGTCCATCCCTCGCTGATCCCCCGCTGGCGGGGGGCGGCGCCGATCGAGCGCGCGATCATGGCGGGCGACGCCCGCACCGGGGTGACGATTATGCGAGTCACCGAGGGCCTCGACTCGGGGCCGGTGGCCCTCCAGGAGGCGATCGAGATCGCTGAGGGGGAGGGGTTCGAGTCGCTCTCGGCCCGGCTCGCCGAGCTCGGAGGGCGCCTCGCCGTCGAGGCGCTCGACCGGCTCGAGCGCGGCGAGCTTAAGTTCCGCGACCAGGACGATGCGGCGGCCACCTACGCCGACAAGATCGCGCCCGAGGAGCGGCGACTGGATCCCCGCCGCCCGGCGGGGGAGCTGGAGCGGGCGGTGCGCGCCCTCAACCCCCGGATCGGCACCTACCTCGAGCTCGAGGGCGGCGCCCGCCTCGGCGTGCGCGCCGCGCGCGCCGAGGCGGGCGGTCCGCCCGCGGGGGAGATCAGGGCGGAGGGCAGCAGCCTGGTGCTCGGATGCGCGGACCGCGCCCTTCGCCTCGAGACGGTGCAGGCGCCCGGCGGGCGGCCGATGGCGGCGGCCGATTTCCTGCGCGGCCACGTGCCCCCTCCACGGGCGATGTAGCGACCGCTACCCTGCTCTCGTCGTGGCCGAGCGAACCAACGGCGGCCTCGGTGGGCCGACCAAGGTCCAGCGAGCGGAGGGAGGCCTCCTCAAGCGTCCCAACTGCCCGGGGTGCGGGGAGCCGTGGCTGCGCCCGGCCCAGCTTCCCGGCCGCTTCGTTTGCGTCTACTGCCTGTGCCGCTACGAGCTCGTTTCGCAATGCCCCAACTGCGGCGAGCACCAGACGATCAGCCGAATGAGCCGCACCGAGGACATGCGCTGCCAGAGCTGCGGGCAGTCGATGCTGCGGCCGATCTGATCTCGACCCGTTAGGGACCGCCCGCTCCCGTACAGTCCGCCCAGTCCCGATGGAGGCCGCGACCGACAGCGCCACCACCTCGCGCCGCAGCCTGTTCGCCGGGCCGCGGGTTGTCCCCTCGATCCTCTCCTCCGACTTCTCGCGGCTCGGCTCGCAGATCGACGAGGTGATGGCCGCCGGCGCCCGGGTGATCCACGTCGACGTGATGGACGGCCACTTCGTCCCACCGATCACGATCGGCCCTCTGGTCGCCGCCTCGATCTCCGACCGGGTCCACGCCGCGGGCGGCGCCATCGACGTCCACATGATGATCGAGCGGCCCGAGGCCCAGATCGAGGAATTCGCGCGGGCGGGCGCCGATTGCATCACCTTCCACGCGGAGGCCACCCCGCACGCGAACCGCACCCTGTCTGCGATCCGGGAGCTCGGCTGCCTCGCCGGCCTTGCCCTCAACCCGGGGACTCCGGTCGAGGCAGCGGGCGAGCTCGCCGGCTACGCCGACGTCGTCCTCTGCATGACGGTCAACCCCGGTTGGGGCGGCCAGGCGTTCATCGCCACCTCGCCGCACAAGGTCTCGCGGCTGCGCCGCCTCGTCGGCGGGGCGGCAATCGAGGTCGACGGCGGCATCGACACCGATACGGTGGCCGCCGTCGCGGAGGCGGGGGCGCGACTGTTCGTCACCGGCTCCGCCGTGTTCGACGCCACCGACCCCGGCGCCGCCTACAGGGCGATCGCCGTGGCGGCGGGAGCCGACTAGGGCCCTGCGGCGGTGCCGGGCGAAGCCGACGGCGCCCGCCGCCTGATGCCCGACCTCGCCCGGTTCGCGGGCCCGTCGGTGCCGGGGCAGGGGGACCTGCGGCCCTTCCTTCGCCGGCTCGCGGGGCTGGTCGCGCTGATCCTCCTGCTCCAGCTCGCGGGGACGATCGGGTTCATGATCACCGAGAACGTTTCCGCCTGGAGGGGATTCCTGTGGGCGCTCGACACGATCGCGACGATCGGCTCGATTCCCGATCCTCCCGATGTTGACGGCCAGATCGTCAAGGTCGTCCTGATCATGCTCGGGGTCGGGGCGCTGTTCTACGCGCTGGTGACCGTGACCGAGTTCTTCGTCGCGGGCCACCTCAGCGGGCTTCTCGAGGCGCGCCGTACCCTTCGCAGGATCCGATCGCTCTCCGACCACCACGTGATCTGCGGCTTCGGCCGCGTCGGCCGCCAGGTGGCGCGTGATCTCGACGCCGCCGGGGACCACTTCGTCGTCATCGACCTCCTCGAGGAGAACCGCGAGCTCGCCGAAGGCCTCGGTGCCCCCTTCCTGCTCGGTACCCCCTCCGACGACGAGATCCTCCGAGAGGCGGGGATTGAGCGGGCCCGGTCGGTGATCGCCTGCGTCGACTCCGACGCCGAGAACATCTTCATCTGCCTGACTGCGCGCGAGCTTCGCTCCGACATCACCATCGTCGCCAGGGCGAGCGTCGAGGACTCCGAGAAGAAGCTCCTTCGGGCGGGCGCCACCCGGGTGATCTCCCCCTACAAGACGAGCGGCGCGGAGATGGCGCGGCTCGCCCTGCGGCCGCAGGTGGCGGGAGCCCTCGAGGTCGCGCCCGAGTACCGGATGGAGGAGATCGAGGTCCCGGAGAGCTGCGAGGGGGTGGGCCGGACGATCGGCGACGTCCGCGGCGCCACCCTGATCGCGGCGCTGCGCCGCGCCGCGGGGGACGTTGAGCCTCAGCCGGCGGCGGAGACGACCTTGCGGCCAGGCGACGTCCTGGTGGCGATGGGGACGGTCGACGCGCTCCGCCGCCTGGAGGGGCTCTTCACCTCCACCCGGCCGGCACCCGAGCCGACGGTGGGTTAGGGCACCTCTATCCGCTCTCGTCGGCGGCGAGCTGGAGCTCGAGCTCCTCGGTCGAACCCGGCCGAACCCGGTCGGCGGCCCGCGGATGCGGGCGACGGTAGATCAGGTAGAGCAGCGTGCACAGCATCCCCGCGGCGCCCAGGTAGCCGACCTCGACCCGGGTGAAATGGTCCGAGACCAGGGGCACCGTCGTCCAGACGACGAACACGACCGCGCAGGCGACCCAGCGGGCGGCGGCGCGGCGAACCTGACCTTGGGCGACGGCCGCCTGGTTGAGGGTGGCCGCGCACAGGTACAGGCCCATCCCCACGCTGACGATCACGAGGTCGGAGCGCGGGTAGTCGAACTTCTTCCCGAAGGCGATCTGCATCAGGTGGGGGCCTGCGACCAGCATCGCCGCCACCACCACCGAGGCGAACCCCGCGATCGCCAGGACCGTGATCCGGACCGAGGCCCGGAAGTCGGCCTCATTGGCCTCCGAGTAGAGCCGGGTGAGATGAGGGAGGAGCGCCGTCTGCACGGCCTGGAACAACTGGAGGGGGGCGCGGGCGATCATCAGGATGTTGAAGATGTACCCGGCGGCGGCGACCCCGGCGATCGCCTTGACCAGCAGGGGGCCGGCGTTGAGGAAGGTCTGCTCGCTGAGCATGATCAGGAACACGGCGGCCGCGAAGCCGCCTCCGTGGGCGAGGGTGAACTCGCTCGACGGCCCCTCGGCATCGTCCGGGACCGCGGCGCTCGGCTCCGGGGCGGCCTCCGGTATCCCCCGGCGCAGGAAGGCGAAGGGAACCACGATCAGCGAGAAGGTGGGGGCGGCGACGATGCCGAGGGCGACCGCGGTCTGCCCGGCGGCGATCCCGAGCGCCACCGCCAGCGGGAAGGCCGTCCGCGAGAGCGACTCGCAGATGATCAGGAGCGCGTACAGGGTCGCTCGGTGGCTGCCGGCGAGAAAGCCGCGGGCGAAGTAGCTGGCGCCGTATGCCGCCACCGCGCCGATCCCGATCCAGTACAGGGTGCTGTTCCCGTTCAGGAGGCCGTCCTCGAGCGGGCCGCGAAAGACGATCGCGATCGCGACGAACGAGAGGGAGACGCCGAGCTGGATCGTCGCGGCCACCCGCATCGGCCCCGCCACGGGCAGGCCGTGCGTGCTGCGCTCCGAGATCGTCCGCGAGAGAAGCTGCTCAACCGGCCGCTGAAGGACGGAGACGGTGATGAACACGGCTGACCACAGCACCGCCACCTCGCCGTATTGCTCCTTCGAGAGCTCGTGGGAGGCGATCGCGAAGTAGAGGTAGGTGATCAGGCCGGTCAGCCCGACCCCCACCGTCAGCAGCCCCGCGCGCCTTCCGTAGCTGCGCGTCTCGCTGTCGCCGCTCGCGCTCCGATCGCTCATCGGACCGGGAAGCCTAGATGGCCGTTCCAGATCGCCGACCGCCCTCCAATCGGAGCGCCGCCCGGCCCGCCGCGACCGTGGCGCAATCTGGGCGCCCCTTTCCCCTGCCCTTGCCAACCGGTGGGTACACTGGTTGACTGACCAGTCAATCGGCGGGCCGGAGGTACGCCGAATGGCAGAAACGCTCACCGAACAGGATTCCGCCCATCTGCGACGCGCCCGCGAGCTCGCCGAGGGCGGCCGCGGGCTGGTCAGTCCGAATCCGCTTGTTGGCGCCGTTCTGGTCCGCGACGGAACCGTGATTGGGGAGGGGTTTCACGCGGAGCTCGGCGCCCTCCACGGCGAGCGGGCGGCGATCGAGGACGCCCGCACGCGTGGCGAGTCGACCGCGGGCTCGGAGCTGTTCGTCACCCTCGAGCCCTGCGCGCACACCGGTCGCCAGCCCCCCTGCACCGACGCGATCCTTGAGGCCGGGATCGCCCGGGTCGTCTACGCATCCGACGACCCGACCGAGAAGGCGTCCGGTCGAGGCCCGGGGATGCTCCGCGACGGTGGGGTCGAGGTCGAGCTCGCGACCGGGCCCGAGGCAGCGGCCGCCCGGCTGCTCAACCAGCCCTTCCGAAAGCGCGCCCGTACCGGCCGCCCGCTGGTGACCTACAAGGCGGCGATGACCCTTGACGGGCGGGTGGCCGGCCCGGGCGGCGATTCGCGCTGGATCTCCGCGCCCGAGAGCCGCGAACTGGTCCACCGCTGGCGCGCCGAGGGCGATGCGGTTGCGGTCGGAATCGGCACCGCCGTCGCCGACGATCCCCTCCTGACCTCGCGCGTAGAGGGGGCCGAGCGCCAGCCGAGGCGGATCGTGTTCGACTCGATGGCGAGGCTGCCGCTCGACTCGGCGCTGGTGCGCTCGGTCGACGAGGCACCTCTCCTGGTGGTGTGCTCGGACAGGGCCGCGTCCGAGCGGCTCGAAGCCCTGCGGGAGGCGGGAGCCGAGACGGTCGTCGTCTCCGGCGCCGACGGCCGCACTCGCACCCTGGCGGCGCTCGAGGAGCTCGGCCGCCGCGAGATCTCCGACCTTCTGGTCGAGGGGGGCCCGATCCTGGCGGGGGCGCTGTTCGACGCTGAGGAGATCGACGCGATGCGCCTGTTCGTGGCGCCGCTGGTCGTCGGGGCGGGCGACGCCCGCGCCCTGCTCGAGGGCGAGGGGGCCCGGAGGATCGCCGAGGGCGTGCGCCCGCTGGCGGTCGAGCACCGGATGATCGGCGAGGACCTCCTGATCAGCGCCAGGCTGAGGGAGTGGTGAATGAGGACGAGGTCGCCGGACTGATGTTCACGGGGATCGTCTCCGAGCTGGGCGAGGTGGAGGCCGTCGAGGGCGGCGACGCCGGCGCCCGCCTCCGGGTCCGCGCCGAGCTCGCCGGCGAGCGCTCCCCCGGGGCCGCGGTGGCGGTGAGCGGCGTGTGCCTGACCGCCGCCTCGGTCGACGGCGGGTCGTTCGAGGCCGACGTGATGCGCCAGACCCTGGGGTTGACCACCCTCGGCTCGCTCGAGCCCGGGGACCGGGTGAACCTGGAGCTGCCGCTGAGGCCGACCGACCGGCTCGGCGGCCACATCGTCCAGGGTCACGTCGACGCCACTGCCCGGGTGACGGCGGTCGAGCCCGACGGGATCGCCCGCCGGATTCGGGTCGAGCTGCCCGCCGACCTCCTTCCCTATGTGGTCGAGCGAGGCTCGATCGCGCTCGCCGGCGTCAGCCTGACGATCGCCGCCACCGCCGAGGACTGGATCGAGGTTTCGCTAGTCCCCGAAACCCTCGAGCGCACCACCCTCGGCGGGCTCGAGCCCGGGGACGAGGTCAACGTCGAGTGCGACGTCCTTGCCCGCCAGGTGCGGCGTCTGATCGCGTCCGTGTCACCCTTAGACGAGGAAAGCGAGTAGAGCGATGGCCGAGCCCACCAAGGAGCAGCGCAAGCCCGGCGCCGCGGAGGCGCCCGAGTCGCCCTTCGCCACGATCGAGGACGCGATCGAGGACGTCCGCCGGGGCCGGATGGTAGTCGTGTGCGACGACGAAAACCGCGAGAACGAGGGCGATCTCACCCTCGCCGCCCAATTCGCCACGCCCGAGGCGATCAACTTCATGGCCACTCACGGGCGCGGGCTGGTCTGTCTGGCGCTTACCCCGGAGCGGACCGAGGAGCTAGGGCTCAACCTGATGGCGGCCAAGAACGAGGCCCCGCTTCAGACCGCGTTCACCGTCTCGGTCGAGGCCCGCCACGGCGTCACCACCGGGATCTCGGCGGCCGACCGAGCCCACACGATCCAGGTTGCGATCGACCCCCATAGCGTCCCCGAGGACCTCGTCCAACCCGGCCACGTGTTCCCCCTCAAGGCCAAGGAGGGCGGGGTGCTCGAGCGCACCGGCCAGACCGAGGCCGCGGTCGACCTCGCCCGGCTCGCCGGCCTGATCCCCGCGGGGGTGATCTGCGAGATCATGAACGAGGACGGGACCATGGCCCGGGTGCCCGACCTCGTCCCCTACTGTCGCCAGCACGGCCTGAAGATGGTGACGGTGGCCGACCTGATCGCCCACCGCCGGACCACCGAGAAGCTGGTCGAGCGGATCGTCGCCACCAGGTTGCCGACCAAGTTCGGAGAGTTCACAGCGGTCGGCTACCGCTCCCTGATCGACGACAAGCACCACGTGGCGATGGTCAAGGGCGAGGTCGCCGGGACCGAGGACGTGCTCGTCCGGGTCCACTCCGAGTGCCTGACCGGGGATGTCTTCCACAGCCTCCGCTGCGACTGCGGCGAGCAGCTCGAAGCCGCGCTGGCGATGATCGAGCACGAGGGCCGCGGCGTCCTCCTCTACCTCTCCCAGGAGGGCCGGGGGATCGGCCTCCTGAACAAGCTCCGCGCCTACCGCCTCCAGGAGGATGGCCTCGACACCGTGGACGCCAACCTCGAGCTCGGCCTCCCCGCCGACCTCCGCGACTACGGGATCGGGGCGCAGATCCTCGGCGATCTCGGCCTCACCAGCATCCGCATCCTCACCAACAACCCGAAGAAGATCCACGGGCTCGAGGGCTACGGCCTCTCGGTCGCCGACCAGGTCCCGATCCAGGCGGTTCCCAATCCCCACAACGAGGACTACCTGCGCGCCAAGCGCGAGCGCCTCGGCCACACCCTCCACCACCAGGGGCTCCCGCTCGACGAGCAGCTCCTGTACGAGGAGCACAAGAGGGACTTGGACGACCCCGGCGGCGCCGGGCGCCCCGGGGTGCGGCCTCGGGACTACCCGCCCGGTGACTGATCTCGCCCGGGTCGAGTTCGCGATCTGCGTCGCGACCTTCTACGAGGACCTGGCCGAGCGGCTCTGCAACGGGGCGGTCGAGGCCTTCCACGAGCACGGGGTGGAGAGGGACTCGGTCCACGAGTTCCGGGTGCCCGGGGCCTACGAGCTGCCGCTGGCCGCCAAGTGGTGCGCCGAGTCGGGCCGGTTTGCCGGGGTCGCCTGCCTCGGGGTGGTGATCCGCGGCGAGACCAGCCACTACGACTACGTCTGCGCCGAGGCCGCCGGCGGCATCCAGCGGGTCCAGCTCGACACCGGGGTCCCGTGTGCCTTCGGCGTGATCACCTGCGAGACGATGGAGCAGGCGCTCGCCCGGGCGGGCGGCAACAAGCGCGACCAGGGGCGAAACGCGGCGGAGGCGGTGGTGCGGATGGCCGCGTTGCGCGACTCGATCGGCCCCGCGCCCCCGGGCTAGAGGGGGTTAGAGGCCGGCCTCGGCGAGAGCGTCCTTGATCGGGGCGGGCATCCCGAGGTAGAAGCCCTGGCCGTGGCGGATCCCGACCTCCGTGAGGGCGTCGAGCTCCTCCACCGTCTCGATCCCCTCGGCGATCACCCTCACCCCGATCTCCGCGGCGAAGGCGACCAGCGCCGAGGCGAGAGCGTGGGCGACCTCGCTCTCGTCGATCCGCTCGGTCACCGAGATGTCGAGCTTGATCCAGTCTGGCTGGACGGAGACGACGTGCTTGAGGCTCGCGAAGCCGGACCCGAAGTTGTCGATCGCGGTCTTCCCGCCCGCTCGGCGCAGCGGCTCCAGGCGCGAGCGAAGGTCCCGGTAGTCCTCGACCCGGACGTGCTCGGTGAGCTCGATCGTGAACCGGTGGGCCCTCCCGCTCAGCTGCCCGAGGAATTGGTCCGCGAAGATCGCCGCCGGGGAGGCGTTGATCGAGAGCCCCACGTCGGGCGGCAGGTGGGGGAGTGCCCGGGCGGCCAGCCTCGCGGCGAGCAGCTCGAGCTCGACCCCGACCTCGAACTCCCAGGCGTCGGCGAACCAGCGGTCCGGTCCGCGTGCCTCGTTGCCGGGAAAGCGAGAGAGCGCCTCGAAGGCCACCGTGCGCCCGCTCTCCAGGTCGACGATCGGCTGATAGACGGAAGCGATCGCTTCCTCGCGAAGCACGTCGAGGACCCGCCAGTAGCGGTCCGCCCGAGCCTCCTCGACCACGTGGACGTTCCCCGTAGGCATCCTGCTACCAGGGCAAGCGCACGGCGGCTGGCTACCGTTACCATCCCCCGTCCATGGCGAGGGTCTGTCACAGCTGCGGAAAGAAGCCGGCGTTCGGGAACTCGCGAAGCCACTCGATGGTCGCCACCCGGCGGCGCTTCAACCCGAATCTGCAGAGGGTCAGGATCCAGGAGGGCGGCCGGACCCGGCGCGTCTACGTCTGCGCCCGCTGCCTGAAGTCGAACAAGGTCACCAAGGCGATCTGAGCGTTTCACCAGCCCCACGGCGCTCGGGGCATACTTTGCGGTTCCGCGCCCCCCGACTCCCGCCTTCCCCCATGGCCGATCCCTCCATCGAGCGTTTCCGCCGCGTGATCGGCGCCGCCTGCGCCCAGCTCGAGGCCCGCCGGCAGGAGGTCAACGACCTGAACGTGTTCCCGGTCGCGGACGGCGACACCGGCGACAACATGGCGCTCACCCTGCGGGCGGTGATGGAGGAGCTCGACCGGCTCGGCGGACAGCCCGTCGACGAGATCGGCCGCACCGAGCTCGTCAACGCCCTCGCCCGAGCCGCCCTGATGGGCGCCCGCGGCAACTCCGGGGTGATCCTGAGCCAGATCGTGCGGGGGGCCGCTGCCGAGCTCGCGAGCCGCCCCGGCGAGCTGGTCGATCCGGTCCTTGTTGCCGCCTCGATGGCGCGCGCCGTCGACGCCGCCTACGAGTCGGTTCGCGAGCCCGTCGAGGGGACGATGCTGACGGTCTGCCGCGAGATGGCCCACTCGGTCGCCAAGCGACTCGCCCACATGGAGCGGGCCCGGCTGAACGGTGAGGTGAGCCCCGCCGAGCAGGACGAGCTGCTTGCCACCCTGCTCGAGGAGGTCGTCCGCGACGGCGAGCGGGCCGTGGCGAGGACCCCCGAGCAGCTCGACGTCCTTCGCGAGGCGGGCGTGGTCGACGCCGGCGCCTACGGGCTGGTCGTGATCCTCGCCGGGATGGTGGCCGGCCTTCGCGGCGACGTCGACCGGTCGCCCGAGGTGGCCCATCACCACGCCCCCGCCAGGGTCGGCCGCCCCCACCACGAGGACACCCGGTTCCGCTACTGCACGAACTTCATCGTCACCGGCAGCGGGCTCGACGCGCGCGCCTGCATGCACCCGCTCGAGGCGCTCGGCGACTCGGTCCTGGTGGTCGGGGACGAGGCCACCCTCAAGGTCCACGTCCACACCGACGAGCCCGAGGCGGCGATGGCGGTGTTCGAGCGGGCGGGGCGGGTCTCGCAGCTCGACATCGCCGACATGCGCGAGCAGATCGCCGCCCGCGCCGCTCGCCTCGAGCCCGACCACTGCGCCGTGGTCGCGGTCGTCTCCGGCGCCGGGATGCGGGCGCTCTACGAGGGGCTGGGGGCGGTCGTCGTCGACGGCGGCCCCACCTTCAACCCATCGATCTCGGACCTGCTGGCGGCGATCCACGAGGTCCCGAGCGAGGAGGTCCTGGTGCTGCCGAACAACCGCAACGTGGTGATGGCCGCCGAGCGGGCGTCCGAGCTCTCCGACAAGCAAGCCCGGGTCGTCGCGTGCACCGCGCCCCAGGCGGGGCTGGCGGCGCTGGTGGCGGTCAACCCCGCGGCCTCTCTCGACGAGAACGCGGAGCGGGTCGCCGCCGCGCTCGCGAGCGTCCGGGTCGGCTCGGTCGCACCGGCGGCGCGCGACGACGCCCACCGCCGCTTCGTCCGGGGCGACGCGGTCGGGTTCGTCGGGGAGGAGATCGTCAGCTGGGGCGGGCCCGGCTCGACCCTGGCCGAGACGATGCGGCGGCTCGCCGACGGTGCCGAGATCCTCACCGTGATCGGCGGCGAACGGGCCCCGATGCGGCTTGCCGACGTCGCCGGGCACGCGCCCGACGGGGTGGAGATCGAGCTCCAGGAGGGTGGCCAGCCCCACTACTGGTGGCTGCTGGCCGCCGAGTGACGATTTCCGGCGCCGGGCGCTGTTCGGGCCGCCGCGCGATGTAGGTCCCGGGGCGCCAGGGGCTCGCCCGCCGGGACGAGCCCGGGAGAACAGCGGGAAGCAGGTGCTCAGAGGGAGGCGTTTGCGGTTCTAGCGCTGAATAGCGTCCTCGGCTGCACCGGCTTCGCCGTTGCCTTCGACTGCGTCACCTCGACGCCGCGAATCGGCAAGCTCGGAAACCACGGCGGCACGACCCCGGCGATCCCGCTTCTCGCCGGCAGCCCGGCGATTAGCGGAGCGGGCTCCGACGCGCCGCGGCGGGACCAGCGCGGCGTCAGCCACGCCGGCCGCCGCGATATCGGGCATACGAGTTCATGCCGCGGAGCCACCACCGAAAGCGCCGACCTGAGCGCCGCTGGTCCGCCGGCGCGATAGCGTCACCGCATGGGGCTCGAGCTGGTGGATCGGGCGATCGACGCGGCGGGCGGCCGCCGGCGCTGGGCCGAGCTCTCGGAGCTGGGCGCGGAGGTGCGCTCCGGCGGCGCCCTGATGGCCTCGAAGCTGAAGCGGCGGTCCTTCGAGCGCTACCGGCTGACGGTCTCCACACGGCAGTCGCGGGCGATCCTCGCTCCTTACCCGAGGCCGGGATCGCGCGGGGTGTTCATGGGCGATGCCGTTCGGATCGAATCCGACGATGGGAGGGTGCTCGGGGAGCGCGAGGGCGCCCGGGAGGCCTTCCTCGGCATCCGGGGGCGGGCCCGTCACGCCGTCTGGTGGGATCACCTCGACGCTCTCTACTTCGCCGGGTATGCGATGTGGAATTACCTGAACACGCCCTTCCTCTTCGATCGCTCCGAGCTCGAGCTGAGCGAGGGCGAGCCGCTCGAGTCGGGCGGCGAGCGCTGGCGCCGGCTCGACGCCACCTTCCCCCCGGGCTTCCCCACCCACAGCCGCGAGCAGAGCTTCTACTTCGACGAGCGCGGGCTGCTGCGCCGCCACGACTACAGCCCGGACGTGGTGGCGCCGTTTGCCAACGCCGCCCATCTCTGCCTCCAGCACCGGACCTTCGGCGGACTCACCCTTCCTACCCGGCGCCGGGTGGTGCCGAAGGGGCCGGGCGGGCGGCCGCTCCCCGGCCCGGTGGTCGTCTGGATCGAGCTAGACGCGGTCACGGCGAGCTGACCGACCCGTCCGCGGTTCATCGGGCCGCCCGCCTAGCCTTGTGCTCTATGGAGGCGGCCATCGATCGAGCCCCCGGCGGCGAAGGCGGGTGGGCGCCCCGCTCGATCGGCGTCGGCGAGCCCCTCGGCCGCGCCCGCCTGCTGGCGGCCCCGCTTCGCTCGCTCCCGCGCCCGGAGATCCTCGCCGCGCCGGTGACGAAGCTCCGCGGCGCCGGGCCGAGGCTCGCCGAGGCGGCGGCGGAGCTCGGGATCGAGGACATCGGCGATCTGCTGCGCCACCTCCCGCGCGGCTACCGGGACCGCGCCGCCCCGATCGGGATCGGCGAGCTCAGGCTGGGGGAGGAGGCGACCGTGGAGGTCGAGGTGCGAAGCGCCCGGCTCCGCCCGACGCGGCGGCGCCGGCTCACCATCCTCGAGGCGAAGGTCGCCGACGAGACCGGGGTGGCGACCGCGGTCTGGTTCAACCGCGCCTGGCTGGCCGAGCGGCTGACGCCCGGGACCCGGCTGCTGGCCCGGGGCAAGCTCGAGAAGCGCGGCTTCACAGTCTCCGACCACGAGCTTCTCGGCGACTTCGCCCCGGACGCGGAGAGGGCGCCGGCGGGCCTCCACACCACCGGGGTCGTCCCGGTTCACGCCGCCTCCGGGCGGTTGCGGCCTCAGAGGCTTCGGGAATGGGCGTGGCAGGCGGCGCCGCTCGCGCGGCACGCGGTCGAGCCGCTCCCGGGGCGGCTGCGCGCGAGGATGCGGATCCCGGCGGCGGCCGATGCCCTGATCGCCTCCCATTTCCCCGACTCGGAGCGGGCGGCCGCCGAGGCCCGCCGCCGGCTCGCCTTCGAGGAGCTCCTGCTCCACCAGGCGGCGCTCGCCGCCCGGCGAGGGAGGCGGCGCCGGGGGCGCCGCGCCCCCCCGATCCCGCCCCCGGGGGAGCTGGTGGCGCGGTGGCTGGCGGCCCTTCCCTTCGAGCTCACCGGCGACCAGCGCACGGCCCTCGCCGAGATCGACGCAGACCTCGCCGCCGAGGCCCCGATGCAGCGGCTGCTGATGGGTGAGGTCGGCTCCGGAAAGACAGTGCTTGCCCTGTACGCGATGCTGCGCGCGGTCGGGGCCGGCCACCAGGCGGCGATCATGGCGCCGACCGAGACCCTGGCCGAGCAGCATTTCGCCACCGTCGACTCGTTGCTCGGGGCCGAGCCGGTCCCGATCGCGCTCCTCACCAGCGGCACCCGTCCCGCCGGTCGCCGCGAGACCCTGGGGCGGCTGGCGAGCGGGGAGCTGGCGCTGGTGGTCGGCACCCATGCGGTGATCGAGGAGGGGGTTCGCTTCGCCTCCCTGGCGGTGGCGGTGGTCGACGAGCAGCACCGCTTCGGCGTACGCCAGCGCGCCGCCCTCGACGCGAAGGGGCCCGGGGATCTCACCCCCCACGTGCTCCACATGACCGCGACGCCGATCCCGCGGACGCTGTCGCTGACGGCCTACGGCGACCTCGACGCCACCGCCCTGCGGGAGCTCCCGAAGGGGCGCCGGGCGGTGCGAACCTGGGTGGTGGGGGAGGAGAGGCGGGCCGGAGCCTACCGGTTCGTGCGGGGGCGGCTTCGCGAGGGCCGCCAGGCGTTCGTGGTCTGCCCGCTGGTGATCGAGTCGCCCGAGTCCGAGGCCCGCGCCGCCGAGGCCGAGGCCGAGCGCCTGGCGCGGACGGAGCTCCGCGACTTCCGGGTCGAGGTGCTGCACGGGCAGATGCCCTCGCGGCGAAAGCAGGCGGCGATGGAGCGGTTCGCCGCCGGCGACGCCGACGTCCTGGTAGCCACCAGCGTGATCGAGGTCGGCATCGACGTTCCGAACGCGAGCGTGATGATCGTCGAGGGGGCCGAGCGCTACGGGCTCTCCCAGCTCCACCAGCTCCGCGGCAGGGTCGGCCGGGGGCCCCACGACTCCCAATGCATCCTCTTCGGCGACCCCGCCTCCGAGGTGGCCCGGGCGCGGCTCGAGGCGATCGAACGCGAGCGCGACGGCTTCGCGCTGGCCGAGGTCGACCTTGCGATCCGCGGGGAGGGAGAGATCCTCGGGACCCGCCAGCACGGACTTCCACGCTTCCGGGCCGCCGAGCTGCCCGGGGACATGGCGCTGCTGCTGGAGGCGCGCCGCCTCGCCCGTGAGGCGCTGGCGCGGCACGGCTCGCTCGAGCACCCGGCGCTCGGCCCGCTGATGGACGAGTCGCGACGGCGCTTCGGCGACGAGCGCGACGAGCGCCTGGCCGCCTGAGATGGGCGGCCTGCGGGTCACCGGCGGCGAGCTGCGCGGCCGCCGCCTGCGCGCCCCACGGGGAGCGAGGGTGCGCCCGACCACCGACAGGGTCCGCGAGGCGCTGTTCTCGATCCTCGGCGACGTAACCGGGCTTCGCGTGCTCGACCTCTTCTGCGGGACCGGGGCGCTCGCGATCGAGGCCCTCTCGAGGGGGGCCGAGCACGCCACCCTCGTCGACACCGAGGTCCGCGCAGCCCGCCGCAACCTGGCCGAGGTGGGGGTCGCGGACCGGGCAAAGGTGATCCGCGGGGATGCCGTTCGCTACCTGCGCGCCGCCGATCCGGCCGGCTTCGATCTGGTCCTCTGCGACCCGCCCTATAGACTCGCCGACCGCCTTGTCGGCCAACTCGACCCACTCGTCCGGCGCTGCCTCGCCGAGGGAGGCCGCGTGGTAGTCGAATCCTCGCCCGAGGACGGGCCCCTCCTGTCGCTGCCGCTGATGGTGGAGCGGCGCTACGGCGACACCGTGATCCGGGTCCACGGCCGCGCGGAGGCGGCGTGAGCGAGGAGAACCCCCGGGTCGCGATCTGCCCGGGCAGCTACGACCCGGTCACCAACGGCCACCTCGACATCATCGGCCGAGCGGCGAGGGTGTTCGACCGGGTGGTCGTCGGGGTGGTCGACCAGCCGGTGCGCAAGCAGAAGACGCTGTTCACCGCCGCGGAGCGCAAGGCGTTCCTCGAGGAGGCGACCGCCGACCTCCCCAACGTGCAGGTGGAGGTGTTCTCGAACCTCCTGGTCGAGTTCGCCCGTGAGCACGGGGCGACCGCGGTGGTCAAGGGCCTGCGGGCGATCTCCGACTTCGAGTATGAGTTCGAGATGAACCAGCTCAACCGCAAGCTGGCCCCCGAGATCGAGAGCATGTACATCTTCGCCTCCGCCAACTACAGCTTCCTCTCCTCGACCGGGGTGAAGGAGATGGCGACGTTCGGCGGCGACGTCGGCGATCTCGTGCCCGCCGCGGTTGCCGAGGCGCTCGCGCGGCGGATCGGCAGGGAGCGCTGACGCGATTTGCTCGCCTTCACCTCGCGATCGGGGCGCAGGTGGGCAGGAGGTTGCAGATCGGCGTCGAAGCGGGGACAGCAGCCGGTCAGGGCCGCAGGCGCGTAATCTGTAGCGCTCAATCATGGACGTTCTAGTACTGATCGACAAGCTCGACGATCTCGTTCACAACGCGCGGCCCGTGCCGCTCACCGACCAGGTGCGCGTCGACCGCGAGGAGATCTACGACATCCTCGACCAGATGCGGGCGACGATCCCAGAGGAGATCAAGCAGGCCCGGTGGATCGTGAAGGAGCGCCAGGAGATGCTCGCCGAGGCGAAGCGCGAGGCCGAGCGGATCGTCAAGGAGGCGCGAGACCAGCAGGCCCGCCTGGTTGCGAACGAGGAGATCACCCGCCAGGCCGAGCGCGCCGCCGAGGAGATCGTCGAGGAGGCGCGCGAGCGCGAGCGCGAGATCCGCCTCGGCGCCGAGGACTACGCCGACGACATCCTCTCCACCCTCGAGGTCAACCTGCAGAAGTTCCTCCAGGCGGTCCAGCGCGGACGGGATCGCCTCCAGGGCCGCGATCGCGAGCCCTCGGAGATCGGCTAGCCCGCCCGGCCAAGGCTCCTTCACGTTTCACGTGGCGGGTCTCGGGTATCCGCGTGGCCAAGATGGAACTGATCACCTTCATCATCTGGCTGGTCGTCGTCGGCGCGGTCGTCGGGGCCCTCGGCAGGCTCCTGGTTCCCGGCCGCCAGGCGATCGGGTTCCTCGGCACGGCCCTCGCCGGGATCGCCGGCTCGTTCGTGGCCGGGGCGATCTTCTGGGCCCTCGCAGAGCAGCCGGGCAAGCATCCCTTGCTCGGGTTCGTGCTGGCCGTGATCTGCGCCGCGGTGATCGTCTACTTCATCGCCGGCCGGCGTCGCCGAATGTTCGGCGGGGGCGGCTTCGGCGCCCGCCGCCGCTGGCTGTAGTCGGGACCGGGTCACGATCGCGCCTCGCCTAGTCTCCTTCTCAACGAGGGAAGGAGATTCGGATGAGCGAGCGCTGGTTCTCCGATCGGGAGCTGGCCGAGATGTCGCGGCCGACGATGGATCGCGCGATCGAGGCGATCGACCGCGACGACCTCGAGGAGGCCAAGCGGCTCTGCGAGGAGATGAAGCCGGAGTCGCAGTTCATGCACGACCTGCTGGTCGACGGGGTGGCCGGGCTGATCTCGTTCATCAAGGAGAGGCTCGGCGACGAGGGGGTGCGCGAGGCCTGGGAGTGGAGCCTCGAGCGAAGCTGGCGCCCGGCGGTGGAGGCGATCGAGCGCTCCGACCGCAGATCGATCGCCATCGCATTGGCGGCGACCTGGCGCGCACATTCGACCAGCGGGGTGGGGCCGAACGCCGGCGCCTTCGAGATCACCGAGGACGCCGAGAAGCTGACCTTCACGATGAATCCCTGCGGCTCGGGACAGCGACTGTGGCGCAACCGGCGCTACGGACCGGACGGCTGGGGGCTCACGGACGAGGCCCATGACTGGTCGTACGGGCGCGAGGGATTCCCCCTCTACTGCACCCACTGCGCCTTCATGAACGAGCTCGGGCCGATCAACTGGATCGGCTACCCGGTGTACCCGTCCGACCCTCCCGACGATTTCGACCGCGACCCCTGCACCTGGTACTGGTACAAGGATCCGGCAGACATCCCCGGGCGCCACTGGGAGCGCTACGGGCTCGAGCCGAGTCCGAGCGCGGATGGAAGCGGCATCCGCGGCTGAGGAGCTTCGCCAGGGCGTCGGCGCGGTCCTCGCCGAGCGCGGCGAGGACCCGGGCGCGCTCTCGCTGACACCGATTCCAGGCGGCGCCTCCCGGGAGACCTGGCTCGTCGAGGGGCGGGTGGGGCGGTGGGTGCTGAGAAGGGATCCGAAGGGATCGGTCTCGTTGGTGCCGATGCGAGACGAGTTCGCCCTGCTCGAGCGCGCCGCGGAGGCGGACGTACCGGTGCCCGAGCCCCTTGCCTTCGAGGCCGACGGCGGGCGGTTCGGCTCGCCCGGGATCCTGATGGACTTTGTCGAGGGCACCTCCGTCGCGTCCCGACTGCTTCGAAGGGACGACTACGAGGGCGCCAGGAAGCGGCTCCCCGGACAGCTCGCCGGGGCGCTGGCGCGCATCCACGCGATCGCCCCCTCCAGCCTGGCGGGCCTACTGCCGCCGCCCCCGCATGACCCGGCGCTGGCCCAGATCGAGGAGTGGGAGCGCCAGCTGGACGAGATCGGCGAGCCCCTGCCCGTCGTGGAGCTGGGACTGCGCTGGCTGCGCGCGCATCTGCCGCCGCCCGCGGAGCCGGGCCTGGTCCACGGCGACTTCCGTCTCGGCAACTTCATCGTCTCCGAGGCCGGGCTGGAGGCGGTGATCGACTGGGAGCTCGCCCACCTCGGGGATCCCGCCGAGGACATCGGCTGGCTCTGCATCCGCTCCTGGCGATTCGGCAGGGATGACCGGCCGGTAGCCGGCGTCGGCGAGCTCGAGCCCTTCCTCACCGCCTACAGGTCGGCCGGTGGCCGGCCGGTCGCTCCCCACCGCGTGCGCTTTTGGGAGGCTTTCGGCAACGTCAAGTGGGCCCTGATCTGCGCCCGCCAGGCTCACGACCACCTCACCGGCCTGCGGCGAAGCCACGAGCTCGCCTCCCTCGGGCGTCGGATCTGCGAGCCCGAGTGGGACCTGCTGGAGCTGATCGGGCCGCCGTCGTGACCCAGGACCGTCCCACCGCCCCGGAGCTGCTCGAGGCCGTCGCCGAGTACCTGTTCGCCGAGCTTCGGCCCGAGGTCCCGGCGGAACAGCGCTTCCGGGTGCTGGTGGCGGCCAACCTCTGCGCGGTGGTGGCGCGCGAGCTGCGGGCCGGCGATAAGCTCCTGCGCGAGGACCTGGCCCTGTTTCGCGAGCTCCTCGGACAGCCCCTGCCCGAGCCTGGGGGGGAGGACGGGCTTGCGGACGCGGTTCGCGCCGCGGAGCGCGAGCTGGCGGCCCGCCTCCGCACCGGCGCCCTCGACGATCGGCTCGATCGGCTCGCCGAGCTCCTGCGGGAGCACGTTCGCCACAAGCTCGCGGTGGCGCGCCCGGGCTACGACGAACGGACTAGTCTCGGCCCTCCGAGCCGAGGGTGAAGGTGTTGAGGGATCCCCCGCCGTCGATCGCGATCTCCTGGCCCGTCACCTGAGCCGCCTCCTCCGAGGCGAGGAAGGCGACCAGCGCCGCGACCTCTGCCGGCTCCACCATTCGGCCCGACGGGAGCATCGGCCGCAGCCGGTCGCGGACCTCGCTCGGCATCGCCTTCGCCCTCTCGGTCGCCACCAGGCCGGGCAGGATCGCGTTCGCTGTGATCCCGTGCCTGGCGTTCTCGGCGGCGATCGTCTTCACCATCCCGATCTTCACCATCCCGATCAACCCCGCCTTCGAGGCGGAGTAGGCGACCTGGCCGCGCAGGCCCGCGCGCGCCGCCCCCGAGGACATCACCACGATCCGGCCCCAACCGCGCTCACGCATCCCGGACAGGCACCTCTGCACGACGCGGAAGGATCCGGTCAGGTTGACATCGATATCCCGGGCCCACTGCTCGGGGGTCATCTTGTGCGCCGCGGCGATCGTGTCGGTGATGGCGGCGTTTGAGACCAGCACGTCGACCTCGCCGAGGTCGGGAAGCTCGTCGGTGGCCAGGTCGACTCGCAGATCGCAGCCCTCGTCGCGGTCCAGGGTGGTTACCTCCATACCGTCGTTGCTCAGGCGCTCGGCGATGGCGGCGCCGATCCCCCTGCTTGCTCCGGTGACCAGCGCACGGCGGCTCATCCCTGGAGCTCCGTTCGATGCCTTCCGGCTCGCCCCGCGTCGGTCTTCTCGTAGAAGCGGCCCAGCAGCGCCTTGGTCTCCTCCGGGTCGGCGCAGGTGTACGCGTTCCAGGCCTCGGTCCGAAGCTGGAAGTCGAGGGGCTGGCCGATCACGTCGAGGATCGTCTGCTTCGCCGAGCGGACCGCGCGCTGGGAGTTGCGGAGGATCTGGCGGGCCACCCGCTCCGCCTCGGCCATCAGCTCCTCGTGGGGGACGACCTTCGTCACCAGGTTCCACCGCAGCGCCTGGTTGGCGTCGATCGGCTCCGCGGTGAGGAGCATGTGGGAGGCGACCGCGACCCCACAGGAATTCACCAGGCGGACAATCCCCCCGTCGCCGTGGTGAAAGCCCCGGCGGGCCTCGAAGGAGCCGAACATCGCCCGCTCGGAGGCGATCCGGATGTCGCACGCCAGGGCGGTCTCCAACCCGCCCGCCAGCGCCCACCCGTTGACGGCGCCGATGATCGGCTTTTCGATCCGGTGCATCCCGCGGGTGAACCCGTTCAGGCCGAGCTCGACGATCTCGCGGATCCGCGCCGGATCGGCCGTGCCCATGATCGGCGGGATGTAGGTCTTGAGGTCGGCGCCGGCGGAAAACGCCTCGCCCGCCCCGGTGAGGATGGCGACGTCGACCCCGTCGTCGTCGCGGAAGTCCGCCCAGGCGTCGATCATCGCCGCGTGCACGTCGGGGTCGATCGCGTTCCGGGCCTCGGGGCGGTTGATGGTCAGGTACGCGATTCGGTCGCGCTTCTCATAGAGCAGCTTCTCCATCGCCTCTCCTTCTCCGGGTCCTCGGGTTTTCGTCGGCTACATCAGTCGTAGGTCGCGCGGACGACCGCGAGGTCGTCGGCGCGCCAGGTCACCTCGCCGCTGCACCACTCGGCGAGCTCGTCGGCCGTGTCGGGGAAGTCGAACTCGGGATCGATCGGGGTGACCTGGACGTCGGCCTTGATCACGTCACCGATCACCAGCGCCCGTGATTGCTCCCGGACCCGCCTGAACAGGAGCCGCTTCTGATCGGCGGTGAGGTGATGGACCGAGAGCACCGAGATGACGAGGTCCCAGGGGCCGTCGGGGAGCGGGTCCTCCATTCGCGCAAGCTGGACGCCGTCGTACTCCTGGCGCAGCCGAAAGACCATCTCCGGGCTCGAGTCGAGCCCGATCACCCAGGCGTCGGGGTATGCCACGAGCAGGCGGCGGGTGGTCTCGCCAGTGCCCATCCCGAGCTCGAGCACGCGGTCGGGCGCGAACGGGATCGCCTCGACCGCGGCTGCCTGGAGCTGATCGAACCGCGGGACCTCCGCCCGGATCATCTCCAGGTAGGTGTCGGGGTCCCAATGGAATTGGCCGGCCACGGCGAACCGATAACGCTACCCTCGATCCCGTGGGCAGCGAGCGTGTCAGGATCGACCTCGCCCGGCTCTCGCTCTCGCCGGGCCAGGCGCGTTCCCTCGAGCTCGACCTCGAGCCCGAGCCGGTCCGGCTGGGAGAGCAGCGGTATCTGCCGTCCGCGTCGGGGCCGATCAGGATCGACGTCTCCCGGACCACGGGCGGCGGCTACGCGCTGCGGATGCGCTACAGCGCCCGGGTCTCGGGCCCGTGCGTCCGCTGCCTCGAGGAGGCCGCCTTCGATGAGGAGATCGACGCTCGCGAGGTGGACCAACCGGGCACCGGCGACGAGGAGCTGCGCAGCCCCTACGTCGACGATGGCCGCCTCGATGCGGCCCGGTGGGTGAACGACGCCCTCGTCCTCTCGCTTCCCCCGAAGCCCCTCTGCCGAGCCGATTGCGCCGGGCTCTGCCCGGTATGCGGGGAATCGCTCAACGACTCCGATCCCGCCGCCCACCGTCATGCCGGAAGCGGCGACCCCCGGTTCGCGAAGCTCAGGGATCTGAAGCTGAGCTAGACGATCGGTCGCGCGATCGTGCCCGCCCGAGACTGACGCGCGGCGCCGCGCCCTCGATCATCCAGCTACCATCCCGCGGCCATGGCGGTCCCCAAGAAGCGGCAGTCGAGCGCGCGGCGGGACAAGCGGCGCGCCCAGCACACCGCGAGCAGGCCTCGCTTGAACGAGTGCCCGCGGTGCCATAGCCCTCGCCTGCCGCACCGGGTCTGCCCCACCTGCGGCACCTACGCCGGTCGCGAGGTGATCCGCTTCGAGGCCGCCGAGACGCCCCGGGCCGCAGCGTCCGAGCAGGAGGGTCAGGGATAGCCGAGGCGCCCGCCGGGGCCGGGGCTCAGGTGCCGGCGCCGGTGGCGCTCGACGGACACGGGGCCGACGGCGGCCCCGAGGTCGTCCTCGAGGGCGCCGCGATCGCCGCCGAGGACGGGATCCCCGTGCGGCTGTTCGGCCCCCCGGGGCTCGAGCCGATCGCGGGCGTCGAGCTGGTCCCGTGCGAGGAGTGGATCACCAACGAGGAGGATCCCGTCGCCGCCGTCCGCTTCCGAGGCGCCGCCTCCGTCGTCCGCGCCGCGGCCGACGTCGCCGAGGGCCGCTCCGCCGCACTCGTCAGCGCCGGGTCGACGGGGGCGGCGATGGCGGCGGCGGTGCTCGCCCTCCGGCGCCAGCACGGTGTGCACCGGCCCGCCCTCGCCGCCCAGATCCCCTTCCCTTCCCCGGAGCGGCCGTTTCTGCTCCTCGACTCCGGGGCGAACAGCGAGGCAAGGTCGCAGCACCTGGTCCAGTTCGCCTTCCTCGGGTCGGCCTTCAGCCAGGCCGTCCTGGCGGTCGATGTGCCCCGGGTGGCCCTGCTCTCGGTGGGGGAGGAGCAGCGGAAGGGCAATCCGGTGGTGGTCCGGGCGAATGAGACCCTCGCCGCCGCCGCCGGGATCGAGTTCATCGGCAACGTCGAGGGCAGCGATCTGCTCGCCGGGGTAGCCGACGTGGTGGTCGCCGACGGGTTCACCGGCAACGTCGCCCTGAAGACCCTCGAGGGGACCGCGAGAGCGGTGGCGGATGCGATCCGCGGCGCCGCCCGCTCGAACCCGGTCTCGGCGCTTGGGGGGGTCTTGATGCGCCCGGCGCTCGGCGGGCTTCGCTCCCAGATGGATCCGAACAACGTCGGCGGGGCGATCATGCTCGGGCTCCGGGGGGTCGCCGTCGTCGCCCACGGCGGCTCCAGCCCCGGGGGGATCGCCAACGCGGTCCGCCTCGCGCACCGCGCGGTCCGGGAGCGGGCGGTGGAGCGCACCGGCGAGCTGCTCGGGGCCGCCGGCGCCACTCGCGAGGGATTGCGCGATGGGCCGCCGGCGCCGGCCTGACAGCGCCCTTGCCGCGGGGCGATGGCGCCGTTCGTGATAATGCGCCGATGGCCATGGAAAGAACCGAGGTGATGGATCTGGTCCGGGATCACCTGGTCGCTGAGCTAGAGGTGACCCCGGAGCAGATCACGCCGGAAACCCGATTCCGCGAGGACCTCGACGCCGACTCGCTCGACCTCTACGAGCTGGTGATGGAGCTCGAGGACCGCTACGGGATCCGGGTCAGCGAGGAGGAGGCGGCCGGGATCGAGACGGTGGGCGACGCCGTCGATTTCGTCTGCGCGCGCGTCCCGGCAGGGTGACCGAGGCCCTGGCGGCGCTTCTGGAGGGGCTCCCGCCCGAGCTCGGGGTGAGGGCGCTGTCGCACTCGTCCTGGGTGGAGAAGCGCATCGATGCCTACGGGCGGCTCGCCTTCCTCGGGGACAGCGTCCTCGGGCTCTCGGTCGCGACCGCGCTGTACACGCGCTTTCCATGGGACGACATCGGCGAGCTCACCAAGGTCCACAACCAGGCGGTCAGCGGTCGGGCGTGCGCCGCGGTCGCCCGCGAGATCAACCTCCCCGAGCGGCTTGCGGAGGCAGCCCCCGAGGACGGCTCCGGCCTCCCGGTGGACACCCTGATCGCCTCCGAGCGCACCCTCGCGTCGGTCTGCGAGGCGGTGATCGGCGCCTGCTACCTCGTCCACGGCTACCAGCGCACCGCCGAGGCGGTGGTGGAAGCGTTCGGCCCGGAGATCGACTACGCGCGCCGCACCCGGCTGGACTTCAAGTCCGAGCTCCAGGAAAGGCTCGCGCGAAGCGGGACGACCGTAAGCTACGAGGTGATCGGCGAGGCGGGCCCGCCGCACGAGCGCCGTTTCGAGGTCCGAGCCGCCGTCAGCGGCGAGGAGGTCGGGGTCGGCGCCGGCCGCAGCAAGAAGGAGGCTGAGCAGGCGGCCGCGGAACGGGCCCTGGAGAAGCTGAAGCAGTAGATGATGTCGCCCGTCGCGATCGCGTCCGGGGGGCCAGCGACGCTTTCGGGCACAAAATCGACATGTACCTGAAGGAGATCAACCTCAAGGGCTTCAAGTCGTTCCCCGAGCGCACCCGGCTCCGATTCGCGCCGGGGGTGAGCGTGATCGTCGGGCCGAACGGGTGCGGCAAATCCAACATCACCGACGCCGTGCTCTGGGCGCTCGGCGAGCAGAGCCCGAGCGCCGTGCGCGGCCAGTCGATGCAGGACGTCATCTTCGCCGGCGGCAAGGGCCAGGGCCGCCGGCGGTTCGCCGAGGTCGAAGTGGTGATCGACAACGCCGAGGGCCGGGCCAACAGCGAGTTCAGCGAGATCTCGGTGCTGCGGAGGATCGACCGGAACGGTGAGGGCGAGTACCGCCTGAACGGGGCCAGGTGCCGGCTCGCCGATGTGGTCGAGGCGCTCTCGGACACCAACCTCGGCCGCGAGATGCACTCGGTGATCAGCCAGGGCCGGGTTGAGGCGATCGTCAACTCGAAGGCGCGCGACCGGCGCCTGTTGATCGAGGAGGCGGCGGGGCTCGGCAAGCACCGAAAGCGCCGCCGCCGCGCCCAGCTCAAGCTGGAGCGCACCGATGAGAACCTCGACCGCGCCCTCGATGTCGAGCGAGAGGCGCGCTCCCGCCTGCGGCCGCTGAAGGCACAGGCCGAGGCGGCCGAGCGCCAGGCCCGGCTTCGCCGCCAGGAGGACGAGCTTCGCGCCCGGGCGGTGGCCTCCGACCTGCGCGGGCACGAGGACGCCCTGCGGGGGGTCGAGTCGAAGCTGACCGCGGCGCGCTCTCGCCGCGACGAGATCGAGAAACGCCTCGAGGAGGTGCGCGCGAAGCGGGCGGCGATCGAGGAGCGGATCGCGGTCGGCGAGCGCGGCCGGCGCCGGCGCGGCGAGCTCCTCGCCGAGGCGAGGGCGGCGGTCGAGCGGGTCGGCGCCCGCGCCGAGGCGGTCTCCCACGCCGAGCGGGAGCTGCGCTCGGCGCTGGAGGAGCGCCAGCTTCGCCTCGACGAGCTCGGGGGCGAGCTCGAGATCGAGGGCGACACCGCCGCCCGGATCGCGGAGCTCGAGGCCGAGCTCGAGGCGCTCGGGGGCGAGCCCGCCGGCGACGCCGGGCCCGCCGGGGCCGCCGAGAGGCTTCAGCGGGCCGAGCGAGCCCGCGACCTCGCCCGCGCCGAGGCCGACAAGGCCGCCACCCGTCGCGCCGACCTCGCCGGACAGCTCGCTGCGGTCGAGGCCCAGCTGGCGGCGGCGGCCGCGGCGGAAGCCGACGGGGAGCTGCTCGCCGGGATGATCGAGGCGGGATCGGGGCTCGAGCGCGCCGTCTCGGCGGCGCTCGGCGGGTGGCTGCGGGCGACCGTGGTCGACTCGATTGCGGAGGGAACCGAGTGGCTGAGCCGGTCCCAGGGCGCCGCCCGGGCCCTGGTGGAGAGCGGGGACCCCGTCCCCACACCGGCATCGGCCGCCCCGGTCGAGGGCGCCCGGCGACTGCTCGATCTGGTCGAGGTCTCCGAGCGCGCCCGCGGGATCGTCGGGCGGCTGCTCGTCGACGCCTGGCTGGTCGACGACCTCACCTCCCTCGGCGAGGGCTTCGCCGGGATCGCGGTCACCGTCGACGGCGAGCGCTACGACGGGGCCGCTCGCGAGCTGCGGCGCCTTCCCCGGGAGGGGACCGACCCCGCCCTGGCGGCGCGGTCCGCTCGCGAGGAGCTCGCCTCCCGGCTCGCCCAGCGCGCGCGGACCGAGGAGAGGGCGCGCAACGACCTCGATCGGGCCGAGCGGGAGCTCGCCGCCGCCCGCGAGGAGCACCGGCGCCTGGAGCGCGCCGCCGAGAGCCCCGACGCCCTTCGCCGCGCCCAGCTCGAGGCCGAGCTCGGGGCCGAGCGCCGTCACGCCGAGGTCGCCAGGCGCGCCCGCGAGGCCCGCGAGCGCGATCGCGAGCTCCTGCGCCGCCGAATCCAGCTCGAACGCGAGACCCTCCCCGCGCTCTCCCGCCTGGGCGAGGTGCTCGTCGCCGTTCTCGAGGGCCTCCGCCGCCACGCCGAGCATCTCGCCGCTCCCGGCGAGGAGCCGGGTGAGGACGTCGCCGCCGAGCTGCGCGCGTGCTCCGAGCGCGAGTACGGGCTCCAGGGCGAGATCCGGGGCGGGAGCGAGGCCTTGACCGCGGCGGAGATCGAGGCCGCCCAGCTTCGCGACCGCCGTACCGATGCCGCCGGTCAGCTCGCCGAGCTCTCGCGGTCGCTGGGCGAGGAGCTCGGCCCCGCCGAGCGGACGCTCTCGGAGGAGGAGCGGGCCGATATCGACTCGAAGCTGCTTCGCCTCGGGCGCCGGCGGGAGCAGATCGGGCCGGTCAACCCGCTCGCCGAACGCGAGTACGGAGAGGCTCGCGAGCACGTCCAGTCGCTCGCCGAGCAGCGCCAGGACATGGAGCGGGCAATCGCCGATCTGCGGTCGCTGATCCGCCGAACCGACCGTGAGATCGCCACCGCCTTTGAGGAGACCTTCGAGGCGACCGCGGCCAACTTCGAGGAGATGGTCGCCGAGCTGTTCCCGGGCGGACACGGGCGCCTCCGACGGATCGAGCTCGGCCCCCGCTCCGTCGACGCCCCGACGTCCGGACCCGACGGAACCGGGGAGGAGGGCGACGAGGACGAGCTCGGGGGCGAGCCGCGGGACGAGAGCGGGGTGGAGATCGAGGTCACGCCGGCGGGCAAGTCGATGCGCCGCCTGTCGCTGCTGTCCGGCGGCGAGAAGTCGTTGGTCGCGCTCGCCTTCGTCTTCGCCGTGCTGATGGCCCGCCCCTGCCCCTTCTACATCCTCGATGAGGTCGAGGCCGCGCTCGACGACATCAACCTCGATCGCTTCCTCCGGCTGGTGCGCCGCTTCTCCGGGCGCTCCCAGTTCGTCGTCGTCACTCACCAGAAGCGGACCATGGACGCCGCCGACGTCCTCTACGGGGTGAGCATGGGCGACGACGGGATCACCCGGGTGGTCTCGCGCCGGCTGCCGGCCGGTGAGGAGGAGGCTCCGCAGGAGCACGACGCCGCGGTCGCCGCCGCCGACGCCTGGGGGAGCCCTCCCGAGGGCGACGTCGAGGCCGCCTGAGCGCCGGTCAGGTGCGGCCGCGGCGGGAACCCGGCGCCGTTGCCGACGCGGCTCCCAGCCCTCGACCTCTAGCCTGCCGCCTCGATGGACGCGGACTGGCGAGAGGCATTCGACCTCGGCGATCGCGGAGCCCGCGAGCCGGTCGGGGAGGCCGCTGGGGCGGAAGGGGGCTGGTTCAGCCGGTTGCGGGAGGGCCTGTCGCGGAGCCGCAAGGCGCTCGGCGCGGAGCTCTCCGCCAGCCTCACCGATCGAATCGACGAGGAAACCTGGGAGCGGCTGGAGGAGGCGCTGATCCTCGCCGACGTCGGCGCCCCGACCACCGCCGCGATCGTCCGCAAGCTCGAGGACGAGGCGGCGAGGGGAGAGCTCAGCGGCGGGGAGGATTTCCGGGAGCGCCTGATCGCGCTCCTCGCCGAGGTCGCGGGGCCCGGCGACCGCCGCATCCACCTCAGCCAGCACCCCTCGGTGGTGATGATCGTCGGCGTCAACGGGACCGGGAAGACGACCACGATCGGGAAGATCGCCTGGCACCTCCAGCGCGAGCTCGGCCTCGAGGTGATCGTGGGGGCCGCCGATACCTACCGGGCGGCCGCCGTCGAGCAGCTCGCCGAGTGGGCGGGGCGGGCCGGCTCGCAGCTCGTCCGGGGCTCGGAGGGGGGTGACCCGGGGGCGGTCGCCTTCGACGCCGTCTCCGCCGCCGAAGCCCGCGGAGCCGACGTGGTGATCTGCGACACCGCCGGGCGCCTCCACACCCACGGCAACCTGATGGAGGAGCTCGCCAAGGTCCGCCGGGTGATCGCAAACCGCCTCGAGGGCGCGCCCCAAGAGACGCTGGTGGTGATCGATGCCACCACCGGCCAGAACGGCGTTCGCCAGGCGCGCGCCTTCACCGAGGCGGTCGAGGTCACCGGAGTGGTCCTCACCAAGCTCGACGGCAGCGCCAAGGGCGGGGTGGCCCTGGCGATCGCGACCGAGCTCGGGATCCCCGTGAAGCTGATCGGGATCGGCGAGTCGCTTGAGGATCTGCGCCCGTTCGACCCCGAGCAGTTCGCCCGCGCGCTGCTCGAGCCGTAACCTGGTCGGGATGTTCGACCAACTGTCAGAGCGGCTACAGGGCGTCCTCGGCGAGATTCGATCGCGGGGCAGGCTCACCCCTGACGACGTCGATAAGGCGCTGCGCGAGGTCCGCCTGGCGCTGCTCGAGGCCGACGTCAACTTCAAGGTGGTGAAGGACTTCATCGCGGCTCTGCGCGAGCGGCTCGCAGGCGCGGAGGTATCCGAGGCGCTCAACCCCGGCCAGACGGTGGTGAAGGCCGTCAACGACCAGCTCGCGGAGCTGATGGGCGGCGCCGGGCGGGAGCTCGTGTTCGCGTCCGCTGGGCCCACCGTGATCTTGATGGCCGGCCTCCAGGGGTCGGGGAAGACGACCGCCTGCGCGAAGCTCGCCAAGCTCCTCGCCAAGGGCGGCCGTCGAGTGGCCCTGGCCGCATGCGATCTCCAGCGTCCAGCTGCCGTCGAGCAGCTCCAGCGCCTCGGCGAACAGGCGGGGGCCGCGGTCTACGCCCGGGACGGAGCGGGGCCCGAGGACGCGGTGGCGGTCGCGACCTGGGCGCTCGCGGAGGCGAAGGGCGACGGCCAGGACGTCCTCATCGTCGATACCGCCGGCCGACTCCACGTCGACGAGGGGATGATGGACGAGCTCGCCCGGGTGCGGAAGGCAACCAAGCCTCATGACGTCCTTTTGGTGCTCGACGCGATGACCGGCCAGGACGCGGTCAACGTGGCCGAGAGCTTCGCCCAGGTGGCCGAGTTCGACGGCGTCCTGATCACCAAGCTCGACGGCGATGCCCGCGGTGGCGCCGCCCTCTCGGTCCGGGCGGTGACCGGGAAGCCGATCATCTACGCCTCGACCGGGGAGAAGCTCGATCAGCTCGAGCGCTTCCACCCCGACCGGATGGCGGGCCGCATCCTCGGGATGGGCGACGTGATGTCGCTGATCGAGAAGACCCAGGAGGAGTTCGACGCCGACCGCGCCGCCGATCTCGAGACCAAGATCCGCAAGCAGCAGTTCACCCTCGAGGACTTCCTCGCCCAGCTGAAGCAGGTCCGCCGCATGGGGCCGATCGGGAACCTGCTCCGGATGGTCCCCGGGATGGGCAAGGCGATGCGCCAGATGGGCAACGTCGACGAGCGCGAGCTCGACCGGATCGAGGCGATCATCCTCTCGATGACCCCGTACGAGCGAGCCCACCCCGACGAGATCAACGGCTCCCGCCGCAAGCGGATCGCGGCGGGCTCGGGGACCACTGTGCAGGCGGTGAACCAGCTGGTCAAGCAGTTCGCACAGATGCGGAAGCTGATGAAGCAGCTCTCCGAGGGCAAGATGCCGTCCCCGGAGCAGCTGATGCGCGGCGCGCGCTAGCGGAGGGACTACCGCTAACCTCACCTGCCGATGTCGGTACGGATAAGGCTGACCCGGGTCGGATCGCGGAAGAACCCCGTCTGGAGGGTGGTGGTCGCCGATCGCCGATCGCCACGCGACGGGCGCACGATCGAGACGATCGGCCAGTACAACCCCCAGACCGACCCCTCGCTGATTCAAATCGACGAGGAGCGGGCCCGGCACTGGCTTTCCGCGGGGGCTCAGCCTTCGCGCGCCGTCGCCAACCTCCTGCGCACGCAGGGGATCGAGGCGAGCGGCCGCTAGAGGCGGCTCCCGCCCGATGCGCGAGCTGCTCGAGTTTCTCGCCCGCGCCCTCGTCGCCGAGCCCGACGAGGTGGAGGTGACCGAGATCGAGGAGACCGAGGGCGACATCCTCCTCGAGCTCGAGGTCGCCGACGGGGACCTCGGGCGGGTGATCGGCCGCGGCGGGCGGGTGGCGAACGCTTTGCGGACGGTGGTCAAGGCCGCCGCCACCCGCGAGGAGAAGCGGGTGATCGTCGACATCCTGGATTGAAGCTCGACGTCTTCACCCTGTTCCCGGAGCACTTCGAGTGGTTCGTGGGGCAGCGGCACGTCCGCAACGCGGTCGCGGCCGATGCCGAGATCCGCTTCTTCAACTACCGGGACACGACCGCGCTCGGCGCCGGCCAGGTCGACGACTCCCCCTACGGCGGCGGCGCCGGGATGGTGATGCGGGTCGATGTGGTCGACGCCGCCCTCGAGGCCGCATACGGCTCCGACCGGGACCGGGTCCGGCGGATCGCCCTCACCCCCTCGGGCCGCCTGTTCGACGAGGAACTGGCGGTCGAGCTGGCCACCGAGCCCCACCTGGCGCTGCTGTGCGGGCGCTACGAGGGGTTCGACCAGCGGGTGATCGATTACCTCGTCACCGACGTGGTCTCGATCGGCCGCTACGTCGTCGCCGGCGGCGAGTTGCCGGCGATGGTGATCTCCGACGCCATCCTGCGGAAGCAGCCCGGGGCGCTCGGCGACGAGACCAGCTCGGTCGAGGAGTCCTTCAGCGCCGCCCTCGAGGGGGCGCCCGAGTACCCCCACTACACCCGGCCCGCTGAGTACCACGGGTGGCGCGTCCCGGAGGTCCTTCTCTCGGGCGACCACGCCCGGGTGAGGGAGTGGCGCCTCGAGCGTAGCCGCGAGCGCGCCCGCTCGCCGCACCGCTAGCGCACGAGGCCCGGCAGGGGAATCGCTACTATTCGCGCCGCGCGGGCCGCGGGCACGCGCTTTTTCGCGTTCAGCCCCACGCTCCTCGCGCTTAGGGAGCAGTAAGGCGCCCCCCCGAACATCGCACCTCGACAGAGACCGACCATCCCATGAACACCGTGATCGAGAGCCTGGAGCAGCGCGCGATCAAGCGTCGCCCCCGGTTCGCTGCGGGCGATCGGGTCCGAGTCCATTTCCAGGTCGTCGAGGGGAGCCGGCGGCGGACCCAGGTGTTCGAGGGCATCGTGCTCAAGCGCCAGGGAAGCGGCGCCCGAGAGACCTTCACGGTCCGCAAGAACTCCTTCGGGGTCGGCGTCGAGCGAACCTTTCCGCTGCACTCACCGAAGATCGAGAAGCTCGAGGTGGCGGCGCGAGGCGACGTTCGCAGGGCGAAGCTCTACTACCTGCGTGAGCAGGTCGGCACGCGGGCCCGCGTGGCCGAGCGCCGCTGGGGGATCGAGGACGAGATGGTGATCGCCAGCGAGGAGGCCGAGGCGGTCGACGCGGAGGGCGTCGCGGTCGCCGAGGCCGAGGCCGAGGCCGAGGTCACCGACGCCGGAGAGGCCGCGACCCCAGGCGGCGAGGGCGAAGCGGCCGAGGGCGAGGGGACCGAGGCCGCGCCTGCCGCGCCCGGGGGGGAGCAGCCCGAGACAGCACCCGGGGGGTCCGGGAATGGTGGCGAGAGGGAGGATGGGGAGGCCGACTCGGAGGAGGCGGGAGCGGCCGAGGAGGCCGCCGATGAGCCCGAGGATGGGGCAGAGCCGCGGGCCGAGAAGGCCCGCGGGTCAGAGGACGCAGGCTGAGAGTCCCGAGACCTCAGACGACCAAGGGCGCGATTCTCGAGCTCGTCGTGATCGTGGCCCTGGCCCTTGGGCTGGCGCTCACGATCCAGGCCTGGATCATCAAGCCCTACCAGATCCCCTCGGCGTCGATGGAGCCGACCCTCGACATCGGCCAGCGGGTCCTGGTCAACCGCTTCGTCTACCACTTCACCGACCCGAAGATCGGGGACATCGTCGTCTTCCACCCGCCCAACGGCGCCGACTCCGGCGGCCGCGAGTGCGGCGTTCCCCGCAGCGACGGCGAGGCTTGCCCGGAGCCCACTCCCGAGGAGGACACCGGCACCAACTTCATCAAGCGGATCGTCGCCGGCCCCGGCGACACCCTCTCGATCGAGGACGGCCACCCGGTTGTCAACGGGGTGCAGGCGAACGAGGACTTCATCAACGGCTGCCGGCCCGGCGGCGAGTGCAATTTGCCCAAACAGATCACCATCCCGCCCGACCATTACTTCATGATGGGCGACAACCGTGGAGAGAGCGACGACAGCCGCTTCTGGGGGCCGATCCCGCGCGGCTGGATCATCGGCAAGGCGTTCGCCACCTACTGGCCGCCGGATCGGATCGGAATCTTCTAGATGGTTGATTCCGAAGCGCGCAGCGCCGGGCGCGTCATCCAGGTGTGCGTGGGTTTGGGATCAACCCTCTAGCTCCGGGGGCCGGGACCGCCCGGGCTGATGGCGAAGCGGCGCAGGCCCACTGCCGCGAGGCTGTTCCGCTACGACCGATCCTTCGGCCGCCGCTTCGTCGCCGGCGTCGATGAGGCAGGGCGCGGATCGCTCGCCGGGCCGCTGGTGGCGGCCGGCGTCCTCCTGGACCTGGAGGGAATCGGCAGGCGCGAGCGCCGGGCGCTCGCCTGGCTCAACGACTCGAAGCAGATGTCACCCGAGGAGCGCGAGGAGCTCTACCCGCATGTGCTCCGGGCGGCGGCCTGCGTCGCGGTCGCGGTTCGCTCGGTGCGGGCGATAGACGGCCGCGGCCTCCACGTCTCCAACCTCGGGGCGCTGTCGGACTGCCTTCGGTCGGTCTCCTGCGAGGGGGCGGTCCGCCTCGTCGACGGGTTCCGGCTCTCGAGCTGCGAGCTCGAGCACACGCCGGTGGTCGAGGGCGACGCCCGCAGCGCGGCGATCGCCGCCGCCTCGGTGATCGCGAAGGTGACTCGGGACCGCTACATGCGCCGCGCCGACCTCGCTTACCCGGAATGGGGCTTCGCCGGCAACGTCGGCTACTCGACCCCCGACCACCGCGATGCGATCCTCGCCCACGGGATCTCCCCCCTCCATCGCCGCTCGTTCGCCTCGGTCGCCTACAGCCAGCTCCAGCTGGCCGCCGGCGCCTACACGGAGCTTGCCGAGCGGGCGGCGTAGGCGGGGGCGGGATCCCGCTTCCCGAGCCGGGCTAGAAGGCGTTGCGGATGTGCTCGACGCCGGCGAGGCGACCGGCGGCGTCGAAGCTGACTCCGACGACGTCGAACCGGTAGCCCTCCACCCACGCCGGGCGCGGCCCGTCGGCGGCGGCGAGCCACTCCCGCGCGAGCCGTCGAATCCTGGCCCGCTTGCGGTGACCGACGGCGAGCGCCGGGCGCTCGGGGCCGGCGCGGGCGCCGAGCCTGCCCGCCTTCACCTCGACGAACACCAGGGTGGCGCCGTCGAGGGCGACGAGGTCGAGCTCGCCCGAGCGGGTGCGGGCGTTGCGGCCGACGACCCGCCACCCGGCGCGCTCGAGGCGGGTCGCCACCAGCCCCTCGGCCGCGCGCCCGAGCCGCTGCCTCGCCACGGTCATCGCCGCCGACGCTAGGAGTGGCGCTCCCGCCCGGCACGCGCCAAGGGAAACGAAGGTGTGGCGGATTCGTTCCGATTGGCGGATCTCGCGCGCGGCGCCGGCGCCTAGCGTCGGCGCCGATGCTCGCGATCGCCCGCACCTTCGCCCTTCTCGGGATCGAGGCTGAACCGGTGCACGTCGAGCTCGACGTCGCCGGGGGACTCCCGGGGTTCGCGATCGTCGGCTTGCCCGATGCCGCCGTTCGCGAGTCGCGCGAGCGGGTCAGGGCGGCGCTCGTCAACTCGGGGTTCGAGTTTCCGCTCCGGCGGATCACCGCCAACCTCGCCCCCGCCGACCTCCCCAAGGTCGGCCCGGGATTCGACCTCGCGATCGCCGCCGCCTTGCTGGTCGCCACCGGCCAGGTGCCGCAACGGGCGCTCGAGCGCTACGCCCTCGCCGGAGAGCTCGCCCTCGACGGGACCATCCGGCCCGTTCCGGGCGCCCTGGCGATGGCCGAGGGGACCCGGGGTTGGGGCATGCGCGGGATCGCGGTGGCCCCCGGCGACGCCGGCCAGGCGGCGCTGGTCGAGGGGATCGAGGTGATGCCGATCGACCGGGTCGGGAGGCTGCGTGACCTGGGGGAGGGGACGGTCGAGCCGGCGAGCGCGCCCACCGACCCGGCGCCGGGCCTCACCCCGAACGGCCTCCCCGACCTCTCCGACCTGCGCGGCCAGCCGGCGCTTCGGCGGGCGCTCGAGATCTGCGCCGCCGGCGGCCACAGCATCCTCCTCACCGGCTCGCCGGGGGGAGGAAAGACCCTCGCGGCGCGGCGGCTGCCGTCGCTTCTGCCTCCCCTGGGCCGCGGGGAGTCGCTCGAGGTCACCAGGAGCGCCGGCGCCTGCGGCGACCGGGTCGAGTGGCCGCTCGCCGTCCGCCGGCCGTTTCGGGCGCCGCACCACACGATCTCCGGGGTGGCGCTGGTTGGAGGCGGCTCGCCTCCGCGCCCCGGCGAGGTCACCCGCGCCCATCGTGGCGTTCTCTTCCTCGACGAGCTAGGGGAGTTCCGCCGCGACGCCCTGGAGGCGCTCCGCCAGCCGCTCGAGGAGGGGGAGGTGACCGTGGCCCGGGCCGGTCACGTCCTCTCGCTGCCCTGCCGGTTCATCCTCGTCGCCGCCTCGAACCCGTGCCCGTGCGGGCACGGGCCCGACTCGGGGGAGTGCGAGTGCCATCCCGTCGCGGTCTCGCGCTACCGGGCGAAGCTGAGCGGCGCGCTCGCCGACCGGATCGACATGTCGGTGTCGGTCGAGCGGCCGGGGGCGGGCGAGCTCGCCTCCGGGCCGGGGGAGAGCTCTGAGCGGGTGCGGGCGCGGGTGGTCGAGGCGCGGGCGCGCCAGGAGCGCAGGCTCGGCCCGGGTCGCTGCAACGCCGACATGAGCTCCGAGGAGCTTCGCCGCCACTGCGCCCTCGACGCCGCCGGCGAGCGGATGCTCCGCGACGGGCACGAGCGCCTTTCGCTCAGCGGCCGGGGCTGGGACCGGGCCCTTGGGGTGGCGCGCACGATCGCCGACCTCCGCGGCGCCGACGGGGTCGATGCTGACGCGGTGGCGTCGGCGATCGGCCTCCGGCGCCGGCCAGAGCAGTAGCGGTGACCGCGGCGCCCCCCGAGGCGTGCGATCCCTGCCTCCGCAGGGCTTGGCTGCTCGCCGACCTCGCCGGCCACATCGAGCGAGTGGCCACCCACTCGCCGGGCCGGCGGGCGCGCGAGCTCCTCGCCCTCTCCGACCAGGACCTCGTCCGGGCGCTGGCGCGGGGGCGCGCCGAGGAGCTCCTGGAGGATTCGGCTCGGCGGCGGGCCGACGAGCTCCGCGAGCGGATCGCCGCCGCCGGCGCCTGGGCCTGCTGCCGGCACGACCCCCGCTACCCGGGGGCGCTCCGGGGGGACTCCCAGGCGCCCACCGTTCTCCTCGGCCGCGGCGAGCACGCGCTCCTGGCGAGGCTGGGGGAGGCCGGGGACGCGGTCACCGTGGTCGGCTCGCGCCGCCCGAGCTCCTACGGGCGCCAGCTCGCCGCTTCCCTCGGCCGCGAGCTGGCGGCCTCGGGGCTCGCCGTCGTCAGCGGGATGGCGCTCGGGATCGACTCGAGCGCCCACTCCGGGGCGCTCGAGGCGAGCGGGCTGACCGTGGCGGTGCTCGGGAGTGGGCCCGACGTCCCCTACCCGCCGCGCCATCGCCGGCTCTACGAGACGATCGTCGAGCGGGGGATGGTGCTGAGCGAGCTTCCCCCCGGGACGGAGCCGCGGCGCTGGACCTTCCCCGCCCGCAACCGGATCATGGCGGCGCTCTCGGCGATGACCGTGGTGGTGGAGGCGAAGCAGCGCTCGGGCTCGCTGATCACGGCGGCGATGGCCACCGATCTCGGGCGCGAGGTGGGGGCGGTCCCGGGCCGGGTGGGTAACTCGGCCGCCGCCGGGACCAACGCACTCCTCCGCGATGGGGCGCAGGTCGTCCGTGGCGCCCAGGACGTCCTCGACTCGCTCCTCGGGGCCGGGATGCTGCGCCGCCGGCCTCAGGGGGCGGCGGTCGGATCGGCGGCGGGCCCGTCGCTCGAGCCCGAGCTCGCCTTGGTCCTCGAGCTGATCGAGGCCGGCGCCCCCGGCGCCGACGCGATCGCCACCCGGGGCCGGCTCGACCCCGGCGAGGCGGCGGCGGCGCTGGCGCGGCTCGAGCTGATGGGATACGTGCGCTGCGACTCGGCCGGCCGGCCCGAACGCACCACCCTCGGCGCGCCCCCGTGACGGTGACCGCCACTGGACACTCGGCCTAGCCTTTGGCCCATGGCACGAGAGCGGAAGACCCCGGTGGCGATCACGATCGCAGGCTCGGACTCGGGCGGAGGGGCCGGGATCCAGGCCGACCTGAAGGCGTTTGCCCGCTGCGGTGTCCACGGGACGTCCGCGATCGTCGCCCTCACCGCCCAGAACACCGTCGGGGTGACGTCGGTCCACGCCGTCCCCCCCGGGATGATCGTCGACCAGGTTCGCGCCGTCGTCTCGGACATCGGCATCGACGCGGTCAAGATCGGGATGCTCGGCGACGAGCCCACGATCGACGCGGTGGTAGCGGCGCTCGGGCTGGTCGGCGAAGCCCCCGTTGTGGTCGACCCGGTGATGGTGGCCGAGAGCGGCGCGGTGCTGCTGGACCCAGGGGCGGTTCGCGCTCTGGCGGAGCGGGTGCTGCCGCTGGCCGCCGTCGTTACACCGAACCTGCCGGAGGCCCGGGAGTTGACCGGGCTGGAGGAGGGGGCGAGTCAGGAGGAGCTCGCCCGGGGGGTCAAGGAGCTCGGTCCGGGCGCAGTCGTGGTCACCGGGGGCCACGGCACTGACCACGCCGACCTCTTCTTCGATGGCGAGCGGGTCGAGTTGCTGCCCGGGCCCTGGTACCCGGACGGCGCCGCGCACGGGTCGGGCTGCACCCACTCCTCGGCGCTCGCTGCCCACCTCGCCCTCGGCCTCGAGCCACTCGAGGCCGCCCGTGCCGCCCGTGCGATTGCCTCCGAGGCGGTGAAGGCGGGCCTCCGTGACATCGGCGAGGGGACCGGCCCCGTCGACGTCCTCGGGATCGCCCGGCGGCGGTCGGTCGGAGCCTGAGCGGCGAGGATCGGGCCCGGCGGTCGGCGTGGGGGATAATCGCGCCATGAGGCTGAGGCTCGTTCGCATGACCCCTGGGCACGGCGACGTCCTCCTCGCCGAGGGCGACCTCGAGCTGGCCGAGGACGAGGAGCGCTTGGTGCGGGAGTTCCGCCGCCAGCTCGACCTCGGGATGTGGGCGGCGGTTCCCCTTGACGGGCCGGGTGGCCGCCACGAGGCGACCATGGTGCGCGACCTCTCCGAGGTTCCAGCCGAGGCCGACAGGGTGATCTTCTTCCCGCGCGCCGCGGGGGGCGGGGGCACGGCGGCCTGGCAGCGATGATGCGCCGCCCCCGGCTCGAGTTCGACGAGGGGGCCGAGGCCCGGGCCCGGGAGCTGCTCCGCGCCGCAGCGGGCGAGGAGGCGCACCGGATGTACGTCGAGCTTGGATTCGTCGCGGTCGAGCGCGACGGATACGGCTACCTTCTCTACCCCCAGCGCCCGGTCGTCGCCTACGAGGCCGTGGGCGGCGAGCTCCTGAGCGAGTACTGCGTCCGCTTCCCCGACCACGCATCGGGGGCCAGGCTTCCCGACGCCGACGACGTCCTCGCCAAGTGGCTCGGGCTCCAGGCCGACGAGCGCCGCCTGATCGGGACCGCCAACATGGACCCGCCGGGCCGCCAGCTCGACCCCGACATGGTGAGGCGGGACATCGCCGCGCTCCGCCGCTGGCGCGCGTCCCGCCCGGACGAGGGCGAAGGGCGAATCGCGGCCGCGGGTAGGGTCCCGGGCTGATGGCCGACACCCGCCCCCGCAGTCGAGCCGTCTTCGACGGCCCCGAGCGGGCCTTCGCCCGCGCCTATATGAAGGGAATCGGCTTCGACGACGACGCGCTCCGCCGCCCGACCGTCGGGATCGCCAACACCTGGATCGAGGCGATGCCGTGCAACTTCCACCTCCGCGGGCTCGCCGAGCACGTCAAGGACGGGGTGCGCGCCGCGGGCGGCACGCCCCTGGAGTTCAACACGATCGCGATCTCCGACGGGATCACCATGGGGACCCAGGGAATGAAGACCTCGCTGGTGAGCAGGGAGGTGATCGCGGACTCGATCGAGCTCACCGCGCGCGGCTACCAGTTCGACGCGGTGATCGCGCTGTCGGGGTGCGACAAGACGATCCCCGGGTGCGTGATGGCGCTGGCCCGCCTGGACATCCCGTCGCTGATGCTCTACGGCGGCTCGATCCTGCCCGGGAGCTGGCGCGGCAAGGACGTGACGATCCAGGACGTCTTCGAGGCGATCGGAGCCCACGCCACCGGCGACATGTCCGACGAGGATCTGTATGAGCTCGAGGGGTGCGCCAGCCCCGGCGCGGGCGCCTGCGGCGCTCAGTTCACCGCCAACACGATGGCCTGCGCGTTCGAGGTGATGGGAATCACCCCGATGGGCTCGGGGATGGTCCCGGCCGTCGCCGGCGCCCGAGAGGGGGTCGCGCGCCGCTGCGGCGAGCTTGCGATGAAGCTGCTCGAGCAGGACATTCGCCCCCATCAGCTCATCACCCGCGAGTCGCTGGAGAACGCGATCGCCACCGTCTGCATGTCGGGGGGCTCGACCAACGGGGTCCTGCACCTGCTCGCGGTCGCCAACGAGGCCGGGATCGAGCTCACGATCGACGACTTCGACGAGATCTCCCGGCGCACCCCCCTGCTGGGCGACTTGAAGCCCGGGGGGCGCTTCGTCGCCCGGGATCTTTACGAGGCCGGCGGGGTCGGGGTGCTCGCCAAGCGCCTCGACGAGGCCGGGGTCCTCCACCGCGAGGCGATCACGGTCACCGGACGCACGATCGGAGAGGAGGCCGACGCCACCGCGGAGACGCCCGGCCAGGAGGTGGTGCGCCCGCTCGCGGATCCGTTGAAGCCAACGGGGGGACTGGTGATCCTGCGCGGCAACCTCGCGCCCGAGGGCTGCGTGGTCAAGGTCGCCGGTGAGGAGCGCCGCAGCCACACCGGCCCCGCTCGGGTCTTCGGCTCGGAGGAGGAGTGCTTCGCTGCCGTGTCCAACCAGAAGATCGAGCCTGGAGACGTGGTCGTGATCCGCAACGAGGGCCCCTCCGGCGGACCGGGCATGCGGGAGATGCTCCAGGTAACGGCCGCCCTCGTTGGCGAGGGGATCGGCGACCAGGTGGCCCTGCTCACCGACGGGCGCTTCTCGGGCGCCACCCACGGGCTGATGGCGGGGCATGTGGCCCCTGAGGCAATCCGCGGCGGTCCGATCGCCGCGGTGCGGGACGGCGACGAGATCACCCTCGACGTCGACTCGCGACGGCTCGACGTCAACCTCTCCGACGAGGAGATCGCAAGGCGGGTTGAGGACTATCGGGCGCCGGAGCCGCGATACCACTCCGGGGTGATGGCCAAGTACGCCGCCGCCGTCTCCTCCGCCTCCGAGGGTGCCGTGACCGCGCCTAGTGGCGACCGCCGATTCGCGACCGCAACTCCGCCAGGAACGTCTCCATCAGCCGGTTGAAGCGCACCGGCCGCTCGAGCATGGGGAGGTGGCCGCAGCGATCGAACACCTCGGTGCGAGCGTTGGCGCCGATCAGGCGCTGGTAGTGGGTGGCCGCCGGCACCGGGACCACCCGGTCCTGACGGCCCCAGACGACCAGGGTGGGGACCTCGATCTCCTGAAGGCGGTCGCGGATGTCGTATCCGACGAGGCTCGTGATCGCCTCGTAGAAGCCGGGGCTGTGGAGCGCGGGGACCGTCTGCTCCCACAGCAGCTCGGGCCGGAGCGCCACCGGGTTCCAGAAGGTGCCGCGGTACGCGAGCTGGCGAACCCGCGCCCGCCGCAGGCTGGCCATCTGGTAGCGCAGCAAGTACGGGGCCAGGGCCCGGCTGCCGCGGCCGATCACGGCGGCGGGCTCGCGCCGGGCCCGCGCCCAGGTCACCCCGGCCGCCGACACCAGCACCAGCCGCTCGACCCGGTCGGGCTCGTTGATCGCGAGCTCGGTCGAGATGAAGCCGCCCATCGAGTTCCCGATCACCGAGCAGCCGCCAATCCCGAGCCGCTCGCAGAAGTCGTGGAGGAAGCGTCCGTAGGCCGGGATCGAGATCTCCCACGACGGCATCGGGCTGGCGCCGAACCCGGGGAGGTCGAGCGCGGTCACCCGGTGAGAGGGAGCGAGGGCGGGGATGTTCTCGAGCCAGTTCTGCCAGCACCCGGCGAGGCCGTGGACGAGGACGACCGGCAGGCCGCTTCCCATCTCCACGTAGTTGATCCGGCTGCCGACCACGCTGAGCTCGCGCCGGTGCTCGCGCCAGTCGATCCGCAGCCATTCGGGGTCGGGGTCGCCGTAGGGATCGGGCCCGTCGGACGGGGTCGGCTGGGCGGTGGGGCCGAGACCCCCGCGCAGCTCGAGCTGCTCCCGGATCTCCGCCCGCAGCCGCGCCCGTTCGGCGCCCGCCCTGCCGCTAGGGGTCATCAGGCGTGCCCCATCCGCTCGAGGATCGGGATTCGCGGATCTGGGGGGCAGGCACGGTCAGGGCTCCTCAGGCACGAAACTAGCCGATAGCCCCCGATTGTTCCCGGTCTGACCGGCGAACGACTGGCGAACAACTGGCGAACAGAGACGCGAGGTTGTCCGCATCGGCATCTAACCTTGCATAGGTACGTCGCGGGCCACCACGCGGTCGGAGTCGTCCACACCCCGAGAGAGGTGGCAACGTGGCTGAAGTTCCCGAAGTCTTGACCGTCGCGGAAGTGGCGGGGCGCTGAAGCTGAGCGAGGTCAGGATCCGCCAGCTGATCGCCGCCGGCACGATCCCGACCAGCCAACCGGGGGGCGGCCACCATCGCATTCGCGTCGAGGATGTTGAGCGCCTCCTAGAGCCGGGGCCGAGATGAGCGAGGCCGACCGGAATCGGGCCGGGGCGGAACTCATCGAGCGGCTGACGGCCGCCGGCTTCTTGCCGATCGTCAAAGGGGAGCAATGGTTCGGCCCTAACGGCGGGGTGTTTTCCACCGAACAGGCGCTCGAGCTCCTCGAAGCCAAGGAAGCCGAGGAGACGGCGTGAGCTGGGCGATCCAGATCCCGTATCGCGATCGGGAGGGCTTGATCGTCGACGTGATCGACTGTGCCCGCGAGATCCTCAATGGCGAGGAGCTTCAGGTCACGGAGGCGCTCGCCTTCGGCGCCCTCGAGCGCGGGACAGTCCGGGTCGGCGCTCTTCTCGACGAGCTCGAGCAGGCGAGTCCTGCGGAGCGCCGGGCGCTCGCCGACCAGGCCCGCGAGGCGGCAGGCCTCCTCAGCTTCAGCCAGATCGAGGAAAACCAGGAGGTCGCTCGAGCCACCCGGTGGCCGCCACCGCCACCGAGCAGCGGGCCCCCGCGAGACGGCGACGGCAGGGCGCTTCAGCAGTGTCCCCACTGCGCCGAGATCAGCCGGTCGGTCGACGGCGCAACCATCGGGCCGGTTCGGGAGAAGCGCTGGCACTGCGAGCAGCATCGCCACCTCGCCGAGCCCGGCGATCTGGAGCCTTGGGGTGAGCCGATGAGGTTCGACCCAATGACCGGCGGGCTGCGGATGTCCGAGGCCGCCGAGGCGCACTACGCCCGCGTCTATGAGCGAGCCGTGGCCGAGGCCGCCGAGCAGCGCCGGATCAAGCAGGAGCAGCGAAAGCGCGAGGCCGAGGCGCTCGCCAAGGTCCGCGAGCGACACGAGGCGAATTTGCGCCCGATCAACATCGGCGGTTTCACAGTCGGAGCGGGAGGCAAGATCATCGATGACCGCTAGAGAGGGGCTCCGCCGCCACGAGGCCGCGCACACCGCCTGCGCACTGTGGTTCGGGGGTCGGCCGATCGAGTCCGTCCGCGTCGATCACCCCGAGCCGGATATCGCCGGGCTGACGTCGACGGGGCTCGAGCGCGACCTCGGACCCGAGACGTGATCCTCGCCGTCATCGGCTACCTGGCCGACGACCGGCGCCCGGGTATCTGGCCCCCGCCTTGGCCGCCCCACCGTGATGCAGCGGATCGGGATGAACGGGCTGCGGCGGCCGTGGTCGAGCACCTCGGCATCGACGAGGAGAGCTACCTCGAGCTGGTCGCCGCCGCCGAAGAGCTCCTGGCAACCCCCGCCTTTCAGAGGCTCATGTCCCTGATCAGCAGCGCCCTGAGCGAGGTCGAGGTTCTCGATGGCGAGAGCGTGCAGATCCTGCGCAGGGGCAATTCCGGAACTTCGATCCGAAGGAGCAACGTCGTGCAGCACCTGCTAGCGAAGGCAACCATCACGGACGAGGGCGTGTTCACCGCGATCGCTGCCGCCGACACCGTCGATCGCGAAGGTGAGCAGATCCGCCCCGGTGCTTTCACCGAGACCATCAAGCGCTGGCGGGATGCCGGTCGCGCGCTGCCGGTGCACTGGAACCACGCGGGCGAGGCGGCGAATGTGATCGGCAGCGTCGATCCTGCCTTGATGCATGAGACGAGTGAAGGTCTCTACGTCGAAGGCGAGCTCGACCTCGAGGACAGCGACGTCGCCCGCGAAGCGTGGAGATCGATGAAGGCCGGCCGCGTTGCGCTGAGCTTCGGCTATCTCGTGACCTCTGACCGCAAGCGCAGCGATGGAGTCCGGGAGCTGCTCGGGCTCGACTTGTTCGAGATCTCGATCGTCGCCGCGCCGGCGAACCCGGATACCCGTTTCCTCGAGCTGAAGTCGGCCGTTCGCCACGCGCATGGCGATCGTGCCGACGATCATCTCGTCTCGATCTTTCGAGGTGACAGCGCCTCGCCGATCCGACCGGCAACGAAGGGCCCGCCGGTTCCGCCCGAGCTCGTCGGTACGGCTTATGACTGGAAGACGAGCGGAGAGATCCTCCCGGCCAAGGTGATCGAGGCCGCGGTCAAGTCCAACCGCCAAGTGAGGCTGAAGGCCCTGCCAGTCAAGATCGCCCGCTTCGAGGTCTGATGGGCGCCGCTGGCCTACTCCCGCAGCCCGGCGGCTTCGAGGGCTTCGCCTTCCTCCAGCACGGACTCCATCCGCACGATCCTTCCTCCACGGAAGGTGAAGAGGATGAAGTACCGGGAGTGCATAGCGATCCCGCTGGCCTTCCCCGCGCCTTCCTGGACCACCTCGGCGAGGATTGTGTCGCCCGCGACCTGAAGGCGTCTAGCCTCGATGGTGACGCGCTCGTATTGCTCCAGAAAGCGACGCGTGTATTTCCCGATCCCGTCGGGGCCGACGTAAACACCGGATTCCAGGAAGACTGGTGGAACGACGATCATCACATGGGGATCGAAGTCGGCAACCCCCACACCGAAGTCTCCGCTAGCCCACCCTTCGCAGATCCGCCGGACGATCTCGACGGTCTCCTCCGACATCGCCTACTCCCGCAGCCCGGCGGCTTCGAGGGCCTCGTCGCGCGTCCAGTACTCGCGGCCCCGCTCGATCTTCCCGTCTCGGAACGTGTAAAGGGCGGCGTAAGTCAGATCCGTCTCGACGCCGCTGAGCTTGGCGCGTCCGCTGACCCTGAAGACCACGATGACCTTGTCGTCTCCTGCGTCGATCTTCTCCACGGGCTCTTGCCTGAAGTGGTCGAACGTGTCGAGCCAGTCCTGCGCGTAGACGCGCAGGGCGTCCCTGCCATGGATGGGGCCATGCTCATCGGGGGCACCCTCGACCGCCCGGTAGTCGATGTCGTCCGTCCAGTACTCGAGCCACGCATCCAGGTCGCCACGGTTGAAGGCCGCGGCCGAGGCGCGGACGATCTCCACGTTCTCCTGCGACATCGCCCACGCAGTATCCCCCGCCGGAGGGGAGGGTGCCGGCCCAGAACTGCCAGCTCAAAAAACCGCCGGATGACGCGGCGTGAGCAGCTCGAGCGGCCTGGGAAAGCTAGGCCCGCGTCGGGAAGCCAGGAGTTCGACGGGCGGGCTGAGCCGTGGCCCGAACCCGCCCTGACGACCTACTTTGGGAAACGATGCTCCTTGGGGCTAGTGGCCCCCTGGGCAGTTCGGCTGGTTGGAACCACCGGTGCACTGCCCGTCGTGTGGTCCGAACTTCGGAGGATGGTGCTCCGCTCCGATAGCCGCCGCCGGGATCGAGAGCGCGAAGG
>JBKPIY010000040.1:0-10897 GCA_046730475.1 Actinomycetota bacterium
AGCTCTCCCCGGCGGCGAAGCCCGACCGGAAGAAGCTCAACCAGGTCCAGCAGCAGCAGGCGCAGCTCAACCAGGAGGCCGCCCAGTACCAGGCCGCCGGCCAGCCCCCGCCCGCGAGCCTGCAGCAGCAGCAGCAGCAGCTCGCGGCCGAGCAGCAGCAGCTGTCCTCCCCCGCGTCCGACCCGCGCCTGACCGGGCTCGAGGACGCAATCTCGAAGACCAAGAACGTGAAGGAGGTCTCACCGGCGCAGGTCGATAAGCCGGGAGATGCGGCCGTGTTCACCGTGATCCCGACCACCCCGCCGTCTGCCGACTCAACCGAGGCGCTGGTGCGCGACCTGCGCGACACAGTGATCCCGAAGGAGACTAAGGGCGAGGGAGTGGTGGCCCACGTCGGCGGCCAGACGGCGGGCTACATCGACCTCGCCGCCCGGATCAGCGACAAGCTCCCCTCGGTGATCGCGATCGTCGTCGGGCTCAGCTTCCTGCTGCTGATGCTCGCCTTCCGCTCGATCGTGGTCCCGCTGACCGCAGCGGCGATGAACCTGCTCTCGGTCGGCGCCGCCTACGGGATCGTCACCTTCGTCTTCCAGGAGGGCCACGGGGCGAAGCTGATCGGGCTCGACGGGCCCACCCCGATCGTCAGCTACGTGCCCCTGTTGATGTTCGCGATCCTGTTCGGCCTGTCGATGGACTACCAGGTGTTCCTGGTCGGGAGGGTGAGCGAGGTCTACCAGGAGCGGCCTGACAACCGGCACGCGGTGATCGAGGGGCTCGCGACCAGCGGCCGAGTGATCACCTCGGCGGCGCTGATCATGGTCAGCGTCTTCCTCAGCTTCGTCCTCAACGGCGATCCGATCGTGAAGGAGTTCGGGGTCGGGATGGCGGCCGCGATCGCCGTCGACTCGACCGTCGTTCGCTGCCTGCTGGTACCGGCGGTGATGGTCCTGGTGGGCCGGGCCAACTGGTGGCTGCCGGGCTGGATCGAAGGGTGGCTGCCGCGCATCGGCCTCGAGGAGGAGAGCTTCGACGAGGCCGTCGAGCCGGCGGCCCCGTCCCGGGCCTGACGTGCTGATCGAGGACTACGCGCTGATCGGGGACTTGCGCACCGCGGCGCTGGTGGGCACGGACGGCTCGATCGACTGGCTTTGCGCGCCCCGGTTCGACTCCGACGCGTGCTTTGCCGCCCTCCTCGGCGACGACCGCCACGGGCGCTGGAGAATCGCCCCGGCCTCGGGCGGGGTCTGTCGCGAGCGCCGCTATCGCCAGGGCACCCTGATCCTCGAGACCGACTTCGAGACGCCCGAGGGGTCGGTGAGGATCGTCGACTGCATGCCGACTACCGACGAGCTCACCAGCGTGGTGCGCGTCGTCAGGGGGCTGAGCGGGACCGTTTCGATGCGGATGGACCTGACGATGCGGCTCGACACCGGCGCCATCATCCCGTGGGTCGAGAACCGGCCGACCGGCCTGGTCGCGGTCGCGGGCCCGGACTCACTCCACCTTCGCACCCCGATCGAGACCCGCGGCGAGCACTACACGACGGTCGCCGACTTCACCGTTCGCGAGGGGGAGAGGATCCCGTTCACGCTCGTCTGGCATCCGTCCTACGTGGACCAGCCGCCTGCGATCGACGCGGTCTGGGCGATCCGCACGACCGAGGAGTGGTGGCGGAGCTGGTCCGACCGGTGCGCCTACACGAGCGAGTTCCGCGACGAGGTGATGACCTCGCTGATCGTCCTCAAGGCGCTCACCTACGAGTCGACCGGAGCGGTGGTGGCCGCCCCAACCACCTCGCTGCCGGAGGCGATCGGCGGGGAGCGGAACTGGGACTATCGCTACTGCTGGCTGCGCGACTCGGTGCTCACCCTCGATGCCTTCGTCGACAGCGGCTACATCGAGGAGGCGCTCGACTTTCGCAACTTCGTGGCCCGGGCGGTGGCCGGCCACCCGAGTCAGGTGAGCGTGCTGTACGGGATCGCGGGCGAGCGCCAGATTCCCGAGCGGACCCTCGACCACCTGCCCGGCTACGAGGGCTCGAGACCGGTCCGGGTCGGCAACGCCGCCGCCGAGCAGTTTCAGCTCGATGTCTACGGCGAGATCCTGGACGCCGCGTACCGCGCCCGCGAGGTAGCGCAGGCGCTCGATCCCCGCGGCTGGCGAGCGCAGGTCTCGCTGATCGACTTCGTCGCCGAACACTGGCGCGACCCGGACGAGGGGATCTGGGAGGTGCGGGGGCCGCGACGCCACTTCACCCACTCGAAGGTGATGGCCTGGGTGGCGATGGATCGGGCGGTGAAGACGGTCGAGACGTACGGCTCGGAGGGGGACCCCGACCGCTGGGCCAAGACTCGCGACGAGATCCACGCCGACGTGTGTGAGAACGGCTTCGACCCCGAGCGCAAGACCTTTACCCAGTACTACGGATCCGAGGAGCTCGACGCCGCCACCCTGATGATCCCCGCGGTCGGGTTCCTGCCGCCGGATGACGCCCGGGTGATCACCACGATCGACGCGATCCAAAGGGAACTGATGCCCGATGGGTTCGTCCGTCGCTACTCGACCGGCGAGGGGCAGCACGACGTCGACGGCCTCCGCGGCGAGGAGGGGGCGTTCCTGCCGTGCACCTGCTGGCTCGCTGACGCCCTCGCGGTCTGTGGGCGCGAGGACGAGGCCCGCGAGATCTTCGACCGCGTCCTCGGGGTCGCGAACGACGTCGGGCTCTTCTCCGAGGAGTACGACCCGAAGGCGGGCCGCTTGCTCGGGAACTTTCCGCAGGCGTTCACGCATCTGGCGGTGATCAACACCGCCTACAACCTCTCCCACCCGGCGCGGATCGCGGGGGCCGAGCCCGAGCGGACGCCGGCGGCGCCGGTGGCGAGTTTCGCGGTTAGTGCGCTTCGTCCGCAGCGTGGGCGGGCGGACGGGACTCTTCGGCGAGCGACATGAGCTCGAGGGTCCCCCGGGCTGCGCCTTCCAGGACCTCGGTCGCCTCCTCGGCCGAGCGCGCGTAGAGCTCGACCAGGAGGTGCACCACGATCCGATCCTCGTCGTGCTTGTGGAAGCGGACGTGGGCGAAGAACTCGCGCGTGCCCTGGTCGCCGAAGGCGCCGTAGGTCAGGGACTCGGCGGCCTCGGGCCCGGCACAGGTCTCCACCAGGTCCTGATCGACGGTCACCGTGCACGAGGCGACCCACGGGGTCCCCGCCACCATCCGCTCCCAGCGGTCCTCGACCGGCACCACCCGGTCGTCCCGGACCGTGAGGTGCGGCTGGTCGTGGAGGCAGCGCAGGCACTGGACAACCGCCTCCTGGACCTCGTCCACGCGGTCGGAGGGCTGGCCGGTGTCAGGGTCGACCTTGAGGATGGCGTCGTAATGCAGCTGCACCTCGAGGTCGCGCGCCCAGCACCGGTAGCAGCGAAGCCACGCGCTTCGATCGCCGTTCACGCTATCCATCACTGCGCCACCAAGGCTACTCTGCGGTTCTCGCGCCCGGCCACCGGTCTCTCCCGCGCAAGGGCCCGGGATCAGGCCGCCTGGGTGGCACCGGCGCGATTGCGCCCGGCCACCAGCTCGGCGATCTCTCCCATGATCCGGTTGATGTCGAAGTCCTTCGGGGTGTAGACCCGGGCCACCCCCGCCTCGCGGAGGGCCGCGGCGTCGGCGGCCGGAATGATCCCGCCGACAACCACGGGCACCTGATCCCCCTCGGAGCGCAGCAGCTCGACCACCCGGGGGACGAGCTCGCGGTGGGAGCCCGACAGGATCGAGAGCCCGACCACGTCGACGTCCTCCTCCACCGCGGAGGCGGCGATTTGCTCGGGGGTCAGGCGAATCCCCTGGTATACGACCTCCATGCCGACGTCGCGAGCGCGGACGGCGATCTGCTCGGCCCCGTTCGAGTGGCCGTCAAGCCCGGGCTTCCCGACCAGGATCCGCACCCGGCGGCCGAGCGCCTTGGAGACCTCCTCCACCCGCTCGCGAACGGCCTCGAGCGCGTCGCCGTCGCTGGCGGCGGCCGCGGCGCCGACGCCGGTCGGCGCCCGGTAGTCACCGAACACCTCGCGCAGGGTGCCCGCCCACTCACCCGTGGTGGCCCCCGCCCGGGCCGCCTCGATCGTCGCGGGCATCACGTTCGCCGACTCGTCCCGGGCCGCCTCGGCGAGCTGGTCGAGGGCGGCCTCGACCGCCCCCTGGTCGCGCGCCGAGCGCCACCCCTTCAGCGCCCCGATGCACTCGCGCTCGACCTCGGGATCGGGCGTGAGGATGCCGCCGTCCTCACCCACGGTCAGGGGCGAGTCCTCGGTCTCGGTATAGGCGTTCTGCCCCACGACCGTCAGCTCGCCCGCCTCGATCCGCGAGATCCGGTCACGGTGGGACTCGACCAGCCGGGCCTTCATGTAGGGGACGGCCTCGACCGCGCCGCCGTGCTCCTCGACCGCGCGCATCTCCTCGCGGGCCCCCTCGGCGAGCTCGTCGACGAGACCCTCCATCACGACCGAGCCCTCGAACAGGTCGGGGTACTCGAGGAGGTCGGTCTCGAAGGCGAGGATCTGCTGGATCCGCAGGCTCCACTGCTGGTCCCAGGGGCGGGGGAGGCCCAGCGCCTCGTTCCAGGCCGGGAGCTGGATCGCGCGGGCGCGGGCGTTGCGGCCCAGGGTCACCGCGAGGGCCTCGAGGGCGATCCGCGGGACGTTGTTCTCAGGCTGGGCCTCGGTGAGGCCGAGCGAGTTCACCTGGACGCCGTAGCGCAGCCGCAGGTAGCTGGGGTCGGCGACGCCGTAGCGCTCGCGTCCGATCTCCTCCCACATCCGGCTCATCGCCCGGAGCTTGGCGTGCTCCTCCACGAACCGGACCCCGGCGTTGACGAAGAAGGAGATCCGCCCAAATACCTTGGGAAAGTCCTCGTCGGCGACCTGGCCGCGGTCACGGACCTCATCGAGGACCGCGATCGCGTTGGAGAGCGCATACGCGATCTCCTGCACGGGGGTGGCCCCCGCCTCCTGGAGGTGATAGCTGCAGACGTTGACCGGGTTCCACTTCGGGATCTCGTTGACTGCGAAGGCGACGGTGTCGGCGATCAGCCGCATCGAGGGCGCCGGGGGAAAGGCGTAGGTCCCGCGCGAGAGGTACTCCTTGATGATGTCGTTCTGGGTGGTGCCGGCGAGGGCGGAGCGCTGGACCCCGTTCTCCTCGGCGACGGCGACGTAGAGCGCCAGCAGCCAGGCGGCGGTGGCGTTGATCGTCATCGAGGTGTTCATCTCGCCGAGTGGGATCCCGTCGAGGAGGGCGTGGATGTCGCCCTTGTGGGCGATCGAGACGCCCACCTTCCCGACCTCACCGCGGGCGAGCTCGTGGTCGGGGTCGTACCCGGTCTGGGTGGGGAGATCGAAGGCGACCGAGAGCCCCGTCTGCCCCTTGGCGAGGTTGCGGCGATAGAGCTCGTTCGAGCGGCGGGCGTCGGAGTGGCCCGCATAGGTCCGCATCACCCACGGCCGATCCCGCTCCGGCAGGCGGTGCTCGCTCATGCCAGCAATGGTATGCCCCGGGAGCGGGTCAGCGGCTCCGCTCCGATCCGGGTGAGCACGTGTTCATGCAGGGACCATGGCCGTCGCGGCTAGGCTGACCCACGCATGCGCACCAAGCTGAGACCGAAGCTGGCAGCGGGGCTCGCCGTGTTTGGGGCCATCGCGATCGCCGCCGCCGCGCACGCCGGCGCGATCACGGTCACGCTCTACCATTTCACCTCCCAGGGGGACGTACAGTCCTTCTACAAGGTCGAGGGCGCCAAATGCAGCAAGAAGTGGCGCAAGCAGAAGACCCTCGGGATTATCGTCGGCAAGGGGACCAACGCCTGCGGCTTCCGCAGCTCGGTGGTCGCCGACTCGACCGACCCGGGCCCAGACCAGGAGATGGCGGCCAGCGCCAACCTTGCCGCCAGCACCCCGGCCAAGCTCAGCAGGAGGATCTACACCGGGATCGCCGTCCGCCAAAGCGACAACGCCGGATACGTGCTCCGGGTTTACCCGGTCGCCCGCAGGTGGCAGGTGTTCCGCGACGCGAAGGGCAGCTCCGGCCAGACGCTCCTGGGCTCCGGCTCGGCGAAGTTCATCCGCCCCGTCGGCAAGCGAAACAATCTCCTCCTGCGGGCGTTCGACTATGGCAGCGACAGCGTCACCCTCCTCGCCGAGGTGAACGGCAAGAAGGTCCTCTCGCAGAAGGACTCGAGCCCCGACAAGCCCGACGGCCGCCGCAATGTGGTCATCCTGGGCGCCAGGGGCAAGACCCGGGCCAGAGGCGCGGTCGCCTCGTTCGACGACGTGGCCAACCGCGTCCCGAACCCTTTCTAGAAGCCCCTCGCGAGGCGCCCATCGTCTATCTTCGACAGGGCTGAGCGGTGCCCAACCGGTCGCACTCCCTCCGTGGCAGGGCCGCCGCCTACCGGCAACCAGATGTCAACCACGACCGTTGAGCGTCCACGAGTCGCCGGCCCGGACTCCGGGCTTGGCGGCAACTGGATCGTGATCGTCCTCAACGACGATCACAACACCTTCGAGCACGTCGCCCAGACCCTCGCCCGGGTGATCCCCGGCGTCAACCTGGACGGCGGCTGGGCGATGGCCGACAAGATCCACAACACCGGCCAGGCTGCTGTCTGGACCGGCGCCCGCGAGCCCGCCGAGCTCTACTGGGAGCAGCTCAAGGACGCTGGCCTGACGATGGCCCCGCTCGAGCAGCACTAAGTGACGAATGTGATGAGCGTCGAGGAAGCGGCGGCGCTCGGCGCACCGATGGACCTCCCTCGATCGAGGGCGGAGAGGTGCCGGTGAGGGCACCCTCGTCGACGTGGACGATGACCTGATAGCGGTCCGCCGCGGTTGAGCGGCCTGATCCTCCGGATAGGGACCGCTCCGCCATCGCAGCCAGGGCGTCGGCGTTTGTGATCCGACGGGGTTCCGCCCACCGGGAACGCCCGCCGGGGCGGTTGGTTCCGCGGAACCGCGGTGGCCCTTGACCGCGCGTGGTTCCGCGGAGCCATCCTCCTCGGCGCGCGGTTCCCAGAGCGCGTCGCGGGCGCGATCGAGGGCCCGAAGGAGGAGGGCCCCGTCCTCGGCGGGGAGATTGCCGTGGATCGAGAGACCTCGTCCTCCCAGACGGTGGAGAGGTAACGCCCCTCGTGGGTGTCGTTTGCCTCCGCGGTGCTCACCGGGCGCATCGACCTGGAAATCCGCTCGAGCTGGGCGCGGTCGCCTGCCTTGCAAGGTTCATAAGGTCCGACTCCGAGTAGGCACCGCCCATCGGGGTGAGCGCCCGCACCTTCGAGTAGGAGAGCTGTCTCCGGGCGAAAGGCCGCGTGGATTTCCGGATGATCGGCCAAGGCCCTCGCCACCCTGGCCTGCTCGCGGGCGGTCCGGGGGTCGATCCCGCAGCGCCAGGCGATCCACTCCGCACATGAGCGACCACCGACCCACTGCGCCCACTCCTGGCGGCGGTCGAACTCGGCTACCAGTTCGAGGAACCGGCAGGTGCCGGCGTTGAGGTGGGCGGCGAGCTCGATGATCTCGCCCTCGAGGCGCTCGGCCGAAGGCTCACCCCGCCCGGGCCCCGGCCGTTCTGCGGAGCCGGTGCCGGTAGGCGGTCCCGCGAAGCCGGCGCTCGCCCCAGCCCCCGCCCTCCTTCCGCTGCTGTTCTTGCCTGGCACGAACATATGTTCGTAGCCTAGGAGTGGAATCGGACGGAACCGGGGTGGTGTTGGTCCGCGACCGTTCCGCGAACGGCTGGTTCCCGCTGTGGGAGAGGTGACCGATCCGCGCTCGCCGGGCGGGCGCCCAAATGTCCGTTCCCCGATCACCCTCGCCGCCCTCCGGCGCCCAAGGCGAGCGGTCAGCGCGCGGTCCACCCCCCGTCGACAACGACGGTGTGGCCGGTGACGTAGCTGGAGGCATCGGAGGCGAGGAAGAGCAGGGCGCCGTCGAGCTCGTCGATGCGGCCCGGTCGTCCGAGGGGGGTGCGCTCGGAGATGAACCGGATGCCCTCGGGTGATTCGATCTCGCCCGCGGTCATCTCGGTTGGGAAGTAGCCCGGCGCGAGGGCGTTGACCCGGACGCCGCGCCGCGCCCAGCGGACCGCCAGCTCCCGTGTCATGTTGATGAGCGCAGCCTTGGTCGCCGTATAGGACGGTGTGTCGGAGCCGTCTCCCGAGACCAGACCGCTGATCGACGCGGTGTTGACGATCGTGCCCGCCCCCTGGGTGAGCATCCGGCCGCCCACCTCGCGGGCGCAGGAGTACGCCCCGGTCAGGTTGACCGCTACCACGTGTCGAAAGGAATCGACGCTTTCGATCTCATCGTCCTCGTCGGGAGCGACGCCAGCGTTGTTGGCGAGGACCTCGATCGTGCCGAAGCGCCGACCGGCCGCGGCCACCAGCTCGCGGACGTCGGCGTCGGAGGTGACGTCGCAGCGGACGGCGATCGCCTCGCCTCCGTCCGAGCGGACCCGCTCAGCGATCTCCTCGATTCGCTCCCGGCGACGCGCGGCGAGCACCACCCGGGCACCGGCCGCAGCGAGCGTCTCCGAGAACCTCGCTCCGAGGCCCGAAGACGCGCCGGTCACGATCGCCGTACGTCCGTCGAGTCGAAATGCGCTGGTCGGGTCCTTGATCCTTTTCCCCCGGGCCGCCGGAACCCCCGGGACCCTACTTCTTGCGCTTCGGTGGGTCCTGGATGAGCCGGTCCCGACCGGGCCCGCCATCGAGGATGTCCCTGCCGGGCCCGCCGAGGAGGCGATCGTTGCCGGGGCCGCCGTGGAGCACGTCCCGGCCGAAGCCGCCGCCGAGCTCATCGCTGCCCGAACCGCCGCGGAGGACGTCGTTTCCGCCGTTCCCGCTCACCAGGTCGCGACCGTCGCCGCCGTTGAGGACATCTGGCCCGGCCTTGCCGAGCAGGATGTCGTGACGGCCCAGGCCCTTGATCTGATCGGCCCCGATCCCGCCCGAGAGGAGGTCTCGGTGGGGGCCTCCCGAGGCGCGGTCGTTCCCCTCGCCGCCGAGGAAGAAGTTGAAGGCGCCGGGGGCGCCGATGAAGTGATCGTCGCCGGCGCCGCCCATCGCGGCCACCCCTGTGCCCTCGCCGAAGCCCCTGAAGTCGGCCGAGCCGAACCCGGACTGGATCCGGTGGCAATCGATCGCGTCGTCACCGTCGCCGGCGAGGAAGTCGATCTCGCTCACCCGCGAGCAGGGCACCGGCCCGCCCTTGGGGTCGCGGCCGTTCGCCTTCACGTTCCCGTCGGTCCCGCACCGGGCCGAGATCCGGTCGGAGTGCCCGCTCCCGCGCACCGTCAACACCCCGTTGGAGAAGGTGGATGTCACCTTCGCTTCAGCGGGGGCGGCGGCGCCCGCCAAGGCCACGACGAGGGTGAGCGAGCAGGCGAGGATCAACCGGGTGGGCCTCATCGCATGTGCCAACAACACCGCCGGCGGCTCCAAGTAGCTGCGGCCCCGCTACCGGCGCTGGATGTCGCCTTCGGGCCCCGCCGCGCCGACGAGGGGTGCCGCTACTCGCTTGCCACGATCACGTGCCAAGCCGGCAGCAGGGGCTTGTTGAAGTAGTTGATCGCCTGCTCGCGAATGGCGGTCACCTCGTCGCTGTACCAGTAGCGCTCGAAGTCCGAGCGGCTCTCCCATACCGAGGACTGGCGGAAGTGGAGGGGGTCGTCGAGGTCGCGGGTGAGGCTCCAGGCCTTCGCCCCGAACGCCATCGCCCTCGCCGCGCCCGGCTCCCAGATCTCGAACCAGCGCTCGGCCCGGAAGGCGTGCACGTGCCAGTCGATGTAGCAGACCTCGACCGCCATCTAGGCGCCGACCTCGGCGTGAATCGCCCCCGCGCCCTCCTCGTTCTTCCCCTCCTCCGGGTCGGCCGCCCCGACGAGGATCGAGATCTTTCCGAGGTGCTTGTTCTCGCGCAGGAGCTGGTGCGCCTCGGCGACCCCGTCGAAGCCCATCGTCCTCCACAGCACCGGCCGGACCTTCCCCTCCGCCATCAGCTGGTTGGCCCGCATGCACTGATAGGCGTTGGCGAAGTGCGAGCCGATGATCTGCTTCTGGCGCATCCACAGGTACCGGACGTCGAAGTCGAGGGTGTAGCCCGAGGTGGCGCCGCAGATCACCACCTTTCCGAACGGCTTCACCACGAACACCGAGGTCGGGAAGGTCGCCCGGCCGACGTGCTCGAAGACGATGTCGGGGGCGTCGCCGAGGATCTCCTTCACCCGCTTGGCGAAGGCGCGCGAGACCTTGAACCGCTCGCGCTCCTCCTCCGCGTTCTCCTCGCCCGTCCGCATCATCCCCTCGAACTCCCTGCGGTTGACGTAGCCGACCGCCCCGAGCTGCTTCACCAGCTCGCCCTTCTTCTCCGAGGAGACGATCCCGACAGCGTTCGCCCCGGATGCGTTGCACAGCTGGGTGGCGAAGACTCCGAGCCCGCCGGCGGCGCCCCAGATCAGGACGTTCTGCCCCGCCTGGAGCTTGCACTGGTCGATCAGCATCCGGTAGGCGGTGAAGTAGGTGAGCCCATAAGCCGACGACTCCGCCCAGGAGAGGTTCTGCGGGCGCGGGAGGAGCTGTTGGGCCTGGACCTTGGTGAACTGGGCGAACGAGCCCCAGGTCGTCTCATACCCCCAGATCTCCTGGCTGGGAGCGGCGAGGGGGTCGAGGCCATGCACCTCGACGTCCTCGTAGGAGGCCTGGTTGCAGTGGATCACGACCTCGTCCCCGGGCTTCCACTTGGTGACACCCTCGCCGACCTTCCAGACGATCCCGGAAGCGTCCGAGCCGCCGATGTGATGGCCCCACTGCTCGTGGTCGCCGTAGCCGAACACGGACACGGGCTTGCCGAGCGC
>JBKPIY010000041.1:0-12530 GCA_046730475.1 Actinomycetota bacterium
TGGCCGTCACCGAGGTCGCCGCCAAGACCGGGGAGAACGTCCGCATCGCCCGCTTCGCCCGGTTCGAGGTGGGCGAGGAGTAGCGCCCGTGACGCCGGAGCCGCGCTTCACGCGCATCCTCCTGAAGCTCTCGGGCGAGGCGCTGATGGGGGACCTCCCCTATGGGACCGACCCCGAGCAGATCGAGAGAATCGCCCGCCAGGTGAAGGTGGTGAGGGGGCGCGGGGTGGAGGTCGCAGTGGTCGTCGGCGCCGGCAACATCTACCGCGGCCTCGAGGGCGCCGCCGAGGGTATGGACCGGGCGACCGCCGACTACATGGGGATGTTGGCGACGGTGCTGAACGCTCTCACCCTCCAGGACGCGCTCGAGAAGGTGGGCGCCGACACCAGGGTGCTGTCGGCGATGGCGGTGACCGAGGTGGCCGAGCCCTACATCCGCCGCCGCGCGATCCGCCACCTGGAGAAGGGCCGGACCGTGATCTTCGCCGCCGGGACGGGGAACCCCTTCTTCACCACCGATACCGCCGCGGCACTGCGAGCGCTCGAGATTCACGCCGAGGCGATCCTGATGGCCAAGAACGGCGTCGAGGGTGTCTACGACGCCGATCCCCAGGAGAACCCCGACGCCGAGTTCCTCGCCGAGATCAGTCACCGCCAGGCGATCGAGCGCGGGCTCCGGGTGATGGACTCGACCGCGCTGTCGCTGTGCATGGACAACGATCTGCCGATCTACGTCTTCAACATCGCGGACGAGCGCAACATAGATAGGATCGTGTGCGGAGAGCGGGTGGGCACGCTGGTCTCGTCGACCGCACGCGGTGCGCCCGCGAGAGCGTGAGCGAGCTGATCGACGAACTGCTGGCGGACGCCGAGGAGCGGATGACGAAGTCCGTCGACTCCACCCGCAGCGAGCTCGCCACCGTCCGCACGGGAAGGGCCTCACCGCACCTACTCGACCGGATCGCGGTCGATTACTACGGCGCCGAGACCCCGCTCAAGCAGCTCGCCCAGGTGGCGGCGACCGATGCCCGGATGCTCACCGTCACCCCTTACGACAAGTCGTCGATCTCGGCGATCGAGAAGTCGGTGATGGAGTCCGATCTCGGCCTCACCCCGTCCAACGACGGAAACGTCATCCGCCTCCAGATCCCCGAGCTCACCGCGGAGCGCCGCCGGGAGCTGGTGAAGGTCGTCCACGGTGTGGCCGAGGAGGGGCGGGTCGCCGTCCGCAACATCCGCCGCGACGTGATGCACGATCTGCGCGAGCTGAAGAAGGAGGGGGAGGCCGGCTCCGACGAGGAGCACCGCGCCGAGACGGGCCTCCAGAAGCTCACCGACGGCGCGATCGGCGCGATCGACAGCCTTCTCAAAGGGAAGGAAGAGGAGATCCTGGAGGTCTAGGGGCCGCCTCGGCCCGGCCTTCGGCGGCCGATGCCTGCCCAGTACGTCGCCATCATCACCGACGGCAACGGCCGCTGGGCGCGGCAGCGCGGTCTGCCGTTGGTCGAGGGCCACAGGGCGGGCGCCGATGTGGTCAAGGACCGGCTCAGGGACGCGGTCGAGTTCGGGATCCGCGAGCTGACCGTCTACTCCTTCTCGACCGAGAATTGGACGAGGCCGAAGGAGGAGGTCGACGCCCTGATGCGAATGTTCGGCGAGCGGATCGACGTCGAGACTCCTGAGCTGAACGAGGAGGGCGTGCGGATGCGGTTCATCGGCCGGCGCGACGGAATCGCCCCCGGCCTGATCGAGCTGATGGACTGGGCGGAGGCGGAAACGGCCGGAAACGAGCGGATCACCCTGTTCGTCGCCTTCAACTACGGCGGACGCTCGGAGATTGTCGACGCCGCCCGCGGTTTCATCGGGTCGAGCGAGGAGGAGTTCGGGGCGCGGCTGTACGCCCCCGAGATGCACGACCCGGATCTCCTGATCCGCACCAGCGGCGAGCAGCGGATCTCGAACTACCTGCTCTGGCAGTGCGCGTACTCGGAGTTCGTGTTCCGCGAGGAGCTTTGGCCGGAGTTCACCAGGGAGGTCTTTCGGGCCGCTCTGGACGAGTTCGAGGAGCGCGAGCGGAGGTTCGGGGCCCGGTGAGCGAGGACCTGGAGCCGCCCTGGTTCGACTTCAAGCTGGAGCCCAGCGAGCGGCGGGAGCCAGTCGGGCGTCGCTCCCTCGCCCGCGACGCGGAGGAGCTGCTCGGTCCTCTCGAGGAGGAGCTCGCCGAGGCGGAAGGCGAGGAGGAGGGCGAGGCCGTCGAGCCCGAGCGGGCGCGACGGCGGCGCGGGCTCCACCTGGGGGGCTCGGAGACCACCCGGCGGGTGCTGTGGGCGGTTCCGTGGGCCGCGTTCGCGATCTTCATCGTGGCCGAGGGCGACCTCGTGTTCACGGTCTCGATGATCGGCCTCGGGGTGATCGGGTTGCGTGAGTTCTTCCGGATGGCAAAGGGCAGCCGCCCGTTCGTGCTGCCCGCGTTCGGGGTGCTGGTGGCGATGGTCCTCGTCGCCCACTACGGCGACCCCTTTCACATCCTGCTCGCGTTCGCGTGCCTGTTCCCGGCGATGTTCGTGTTCGCGATCTCGCGCAAGCACCGCGACGGGACCACGATCTCGTTCGCGATCACCGTCTTCGGCGTCGCCTGGATGGGGATCGCGTTCAGCCATGCCGTCCTCCTCCGCGACCTCGAGCTTCACGGGGCGGCGCTGCTGATCGACGTGCTCGTCGCCACCTTCCTCGCTGACACGGCCGCCTACGCGGGCGGGCGGCTATTCGGCACCCGCAGTATCACCCCTCGGATCTCGCCCAACAAGACGCTCGAGGGCCTGATCGCGGGGTTCATCGGCGGCACGATGGGCTTCTGGTTCGCCGGCCTTTACCAGGACTGGCTCCCTGGGATCGACGCGCTGGTGATGGGGATGGCGATCGCCGCGATCGCCCCGATCGGCGACCTGTTCGCGTCGCTGATCAAGCGTGACCTCGAGATCAAGGACACCGGCACCCTGTTCGGCCCCCACGGGGGCCTCATCGATCGCCTCGACGCCGTCCTCTTCACCGTCGTCGCCGGTTACTACCTGGCGGTCGCGTTCGTCTACTGACCGCGGGTCGCATCCTTGGGTCGGTTGAGAGAGCCTTGATCGGCCCACCTACACTGGGCGGCCGATGAAGCGTGTGCTGATCCTCGGATCCACGGGGTCGATCGGGACCCAGGCGCTGGAGGTGATCGGCGCCTCCCCGGAGCTGTCGGTGGCCGGCCTCAGCGCCGGGTCGAGCTGGGAGCGCCTGCTCGGGCAGGCGCGCGAGCATGGCGCACCCGCGGTCGCCCTCGCCGATCAGGAGGCCGCCGCTGCGGCGGCCAAGGCGTGGAGCGGCCGGGTGCTCGCGGGCGCCGAGGGGATCCGGGCGCTGATCGACGCCAGCGCCCCCGATCTCGTCCTCAACGCGGTGGTCGGCGCCGCCGGGCTCGGGCCGACGATCGTCGCCCTCACCGAGGGGATCGACCTGGCGCTCGCGAACAAGGAGTCGTTGGTGGTCGGGGGCGAGCTGGTGACCGCCCTCGCCGAGGCCGCCGACGCCCGGATCATCCCGGTCGACTCAGAGCACTCGGCGCTTTACCAGCTGATCCACGCCGAGCCGCCCGGGACGGTCGAGCGGCTGGTTCTGACCGCATCCGGGGGGCCCTTCCGAGGACGCGCGGACCTCACGGGGGTGACGCCCGCGCAAGCGCTCGCCCATCCCACCTGGGAGATGGGCGGCAAGATCACGATCGACTCGGCCACCCTGATGAACAAGGGTCTCGAGCTGATCGAGGCCCATCACCTCTTCGGCGTCCCGTATGAGCGAATCGACGTCGTCGTCCACCCGCAGTCGATCGTCCACGCCCTCGTCCACCTGAACGACGGCGCCTCGCTCGCCCATCTCGGCTACCCCGACATGCGGATGCCGATCTCCTACGCCCTCAACCTGCCCGAGCGCGCCGACGTCGAGATCCCCGCCCTCGATCTGGCGAACGTGGGGGAGCTGAGCTTCGAGGAACCGGACACCGACGCCTTCCCTTGCCTCCGCCTGGCGCGCGAGGCCGGTGAGGTGGGGGGGACCGCCCCGTGCGTGATGAACGCCGCCAACGAGATCGCCGTCGAGGCGTTCCTCGCCGGCAGGCTCCCGTTCACCGGCATTCCCGAGGTAATCGACCGCTGCCTGGACGAGCTTCCCGGGAGCCCGGTGAGCCACTTCGAGGACCTGTACGAGGCCGACGCCGCCGCCCGCCGGCGGGCGCTCGCCCTGGTGGAGCAGGCGACCCCGGCGGCATGAGCTGGGTCCTCACCATCGCGGGCTTCGCCGCGCTCGTGATCCTGCACGAGTTCGGCCACTTCGCCGCCGCCAAGGTCACCGGGATGCGGGTCGAGCGCTTCTTCCTGTTCTTCCCGCCGAAGCTCGTCAGCGTCACCAGGGGGGAGACCGAGTACGGGATCGGGATGATCCCGCTGGGGGGCTTCGTGAAGATCACCGGAATGAACCCCGACGAGCTGCGCGCCGAGGAGGAGGCACTCGAGGAGGAAGCACCGCTGGGAACCGGCCGGGTGGCGGCCGGCCGGCCCGAGCTCGCCACCGCCAACGTCGCCGTCGAGGGAAGGGGAGCGGAGGCCGCGGGGAGCCGGACGCCCGACGGCCTCCTGGCAAGGATCGAAGGACCCTCCCGGGCCCCGCTCACGCCGGAAACGCTGAAGCGCGCCTACTACAACCAGCCGGTCTGGAAGCGGGTCGTGGTGATCGCGGCCGGCCCGGCGATGAACCTGCTGATCGCCTTCCTGATCCTGTTCGCGCTCGCCTTCGGCGCCAAGCAGGCGACCACCCTGAAGGTCGATCAGGTGGAGAAGAACAAGCCCGCCTACGGCGCGCTCAGGCCCGGGGATCGGATCATCTCGATCGACGGCGTCAGACCGACCAACGGGGGAGCCCGGCCCAGCGAGGACGAGCTTGTTCAGCGAGAGCGGACCTTCGCCGACCAGGTCGACAGCCACGCCTGCCCGGGACAGCAGGTCGAGGGCTGCTCCTCGGCCACCCCCGCTCACGTGGTCGTGATCCGGAACGGCAGGAGAGTTGCCCTGAACATCCGCCCCTTCTATGACACGACCACCACCCCGCCCCGCCACCGACTCGGGTTCGCGTTCGCCGGAGGCGATCCGGTGCCGGTGAACCCGTCCGTTCCCCGCGCGGCGGGGATCGCCCTCGACCAGATGTGGCAGGTGACCAGCGGCACCGTGTCGGTAATCGGGCGGATTTTCCTGCCCGAACAGCGAAGCCAGGTCTCGAGCGTGGTCGGCGGCGCCGCCGTCGCCAACGAGGCGATCAACTTCGGCGCCCGCGAGGCCCTCTACGTGCTCGCCTTCATCAGCCTCTCGCTCGCGATCGTCAACCTGTTCCCGTTCCTGCCGCTCGACGGCGGCCACATCTTCTGGAGCCTGGTGGAGAAACTCCGGGGCCGCCCGGTGCCGTTCGCGACGATGGAGAAGGCCGGCGCGATCGGCTTCGTTCTCATCCTGTTCATCTTCTTCATCGGCCTCTCTAACGACATCGGCCGGCTCACAGGCGAGGGCTTCAATATCCGCTAGCTCCTCCGGTCGCCGGGCGAGGGGAGGGCCGGATAGCCCGCGGCGGCTCCGGCGCGATCGCCAGAAGCAGGCGCGCTCGTCAGGCCGGAGCCCACGCCCGCTGGCGTCGCAGCACCGGCGCCAGGCTGAGGAGGCAGGCCCCCACCAGGACCCCGTAGGCGGCGCCGTCCCCAGCGGCGTCGGCGAGCGCGCCCCCCAAGCTGCCGCCGACGACCTGGCCCCCCGCCCAGGCGAGGTTCATCAGGGCCCCGGCCAGCCCCTGGTCGAGCCCGGCAGCCTCCGATTGCTCGGAGAGCATCGCCATCGCCGGAGCCCAGAACATCCCCAGCGCGGCGACGATCGCGACCGTTCCGGCGAGCAACAGGGCGAGGACTCCGATCAGCGGCAGGAGCGCCCCGATCGCGGCGGTCACGGCGAGCCCGATCGCGACCGGGACCAGCCGGCCGCGGCGGTCGGACAGCCGGCCGACGAACGGGCTCATCGTCCCCTCGACCGCCGCAGCCACCAGGAAGGTCGCCCCGACGACGACCGCGCTCGCGCCCAGCTCGTCGAGCCTAAGCGGGACGAGCACGTTGATCGCGCCCGAGAACGCCGCCGGGAGGGCGACGAGCCAGACGGCCGCCCACAGGGCCGGGCCGCGGGCGCGCGCGAGGCCTCGCCATCCCTCGCGGGAGCTCGGCACCGCCGGGACCCGGGTCGCCCAGGCGGCCAGGGAGACCGCGGTCACAGCCACCGCCCCGAAAACCCAGCGGGGCCCAAGCTGGACCGCGGCGGTCCCAAGCACCGGTCCCGCGACGACGCCGAAGATCGCGGAGGCGAGAGCCGAACCTACGATCTCGCCCCGGCGCTCGCTGGGGGTCACCCCCATCAGCCATGAGAACCCGCCCGCCCACGAGAACGCTCCCCCGACGCCCTGCGCGAAGCGAGCCCCGACGAGGACGGCGGCGTGATGTCCGAGCCCGAACACCACGCTCGAGCCCGCCAGCAGGCAGAGGCCGGCGAGGACGGCGGACTTGACGCCGAACCTGGCCGCGAACGCGCCCGCCGGGAGTGCGGCGAGCAGGGTGCCCGCCGCGTAGGAGGCGGTGAGGACCCCGGCCTCGGTCTGGGAGAGCCCGAGCTCGTCGACGTAGTGGGGCAGGAGGGGGACGATGGCGGCGTAGAACGCCGTGTCGACGAACAGGATCGCGGCGACCAGGAGGAAGACCCGTCGCATCCTTCGATCCTAGGACCCTCGGCGAGTGCCCTGTTGTAGCGTTCCGCACGCGAGCGACGGAGAGAGGCCCGATGGAAGTCACCAGTGCTGAGCGCTACGCGAGGGGATCCGACCTCGGCGCCCTGCCCGCGCGGAACCTGATCGAGGCTTTCTACGCGAGCGTCACCCGTCTCGGCGACGCCGTCGCGATCAGAACCGCGGACGACGAGGTCCAGATCACCTGGAGCGAGCTCCGGAGCTGGGCGCACAGGATCGCCGGCGGCCTCGCCAAGCTCGGGGTCGAAAAGGGCGACACCGTCGCCCTGATGCTCAACAACCGCCCGGAGTTCATCCCCTGCGACCTGGCGGCGGTGTCGCTGGGAGCGATCCCCTTCTCCGTCTATCAGACATCCGCGCCCGAGCAGATCGAGTACCTGCTCACCGACGCGGCCAGCAAGGTGGCGATCGTCGAGACGGCCTTCCTCGACCGGTTCATCAAGCCGCGCGCCCGCCTCCCGGGTCTCGAGCACGTGATCGTGGTCGATGGCAAGGGCGGCGATCACACCCTGGCCGAGGTCGAGGGAATGGACGCCGGCTTCGACCCCGGCGAGATCGTCAGCTCGATCGGCCCCGACGAGATGCTGACCCTGATCTACACCTCGGGCACCACCGGCCCGCCCAAGGGAGTCCAGCTCACCCACCGCAACCTGATGACGCTGGTCGGCGGCGTCGAGGAGCTGATCGAGTTTCCCGAGCGCGGCAAGGTGATCTCCTGGCTCCCGGCGGCCCACATCGCCGAGCGGGGCGCCCACTACTACCTCCCGGTCGTGCGCGGCTTGGAGGTGACGATCTGCCCCAACCCGCGCGAGATCGTCCAGTTCCTGCCCAAGGTGCGCCCGACGTGGTTCTTCGCGGTCCCCCGGGTCTGGGAGAAGCTCAAGGCCGGGCTCGAGGCGATGCTCGCCGCCCTCCCCGAGGAGCAGCGCCGGCCCGCCGAGGCGGGGCTCGAGGCGGCGAAGCAGAAGCTCCGGCTCGAACAGGCGGGCGAGGCGGTGCCGAGGGAGGTCTCCGCGGCCGTCGCCAGAGCCGAGGAGGAGCTGTTCTCGAAGCTCCGGGCCCAGCTCGGCTTCGACGAGGCGATCGCCGTCAACGCGGGGGCCGCCCCGACCCCGCTCGAGGTGCTGGAGTTCTTCCACGCGATCGGGCTCCCGGTGGGCGAGCTTTGGGGGATGTCGGAGACCTGCGGAGTCGCCACCTGCAATCCCCCCGGCGCCGTGAGGCTGGGCACGGTCGGGCCGCCGGTGGCCGGGGTCGAGATCCAGCTCGCCGACGACGGCGAGGTGATGGTGAGGGCGGGCTCGGTGATGCCGGGCTACCGCAACCTTCCCGAGCAGAACGCCGCCGCCTTCACCGAGGACGGCTGGCTCCTGAGCGGCGACATCGGCGAGCTCGATCGCGACGGGTACCTGCGCATCGTCGATCGCAAGAAGGAGCTGATCATCAACGCGGCCGGCAAGAACATGTCGCCGGCCAACATCGAGTCGAGGCTGAAGGCAGCCAGCCCGCTGATCGGCCAGGCGATCGCGGTCGGCGACCGGCGCCCCTACAACGTCGCCCTGATCGTGCTCGAGCCCGATTTCGCCCCCGTGTGGGCGGCCCAGCACGATCTCGACCACAAGTCGGCCGAGGAGCTCGCTCGCGAGGAGAAGGTCCGCGAGGAGATCCAGGCCGCGGTCGACGAGGCGAACTCCAAACTCTCCCGTGTCGAGCAGATCAAGAAGTTCATGATCCTCCCCACCGAGTGGATCCCGGGCGGCGACGAGCTGACTCCGACGATGAAGCTGAAGCGAAAGCCGATCGCCGACAAGTACGCGGAGGAGATCGAAGCGCTGTATTCGAGGTGAGCGGGGGCTCTAGCCTTCGCCCATGAGCCCTGACGGGAGTACACCCCGTCGCCGGCCGGCACCGATGCGAGCGAGCGTCACCCGCCGCCAGGCAAGGCGGGCCCATCGACGCCGCCGGCCCTACCGTCGCAGACGGGCGGCGGCGCTGGTCGCGGTAGTCGCGGTCGGCGCCGGCGCCTACGCGCTCGTCTCGAGCATTTCGGGCGGGGGCGGCGCCAACCCGGGCGGTCGGCGGAGCGGAGGAGAGCACGCCGGGTCGGCCGCGCCCCGCGCGGCCACCGGCCGCGGTGTGAACGCCCGGCCCGAGGCGCCGTCCCGGAACCCGGTGCCGATCCTGATGTATCACGTGATCAGCACCGCCCAGCCCTGGGCTCAGGACCCCGAGCTGTACGTCAACCAGGGCAACCTGGAGCGGGAGATGCGCTGGCTCGCCGATCACGGGTTCTCCGGAGTCACCCTCGATCGGGTCTACGACGCCTGGTTCAACGGTGGCAACCTCCCCCGCAAGCCGGTGGTGGTGTCCTTCGACGACGGCTATCGCAGCCAATACACGGACGGCCTGCCGGTGATGCAGAAGCTCGGCTGGCCCGGGGTTCTCAACCTCAAGGTGGACACGCTCACCCAGCACGAGCTCAGCGACGACCAGGTGCGGACGATGATCGACGACGGCTGGGAAGTCGACTCGCACACGATCAGCCACGCCGACGTCACCCAGATCTTCGGCTCCGACCTCACCCGCGAGGTCGCCGGTTCGCGGAGGATCCTCCAGAGGCGCTTCGGCATCCCTGTCGACTTCTTCTGCTACCCCGCGGGGCGCTACGACGCCGCGGCCGAGCGGGCCGTCGAGGACGCCGGCTATGTCGGCGCCACCACCACCGTGGAGGGCCTCGCCGATCGCCACGAGATATACACGCTGAAGCGGATCAGGGTGAACGCCAGCGACGGCGTCAAGGGCCTGGCCGCGAAGCTTCGGCAGCTCGGCGCCTGAGCTACTGGATCTGGCGGTCCTTTCCTGGGCCGCCGTCGAGCCTGTCCCTGCCGGGCCCGCCCTTGAGGAGGTCCCTCCCGGCCTGGCCGAGCAGGGTGTCCTTGCCGCGGCCGCCGAGCAGTCGATCATTGCCGCGGCCGCCGCAGAGCAGGTCGTTCCCGCCCACGCCCTTGATCACGTCGCTGCCTCCGAGGCCGGCGATCACGTCGGCGCCCTTGGTCCCGACCAGGGTGTCCTTGCCCTTGGTCCCGGTCAGGGTCGCCCGCTTGCCCGAGCAGCTTCCGCACGCCTTCCCCGGCGGCGCCATAGAGTTGTTGCGCGGCGCCTCGGGGCCGAGCGCGAAGTCGGCGGCGCTGTCGTTCGTGTCATCGGGGCCGTCGAGCTGCGTCGGGCAGCCGCGGGCGGTCGAGCGAACGAGGGTATCTCCTGGCTGGAGTCCGTTGAAGTCCAGCGCCGGCGTGCCAAAGGGGGATGGGGCCCCGCCCTGGAGCGTGTAACCGGGGAGCCCGACGGCGACGCAGTCGATGCCGGCAGTGGGAAGCTGGTCGATGTAGCAGACCGCCGTCGGGCTGTTCATCACCACGTTGAAGCTCCCGGTGGCGTCGAAGTCGGCGGCCACGCCGTTCATGGAGGGGCCGTTGGCGATCAGGATCGTGCGCTGTTTCTGGCCGTTGGCGACGTTGGTCGGGAACGCGTAAGTGGTGTTCTCGTTGCCGCCGTTGTCGTAGGTGCGGATGTAGTGGCCCTGGACGAAGTTCTCCCCGGAGGCGAACATCTGGAGCTCAACGTAGCTCGCGTCGGGGCCAAGCCCGTCCCCATCGGCGTGGACCTGGACGATTCTCATCAAGTGGAAGCTGGCGAGGGCGCCTGGAGCCGTCACAAGCAGGCCTAGTGCAACGATCGCCGCGGCCAGCGCTCCGATTGCGAGTCGAGACCTCAATTCACTCCCCTTCCCTCAGTCAACACCTGGCCCCGCCCAGGGTACCGACACCCGAGCAGGGGCAGCCAAGGGCCGATCATCCGGGGCAGCGCGTCGCCGTCGCCTCAGATCGTCCGCTTGATCTCGCAGCTACGAGCGATGTCCCTCCTCGGTCCGCCCTTACAGGTGTCCTTGCCGGCCTGTCCCAGGAGCCGATCACGGCCCCGGCCACCGATCAGCTTGTCCTTGCCCGCGCCCCCGCAGAGGACATCGTTCCCGGCGAGGCCGCGGATGGTGTCGTTGCCCCGAGCCCCGCGATCACATCTTGCCCTCCAGTGCCGACGAGCACGTTGGCCCGTTTGCTCCCGACCCTCGTCGGGCGTTTTCCACCGCAGAAGACGTTTTGGCCTCCTCCTCCGCCCGGCCCGCAGGACTGCTCGATCGGCGTCGCGCTGTTCGGCGTCGGATCGCGCGCAACGTTGGCGAAGTCGGCCGCGTTGTCATTGGTGTCGTCGGAGACGTCGAGGGCGGTCGCGCAGCCGCGGCTAATGTCTCGTCTGAGGGCGGTCGCGGTTGGCAGCGCAGTGCCGAACGGAGTCGCGTTGTCGGGCAAGTTGGCGGCGCCGGTGAAGGCGGGACCGCCCCAGGAGACGCAGTCCACCGGGATCGCCTCGAAGCATGCGGCCCCGGCGGGAACGAGGTTATTGCCCGCCGTCGCGTCGAGCAGAGGGGTGAGATCGACCGTGAAGTCCCTGCCTGCGACCGCGGAATCGCCGATCAGGATCGTCCGCTGCGCCTCCGGGTTTGGGGGATTGGGGCCGCTGAGCGTGATCGTCTGTACCGGAACCGGCATCCCGAGCACCAATCCATCGGCGTCCCAGAAGGTGAGGTCGTGCCCGCTGACAAGGTTCTGACCGTCCGCGTACATCTGCAGCTCGATGTAGCTGTTCTGCTGCGAGCCGGGGTCGCCCGAGATCTCCCGAATCTTCGTCAGGTGATATGAGCCGTGGGCGCGCGGCGCGGCGACCAGCGTCGCCAGCAGGACGATCACGGCCACCAGCACGGGCCACCCCCACCGATGCTTGTCCCAGCCTTCTCCGATCCCTCGCATCGACGCGCACGATATCCGCTGACCCGGGGGCGGTAAAGAGAGGTGCCTGACGGCGATGCCTGCGGTTGACCTGCGCCGCGGCAACACCGAATTCCCGCGTCGCCGGGCAACCGCGGACAGGCAGCTAACCTTGCTGCGGCATGGGATCCAAGCGCCAGATATTCGTCCGCGACGTCCCGATCGGGGGCGGCGCGCCGGTCGCGGTGCAGACGATGTGCAAGACCGAGACCGCCAACGTCGAGGCGACAATGGAGCAGATTCGCACGGTGACCGACGCGGGGGCGGACCTCGTCCGGGTCGCCGTGCCGCGCGAGAAGGACGCGGAGGCGCTGAAGACGATCGTCAAGCGGTCGCCGATCCCGGTGATCGCCGACATCCACTTCAACCACACCCTGGCGCTGAAGGCGATCGAGGCGGGCGCCGACTGCATTCGCCTCAACCCCGGCAATATCGGCGGCCCCGAGAAGGTCGCCGAGGTCGCCAGGCTCGCCACCGAGCGCGGCGTCCCGATGAGGATCGGGGTCAACTCGGGCTCGCTGCCGAAGCATCTCCACGAGCTCGAGAAGGACGATCCCGTCGAAGCACTGGTCCAGGCGGCGGTCGAGTTCGTCGAGCTGATGGAGTCGCTGGACTTCGAGAACTTCAAGGTCTCGATCAAGTCGACGGACGTCCCCAACACGATCGCCTCCAACCGGCTGCTCGCGGAGAAGATCCCCTATCCGATCCATCTCGGGATCACCGAGGCCGGCACGAAGTGGTCCGGCTCGCTCAAATCCTCGGTCGGCCTGGGCACGCTGCTCGCCGACG
>JBKPIY010000042.1:0-21834 GCA_046730475.1 Actinomycetota bacterium
CACCGTGTTCGAGCGCGCCGACCGGCTCGGGGGGGTATGGCATTGCAACACCTATCCGGGCGCCGCCTGTGACGTCCCCTCGCACCTCTACGAGTTCTCCTTCGCGCCGAACCCGCGCTGGTCGCGACGCTACGCCTCCCAGGCCGAGATCCAGGCCTACCTCGAGGCGGTGGCGCGGCGCCATGGGGTGCTCGACCGGATCCGCACCGGCACCGAGGTGAAGCGCGCGCGCTGGGAGGAGAGGGAATGCAAATGGTGCCTGGAGACCGCTGCCGGCACCCACGAGGCCGACGTCCTGATCGCCGCCTGCGGCGCGCTCAGGGTGCTCTCGGTGCCGCCGATCCCGGGACTCGACAGGTTCGAGGGCCCCGCCTTCCACACCGCGCGCTGGCGGCACGACGTCGAGCTCGCCGGGAAGCGGGTGGCCGTGGTCGGGACCGGCTGCAGTGCGATCCAGGTGGTGCCCGCTATTCAGCCGGTCGTCGAGCACCTCGACGTCTACCAGCGGACCCCGGGTTGGACCGTCCCGAGGATGGACTTCGCCTACAAGGAGCGCACCCTCCGCCTCCTCGAGCGGTTTCCGCTCCTCCAGCGCCTCGACCGAATCGCGATCCTCGCCTGGATGGAACTCCTCGCCGCCGGGATGAACCGTCACCGCGGGCTGCTCGGCCCGCTGCGCGCCGTTGCCCGCCGCCAGATCACCAAGGCGATCAAGGACCCCGAGCTGCGCCGCAAGGTGACCCCGACCGACGAGTTCGGCTGCAAGCGGCTGCTGGTCACCGACGACTGGTACCCGACCCTCACCGAGGCCAACGTCGAGCTCGTCACCGACCCGATCGTCGGGGTGACGCCGACCGGGGTCCGCACTGGGGACGGGACCGAGCGCCCCGCCGAGGTCCTGGTGCTCGCGACCGGCTTCGAGGCCCACGCGTTCCTCGCACCGATGGAGGTTGTCGGCGTCGGCGGGCGCACGCTCGCCGAGGAGTGGGCGGGGCTCCCGCGCGCTTATCTCGGCCTCAGCGTCCCGGGCTTCCCCAGCATGTTCGTTCTCTTCGGGCCGAACACGGGCGGCGGCAGCGGCTCGGTCCTCTACACGATCGAGGCCGGAATGACCCACGTGATCGCCGCCCTCGAAGAGCTCGAGCGCGGGGCCGCACGGCGGATCGAGGTTAGCCGCGAGGCCGCGGCGGCCTTCGACCGTGAGCTGCGGCTCGCCTTGGCGGGGACCGTCTGGCAGAGCGGCTGCAAGAGCTACTACGTCGACGAGAACGGAAACAACCCGGTTGTGTGGCCGTGGCAGTGGAGCACCTATCGGCGCAGGACCGCCCGCCTCCAGCCGGGTGCCTATGTGCTCAGCCCTTCCGAGCCCGGGCGCTACCCGGTCGCCTGACGGGCGGCGACGCTCGTCGACCCCAGAGCGGTTTGCCGTGGCGAGGAGAACTCGGCGTTGACGAACGGCTTGGTCTAGCTTCTGCGAGCCTCGATGACGGCGGCGATTTCAACGACTTCGGAAAGGCTCCGGGAGCTTCGCGGATCCGAGCCCGTGATCCGCACCCGGGCGCTCCGCAAGTCCTACGGCGCGCAGGAGGTCGTGCGCGGGATCGACCTCGAGGTCCGGGCCGGGGAGATCTTCGCCTTCCTCGGGCCCAACGGGGCCGGAAAGACGACCACGGTGGAGATGCTCGAGGGCTACCGCTCGCGCGACGGTGGCGAGGTTACGGTGCTCAGCGAGGACCCGGCCGGGGCGAGCCGCGACTGGCGCTCGCGAATCGGTGTAGTCCTGCAGAGCTGCACGATGCCGGGCGAGCTGACGGTCTCCGAGCTCGTTGGCCTCTACGCGAGCTACTTCCCCGCCCCCCGGCCGGTCGCCGAGACGGTCGAGCTCGTCGGTCTCGGCGACCAGCGGAACGCCCGCGCTGGCCGCCTGTCGGGGGGGCAGAGGCGGCGGCTCGACGTCGCCCTGGCGCTGATCGGCGACCCCGAGCTCCTGTTCCTCGACGAGCCGACCACGGGCTTCGACCCCTCGGCCCGGCACCACGCCTGGGAGGTGATCGCGAACCTGAGCGAGCTGGGAAAGACGATCTTCCTGACCACCCACTACATGGAGGAAGCCGAGGCGCTGGCGGACCGCGTCGCCGTGATCGTGGCGGGAAGCATCGTCGCCGAGGGAACGCCCGACACCCTGGGCGGTCGCGACATGGCACCGAGCGAGATCTCGTTCCTGGCCCCGGGCGGGGTCCCGCCTCCTGAGCTGCCGCCCGCGCTGGCGGCCGAGGCGAGGCACCGCGACGGCCGAATCCACCTGGAGAGCGACCATCCCACCGGAACGCTCTACGCGCTCTCCGGCTGGGCGCTGAACCACGGCTTCGAGCTCGAGGATCTGACCGTCGGCAGGCCGACCCTCGAGGACGTCTACCTGCGGCTCACCGAGAGCGAGGAGCCCCAGCCGTGATCGACCGGCACCTGCTCGCCAGCCAGTTCCGCGCCGACCTCAAGATCTTCTGGCGCAACCCCCAGTACCGGTACTTCACGGTTGCTCTGCCGATCGTCTTCATGGTCATATTCGCGGCGATCTTCACGGGCTACACCGTGGTCGACGGCCGCCCGGTCAAGCTCACCACCTACTACGTGCCCGGGATCATGACGCTGGGGATCATCTCGGCGAGCTTCGTCAACCTGACGGTGGCGGTCGTCACCCAGCGTGAGAGCGGGGTATTGAAGCGGGCCCGCGCCACGCCCGTCCCGGCGGGGGTGGTGATCGCCAGCCGCGCGGCGGTCGGCGTCATCGTGGCCCTGGTCATGTCGAGCCTCCTGCTGGCGATCGGGCGGATCTCCTACGGCGTCCACCTGCAAGGTTCGATGGTCGGCGCGCTTGTGATCACCGTCGTCCTGGGCGCCGCGTCCTTCTGCTGTCTCGGTTTCGCCTTCTCCACCCGGATCGGCTCGGACGACGCGGCGGCGCCCGCCACCAACCTCGCCGTCCTCCCGCTGTACTTCATCTCCGGCGTGTTCATCCCCGAGGACCAGATCCCGGCCTTCCTCCGAGCCGTTGCCAACGTGTTTCCGATCCGCCACCTCTCCCAGGCGATGCTGGCCCCGTTCGTCAATCCCGGTGGTTCCGGTCTCGCCGCGGGCCACCTCGCGATCGTCGCAGCGTGGGGGATCGCCGGTCTGGCGATCGCTGCGCGGACCTTCCAATGGTCACCGCGGACGGCCTGACGCCCGGGGACCGCCGCTCACGGGTCGGAGGGACGGGCGAGGGGCTCGAGCCGGAGGCGAGAGCGCGGGCGGGCTAGGCGGCTTCCTCGAGCTGCGCCGGCTCGGACCCGGCGAACGCGGGCTCGGGGACGGGCTGCCCCTCTCCCTCGCTCTCGGTGAGCGTGGCCTGCGGCTGGAGGACCGTGAGGGCGACCGCGATCGCGCCGACGACGAGGACGGCGCCGATCATGAACGCGAGGTGGTAGCCGCTGGTCAGCGCGGACGGGAGGGAGTGGCCGTCCGCGACCAGGTTGTCGGTGCGGGTGGTGGAGAAGGTGGCGAGCACTGCCAGGCCGAGGGCGCCGCCCACCTGGAGGGTGGTGTTGACGAGGCCGGAGGCGAGCCCGGACTCGCTCTCGGTGACGCCCCCCATCGCCAGCGTCATCAGCGAGGGGAAGGAGAGGCCGGCGCCGGTGCCGAGCAGGACCATGACCGGGAGGACGTCGGCGAAGTAATTGCCGTCCACCGGGACCCGCGAGAACAGGGCGAGGCCGGCCGCGATCAGCACCAGGCCGGGGACCAGGGTCGCCCGGGCGCCGAAGCGCATGTTGAGCCGGGCGGAGAAGCCGAGCGAGAGGGTGCCGATGATCAGGGTCACCGGGAGGAAGGCGAGGCCCACCTCGAGGGCGGTGAAGCCGAGCACCCGCTGGAGATAGAGGGCGCCGAGGAAGAACATCCCGAACATCCCGGCGACGAACAGGGCCTGGATCAGGTTGGTGCCCGACATGTTCCGGGAGCGGAAGATGCGAAGGGGCACTAGCGCGTTCGAAGCGGTCGCCTCGCGCGCGATGAAAGCGCTGAGCAAGGCCAACGCGCCGGCCCCGAAGCCCACGGTGTGGGCCGAGCCCCAGCCGTAATTGCTCGCCTCGACGATCGTGTAGACGCCGAGCATCAGGCCGCTGACGAGCAGGCCGGCGCCGAGCACGTCGGCCCCCTCGCCGAACCCGATCCCCTGGTCGCGGTCGATCAGCCTCGCGGCGAGGAGCCCGGTGACGATCGCGATCGGGAGGTTGACGATGAAGATCCAGTGCCAGTTGATCGCCTCGGTGATGACGCCGCCGGCGAGCAGGCCGATCGAGCCGCCCGCCGAGGCGACGAAGCTGTAGACGCCGATCGCCCTCGCCTGCTCCCGGGGCTTCGGGAACATGGTCACGATCATCCCCAGGATCACGGCGGAGGTCATCGCGCCGCCGACGCCCTGGATGAACCGCGCCCCCACCAACATCGCCTGGCTCTGGGCGATCCCGCACAGCAGGGACGCTGCCGTGAAGACGGTGAGGCCGATCATGAAGATGTTCCGGCGCCCGACCAAGTCGCCCAGCCGCCCGGCCAGCAGCAGGAGGCCACCGAAGGCGATCAGGTAGGCGTTCACGACCCAGGCGAGATCCGACTGGGAGAAGCCGAGGCTGTCCTGGATCGAGGGGAGGGCGACGTTGACGATCGTCGCGTCGAGGACGATCATCAGCATCCCGACGCAGAGGACGTAGAGGGCGATCCAGCGGCGGCGGTCCGCGGCGGGGGCTATGCTCGTATTGCTCAGCTGCACGGTGATCGTCACTATATCAGGGACTATCCTTTGCCCATATATGATCTATGTCACAGATAGGATCGGCTGAGCGATGAAGACAGTGCCCGTGGCGGGCTCGATGAACCTCCTGACGCGCCTCTCCCGGCTCGTCTACCGCAGCGCCACCGAGGAGGTGATCGGGATCCGCCTGAAGCAGTTCGTGGCGCTCGACTATCTCCGCGAGCGGGGCGGCTCGAGCCAGCAGCAGCTCGGCAGGACCCTGATGCTCGACCCGAACAACTGCGTGATCCTCCTCAACGACCTCGAGGAGGACGGCTACATCGAGCGCCGCCGTGACCCCGTCGACCGGCGCCGCCACATCGTCGAGATGACCCCGGCCGGCGCCCGCGCCCTCGAGCACGCCGAGGTGAAGCTGGAGACGATCGAGGACAAGGTGGTGGGCAACCTCACCCCCGAGGAGCGCTCGACCCTCCGGGACCTCCTCGCCAAGGCGCTCGAGGGCGCCCGCGGCGAGGAGCCCTAGCCCGGCGACCGTTCAGGCGAACGCCCCGCGCTCCGGCGCCCCCACCGGGTCGCGACCGTTGAGGCGGGCGAAGGTGCGGCGCTGGGCCCGGTAGAGGCGAGGGAACTCGGCGTAGAGGCGCTCGTAGATGGCGCGGTTCGCCGGGTCCGGCCGGAAGGTGCGGTCGACCGCGACCAGGTCGCGGACCTCGTCGCGGCGGATCGCGCCGAGGGCCAGGGCTGCGAACAGAGCCGCGCCCCGAAGGTTGGTGTGGGCGGGGGCGGCGACCCGCTCGATCGTTCGGCCCATCACGTCGGCGTGGATCTGGCACCAGAGGTCGGAGACCGCGCCGCCGCCGAACATTCGCAGGTGGTCGAGCCGGCGCTTGGCGAACCGCTCGACCGCTTCGCCGAGCCAGCGGCTGTTGTAGGCCACCCCCTCGAGCACCGCGCGCACCAGATCGGCCCTGGTGGCGTTGACCGAGAGGTTGTGCCAGCCTCCGCGGGCGTTGCGGTCGTCGACCGGTGAACGCTCCCCGGCGATCCAGGGCGTGAACATGACCCCACCGCTGCCCGCGGGGGCGGCGGCGGCCAGTTCGAGCAGCTCCTCGTAGCCGGGCGCCACGCCGTCGGCGAGGGCCCGCTCGCGCAGCCACCGCAGGCAGAGCCCGGCCGCCTCGTGGTTGTTGGCGACCAGGTAGCCGCTCGAATCGAGCCCCGGGACGGTGGCGATCGAATGGGTGGCGTCAGTCTTCTTCCTCGGGAACGGCAGCGAGATCCACGAGGTGGTGCTGATCGTGATGTGAGCCTCCCCCTCGGCGATCGCGCCGGTTCCAAGGGCGGCCGAGTGAAGGTCCGGAGTGCCGGTAACCACCCGCGCCTCCGGGCGAAGTCCGAGCGCGCTCGCCACCGCGGGCAGGACCGTGCCCACCACCGAGCCGGTCGCTGTCAAGGGTGCCAGCTTCGCCGGGTCGAGGCCGGCCTTGCGGACCAGGCGCGAGTCGTATGCGAGCCGGTCGAGGCGGCGGTTGTCGGTGAGCCAGGCCCCGCTCATCGAGGCGTGGGTGGCGGCGGCGCGGCCGGTGAAGCGCATCGTCAGGTAGTCGACCGGCTCCAGATACCAGCGCGCCGCCGCAGCCAGCTCGGGCCGGTCGCGCTCGAGGTGGAGCATGTGGCTGACCGGGTCGCCGCCGTGGGGGGAGGGGGCGCCGCCCGTGCGCCGGATCCAGGCGAGCAGGGGGAGCGGCGCGTAGCCGAGGAGCGGGCCGCCGATCACCTCGCGGGCGTGGTCGGCGCCGCGGGTGTCGAGCCACATCAGGCACGGGCCCACCGGCTCGCCGGCGACGTCCACGGGGACGGTGCTGCTCCACTGGCCCGTGCAGGAGACCGCGACCACCCGGTCGCCGCCCGCGGCAGCGATCACCTGCCGGGCGAGCCCCCGGACGGCCTCCCACCAGGCCGAGGCGTCCTGGATCGCAACCCCGCCGCGGTCGCGCTCGGTCTCGATCGCAGTCTCCTCGACCGCGACGATCTCCCCCGCGAGCGACACGGCCCCGACCTTGAGGGCCCCGCTGCCGAGGTCGACGGCGAGGGCGAGGCGGTTCGCCCGTCCCTCGCGGATCCCCTCGGTCATGGCGCGGCGGGGAGGCCCTGCTGGGCGTCGAGGAGCTGGGCCATCACCGTCCGGATCATCTCCTCGGCCTCGACGTTCAGGCCCCCCGGCACCCCGCCGTACACCGCCGCCGACTCGGCGGGCTCCTCGCCTCGCTCGCGCGCGTACGCGACCGCCTCAGCGAGGTCGGCGGCGAACCGCTCGGTCACCCCGGGCTGGGTCTGGGGGCGGGTTACCGCCATGTGGAGGGCGTTTGGGTACTGGAGGCCGTTGAAGCGCCACCCCCGCCGCTTCATCTCGTCGTTGACGTGATAGACGTCGAACTCCTCGGAGGTGAAGGCGAGCACGAAGGTCGGCCTCCCGAGCAGGCGCAGCTCCGGGTGCGAGCGGACCGCGTCCTGCATCGCCGCCGAGGCCTCGAAGATCGCCCGGGCGTAGCCCAGATAGCCCTCCCGTCCGATCGAGACCATCGACGCCCAGGTGGCGGCGAGCAGCCCGACCGAGCGCGAGCCCTCCATCCCCGGCGAGACGTACTTGCCGCCGCTCCAGTCCGGCATGTAGAAGTAGCAGCGGTTCCGAAGCGAGCGGTCGCGGAAGAGCAGGGTCGAGGAGCCCTTCAGCCCGTAGGCGTACTTGTGGGTGTCGGCGGAGATGCTGGTCACGCCCGGGACCCGGAAGTCGAAGGGCGGGATCCCGTATCCCAGCTCCTCGCCGAAGGGAAGGATGTAGCCACCGAGACAGGCGTCGACGTGGAGGCCCGTGCCGCGAGCGAGCGCCAGCTCGCCGAGCTCGGCGATCGGGTCGATCGTCCCGTACCCATAGTTCCCCGCCGAGCCGACGATTGCGACGGTGTCCTCGTCGATCAGCTCGTCCACCTCCTCCGGGCGGACGAGGGTGGTGTCGGGATCGATCGGCGCCCGGCGGAGCTCGATCCCGAACATATGGCAGGCCTTATCGAAGGCGGGATGAGCGCTCTCGGGCTTGACGGCGTTCGGGCGCTCGATCCCCCGCGCCTCGCGGCCGTGCTCGCGGTAGGCGAGCATCGCGTGGGCGATGCTCCCGCTGCCGCCCGAGGTGACCATTCCCGCCGGGGCGGCGTCGCCGGCGGCGTCCCCGTGGAGGAGGTCGAGAGCCATCGCGACGATCTCCCCCTCGAACCGAGTGGCGCTCGGACACATGTCGCGTTGGAGCGCGTTCTGATGGCCGAACAGCCCGAACGCCTCCTTGAGGAAGGCGTAGTGGTCGTGGTCTCCGCAGTACATGGTCCCCGAGCATTGCCCCGACTCCCACACCGCGTCCTCCTCGGTCGCCATCGTCCGGAGCTCGGCCAGCAGCTCCTCCCGGGGGCGGCCCCGGCCGGGGAGTCGGCGATTCACCTCGAAGCGGTCGGCGTATGGGTGGCTGTCGAACAGGTCGGTCATCGCGCTCGTCGCTCCTTCGGTTCGCGGGATCCTGGCTATAGCACGCGCTAGGCGACCAGGTCGGCGGCGAGCACCAGGATCGCGACCGTCTCGGCCAGGATCACCACCTGGATCACGCCCGAGATCGCGCCGATGCGCCGCAGCTCGGACTCCGGGGCGGGGTCGCCGGGGTCGGTGAGCCGCACCTCCCGCAGGCCGCGAATCCTGGGGCCGAGGACGAATCCGTGGATCGAGGCCAGGACGAGCGCGGTGGCAAACAAGATCGTCTTGGCGGTGATCAGGCGTCCCCACCCGGTGTCGGCCAGGGCGCTCCAGCTTGCCAGGTGGTCGGATGCCATGTCGACGCCGGTTGCCGCCAGCACGGCCGCGGCCGCGAACGCGACCGCCAGGAACCGCCGGCCGAGCCGCCGGAAGAACTCGATTCGCTCCCCCTCGGGGATCGTCGCCCGGGCGACCCCGGCTGCGACCCCGAGGAAGACGAGCCCTCCCGCCCACACCGCGGCCGCTATCAGATGAAGGGCGCGGACGGCGACGTCCATGCACGAAGCCTTTCAGGTCCCCGCCGGCGGAGTGAGAGGCGAGCCTCGGGGCCTCAGGCGAGAGCCGTCGCGGGCGACGAGGGCGAAGCGGTCGCCGGCCGCCCTGCCTACCAGCGCACCGGCAGGGTCTTCAGCTGGTTGAGGAAGGCCGACTGGACGGGCTCGGGCCTCCCGGCCGGCTCGATGTTGGGAAAGCGCTCAAGCGTCTCCTCGATCAGGATCCGCAGCTCGAGGCGGGCGAGGGCGGCGCCGAGGCAGAAGTGGCGGCCGCCCGCGCCGAAGGCCTGATGGTCCGGGTTGCGGAGGACGTCGAAGCGGTCGGGGTCCTCGTACTTGGTCTCGTCCCGGTTGCTCGATACGTACCACATCACCACCTTCTCGCCGTCCTTGATCTGCTGCCCGGCGATCTGGGTGTCGCCCATCGCGGTCCGGCGAAAGTGGGCGAAGGCCGGGTACATGCGCAGGCACTCCTCGACCGCCCCGGGGATCAGGGACGGGTCAGCGACCAGCATCTTCATCTGCTCGGGGTGCTCCATCAGCGCTCGCATGCCGCTGGTGTAGGTCGCCTTGGTGCTGTCGTTGCCGGCGGCGACGAGGAGGAAGAAGCCCATCACGATCTCGTGCTCCTCCAGCCGCTCCCCGTCGATCTCGGCGTGGACGAGGACGCTGGTGAGGTCGTCCGTGGGGTTCTCGCGCCGCTCGGCGATCATCAGCCGGCAGCGCTCGAAGATCTCGGGGATGTCCTTCTCGAGGATCTCCTCGAGGCCGCCCGGGTTGAGGTCGGGATCGCCGAGGCCGAGGGCTGCGTTCATCAGGGTCGCCCAGTTCAGGTCGTCCTCGGGGGGAATGCCCATGAAGCTCCCGATCACCCGCGAGACGACCGGCTGGGCGACGTCGGTGACCAGATCGCAGCCGCCCCTGGGAGCGACCCCGTCGAGGACGCTCTCCGCGATCGCCCGGATGGCGTCCTCGTGGACGGCGATCCGCTTCGGGGTGAATCCGGCCTGGAAGAGCTTCTTCAGCCGGTCGTGCTTGGGCGGGTCCATGCCGATGAACATCGCCCGGGTGAGCTCGATCGGAATCGCGTGGGTGAGCCCGGTGACGCCGCCCCGCTCGGAGGAGAAGCGCTTCCAGTCGAGGCTCACCTCGCGTACGTCGTCGGCGCGGGTGATCGACCAGAACCCCTCCTCGTTCGGGTACTCGTTGATCTCGCTCCACTGCACCGGGCAGTGCTGGCGGAAGCCCCTGAAGATCGCGTGGGGGGGACCGTCCCCCCAGTACTCCCGGTCGGTGACGTCGATCCGCTCCAGCTCCTCGCGGCGAAGCTCGTCGGCCTGGTGTCGGGCGTCCGTCGCCATCCTGGGCAGGTTACTGGCTAGCCAGCCAGGCTTGGCGGCTGATCTGAGAGAACGTGGGAAAGGAGGTCAGGTCCGCATCCGCTAGACCTCGCCGGCATGGGCCTCGAGGCGCTCGGCGAGCCGGTTCATCCCCCGCTTGCGGGCGGCCCTGGCGGCGCCGCGCCAGTCCGTGCGCCGGTCGCGAGGGCGCCGGACCTTGGGCGGCCGCAGGGTCGCGATCCGCTTGAAATCGAGCAGCTGATCGCGGGCGCCGGTGAGGGCGACGCGGAGCGCCGGGCGGGACTCCCGGAACGCGTTCTCGAGCACCGCCTCGAGCGATCCGTACCGGCGCAGGAGCTCGGCGGCGGTCTTCTCGCCCACCCCCTTGGCGCCGGGGATGCCGTCGGAGGGATCGCCTCGGAGGGCGATGAAGTCGGGCACCAGCTCGGGAGGGATCCCGTAGCGGCGCTTCACCTCCCTCGGGGTGATCTCCTCGGCGCCCCTCACGCCCGTTCGAAGATAGAGGACGCTCACCCGCTCGTCCGCGCACTGGAACATGTCGCGATCCCCGGTCAGGAGCAGTGCCTTGCCGCCCGCCTCGACCTCGCGGTGGGCAAACGCGCCCATCACGTCGTCCGCCTCGAACTCCTCGTCGGTCGCGATCGTCCAGCCGAATGCGCCGAAGAAGTCCCCGCTGTCAGCGAATTGCGGCGCCAGCCCGTCGGGGACCTCGGGGCGATCGGCGTGGTAGGGGGGGTAGAGCTCGAGCCGGTAGGTCGCCGCATCAGGTCCGAAGCAGAGGACGACCGCCCGGGGCTGATTCACCTCGACCTCGCGCACGATCAGGTTGGCGGCCCCGAGCAGGGCATTGACCGGGACCCGGTCCGGCGATCGAATCGAGTCGGGCAGCGCGTAGTAGGCGCGAAACAGCACCGACGGGGCGTCGACGACCAGCAGGGGAGCGCTCAAGCCGCCCTGCCCGGCTACTCGGCGGGGGCCTCGAGGATCAGCTTCCACTCCTCTCGCTGAAGTCCGATCTTCCGGTCATCCCACCTCCTTTGGCGGTCGGTCCCGGTCCGTTCACGGCCGTATCGAGCGAGGATATATCCGCCGACGGCCTGGACCGGTTCCCCGGAAGCGGCGAGCCCCGGCGTCCGTGCCGGGGCTCGCGGGGTCGTTACACCACCGTCAGGGTTGGCGGCGCTAGCCGGTCACCCTGAACATCGTGTGCTGGCCGGCGGCGTAGTGGCCGGGGAGGTTGCAGAAGAGCATGTACATGCCCGGGGTCAGGTTGAGCGTCATCTGCCCGCTCTGACCCGGGTCGAGATCCTCGATCATGCCCTGGGCCGCATCCTCGTTCGGCTGCCCGGGGCCATCCATCTTCATCGGCATCCGCTCCACCATCAGCTCGTGCGGGACTTTGCCGACGTTGCGGGCGACGAACCGGACCTTGCCGGCCGGGACGCTGCTGACGTCGGGACGGATCCAGAACTCGCCGAGAGTGGCGCTGACCGCGTGGACCGCGCCGGCGGTGGTGCCCGTGCCGGTGGCGTTGGTGGCGCCCTTGCTCGCCCCCACCCCTCCCATCATCGTGGAGGGCGTTCCGCCGGTGGCGGTGCCGCCGTTGACACCGCTGCCGGTCATCCGATTGTGCATGCTCACGGCAGAGTTGTTGTCGTCCTGAAGCTTGAAGGCGACGGCCAACAGGGCCGCAAGCGCCAGCAGAACGGCGAAGAGGGCCGCGAGCTGGGTCGTGCCCCTGCGGGCCGACTGCTCGCGGAGCTCCTCGCGTACCTGCTCGAGCTCGGCCTCGAGATCTTCGGTGGTGTGTCGACGCGCCTCTATGTCGGTTGTCGGGGCGGTCATCTCGAGCTCCTTCGTTGGTTCCACGGGGAGCATCGTCCGCCGGAAGTGCGCCGACATCGGTGCCGGGCACCGGTTCGAGGCCCGGAAAACCCGCCTCGAGGCTCCGTGGAAACCCGCAACTGCGGGCGCCGGGCCGAGCTACGGCTTGGTCAGCCGGGGCGTCGGGCGGCGTCTACCGGCGCCGGCGCACGTGCGAGGCGGTGAGGTCGGCCGGCGAGGGGCAGCCGAGCAGGGCGAGGGCGAGCCAAAGCTCGGCCCGGAGCATCTCGAGCGCCCGCTCGGCCCCGGCCTGGCCGCCCACCGCGAGCCCCCAAAGCGGCGCCCGGCCGACGAGCACCGCGCGGGCGCCGAGAGCGAGGGCGGTGGCGACGTCGGTCCCCCGCCTGATGCCGCCGTCCATCAGCACCTCGCCCCGGCGGCCGACCGCTTCCACCACCTCGGGGAGGACGTCGATCGTGGCGGGGACGCCGTCGAGCTGGCGGCCGCCGTGGTTGGAGACGACCACCCCGGCGGCGCCGTGCTCGAGCGCGAGCTCGGCATCCTCGGCGGTGATCACTCCCTTGACCAGGACCGGAAGCTCGGTGTCGGCGACCAGCGCCTCGAGGTCGGACCAGGCGAGCGCGGGGTCGATCAGGCCGAAGATCTCCGGCGTCGTCAGCGTCTTCGCGCCGACGGCCGCCTCGATCGCCGGGGTGCGGACCTCGGCGGGCACCGCGAACCCGGTTCGGAGGTCGCGCTCGCGACGCCCGGCATAGGGCCCGTCGACGGTGAGCAGGATCGCCTCGTAGCCGGAGTCGGTCGCCTCGTCGATCAGTGCCCGGGTCACCGCCCGGTCGCGAAAGCAGTAGAGCTGCATCCAGCGCCTTCCATCGGGCGCCGCCTCGGCGACCTCCGCGGGCCCGGCGGTGGCGATCGTCGACAGCGACATCACCGTCCCCGCGGCCGCCGCCGCCCGCGCCATCGCCGGCTCGCCGTCGGGATGCGCCAGACGCTGGAAGGCGACCGGGGCGACCAGCACGGGCATCGAGACCTCACCGCCGAGGACGGTCGCCCTTGTCGTCACCTCCGAGACGTCGACCAGGACGCGCGGGCGCAGCTCCCAATCGGCGAACGCCTCGACGTTTCGGCGGAGGGTGCGCTCGTCCCCGGCCCCGCCGGCGAAGTAGGCGCGCTCCCCCGCCCCGAGCTTCTCCGAGGCGACCCGCTCGAGGTCCGCGATGTTGACCGGCTCGATGGCGTCCATTGAATGCCCGTGCCGCCGCCCATCTTCGTGGATGTGGCGTCGCCTCGGCAGCCCAGCCGGTTGCGGGCCGCGCCCGAGCTAGCCTCACCGTCGTGGGCCCGGAGGTGGTCCCGATCTCCCCACAGCTAAACCGCGGCGCCGCCGCGGCGATCGCGCGCGGGTTCGCGGACAACGAGGTCTGGGTGTGGGTGCTGGGCGGGGAGGAGGGCTGCCGGCGGATCCTGCCGCGCTACTACCGGGTGATGATCCGGCGGGTGTTCGGCCCGCGCGGCGGTGCCTGGACGACGTCGGACGCCCGCGGCGGCGCCCTCTGGATGCCGCCCCACGCCCAGAGGCTGAGCGTCGGCGAGCGGATCGCCGAGGTCCTCGCCCTGCTGCCCCGCGGGGCGCCGGCGCTCGGCCGGGGCGGGCGGATGGCGGAGCTGATGGCCGACAACCGCCCCCGGGAGCGGCACTGGTACCTCAACACCCTCTCGGTCGATCCCTCGGCCCAGCGCCGGGGAATCGGCTCCGCCCTGATCGGGCCGGGGCTCGCCCGCGCCGACGCCGAGGGGCTCGGCGCCTACCTCGAGACTCAGCGCCGGGCCAACATCCCCTTCTACCGCCGGTTCGGCTTCGAGGAGGTGGCCGAGATCAGGCTTCCGGACTCGCCACCGCTGTGGACGATGTGGCGGCCAGCGGCCCGCTCGGCGCCGTAGAGCCGGGATCGGGGTCCGCTTCCACGGGAAGGCCCGTTCAAGGGAGATCCCGGTATCGGCTGACGATCAGTCGTAGGGCTCGTCCAGCAGCTCGTTCGCCTCGCTCCAGCGGCCGGGTGGGACGCGGAGGGCGATGTCCCCGCGGCCCCACTCATCGACGGGGTGATCGGCGGTCAGCACCGCCTCGATTCCCTGGTCGGTGAGCTGCTGGCGCCAGGCGCGCGCCGCCTCGAGCTCGTCGAAATCGCGGACGACCTCCCAGTCGTCGTAGGAGGGTTCCCCCACCGTGAGCTCGGCGACACCGTCGGGATGCGGCCCGGACAGCTCGCGGCCGACCCCCCGGAGTCGATCGAGGAACCCCACCTAGGTCACTCCGACAGCTCGACCCGCTCGATCGTCTGGGGCTCGACGGGGCGATCGCCGGGGCCCGTCTCGGTCGCCTCGATCGCGTCGACGGCCTCCATCCCAGCGCTCACCTGGCCGAAGACGGTGTGCTTCCCGTCCAGCCACGGAGCCGCCTGGGTGGTGACGATGAAGAACTGCGAGCCGTTGGTGTTGGGCCCGGCATTGGCCATCGCCAGGGCGCCGCGGACGACCCGGTGGTCGTTGGTCTCGTCCTCGAAGGTGTAGCCGGGGCCGCCGGTGCCCGTCCCCTCCGGGCAGCCGCCCTGGATCATGAAGTCCTTGATCACCCGGTGGAAGGTGAGCCCGTCGTAGAAGCCGTTCGCGGCGAGGTCGCGGAAGTTCTCGACCGTCTTCGGTGCGTCCCCGTCGAACAGCTCCAGCTGGACCGGGCCGGCGCTGGTGTGGAGGGTGGCGGCGGACACGGCGGTCAACTGTAGACGCCCGGCGGCGATTCCGCCTGAGCGCCGGCGATCATTACGATCTTGTGGGGTTCGAGGATGCGATGACGGTGCCGACGATGGCTCCGGGGGAGCTGAAGAAGGCCCTCAACGAGAGCGGCTGGCTCTCGGTGGAAGTCGTCGCCGCGGGCCACTTTCGGCCGGGAAAGCCCCAATCGCTTGCCGCGATGATGACCGGCAAGGCCCTGATCGAGGTGCTGCGGGCGAAACGGTCGAAGCTCCTGCCCCGGCAGTTCGTCCTCGCCGCGGCGGGCGACCGGGTGGTTGCGTTCAGGGGCATCGGGATCGGCCGCGAGAACGACAGCGACTACTACGAGGTCCGGATCAGCCCTGGCGAGAAGGCGTCGTTCCCGCGCGCCGAGGTCAGCCTCACCGACCTCCCGGAGGGCGTCGAGTCCGAGGGCGCGACCCTCGTGATCGGGACGGAGCGGGTGCCGGTCGTCCGCCAGGCGACCAGAGGCGATCCCAACACCGACGAGTTCGTCGAGCTGTTCGCGACCGGCTAGCCGCGGCGCCGGTCGTTCCGCCGCGAGGGCGGCACCCCGCCCCGCCGCTCCGGCTCGCCGCTGGCCAGGTGATAGCGATCGCAGAAGTCGCAGCGGTAGAAGGTCATCCCCAGCCTCGCGGCCTCGATCCGCGCGATCTGCTCGTTCGCGTAGGCCCGCTTGGGCTTGCCGTCGCTGCGAAAGTGAGTGGGAACGATCCGACGCGCCATGACACGAGCCTAGCCCGTACTCGCACAACTGCACTACCATACAACAGAAAGGTTGTGCTACCCTCCGTCCCGTGCCTTCGACGGTGGTTGTGCCCCATCCTCTCCCGGCTCCCCTGATCGAGCGGATCGCCGAGCGCTTCCGGGTGCTCGGCGAGCCGATGCGAATCCGACTGCTCGACGCGCTGCGCGACGGGCAGGCAACGGTCCGCGAGCTCGAGGAGCTGACCGGGGCCTCCCAGCAAAACGTCTCCAAGCACCTCGGCGTCCTTCTGCGCGCCGGGATCGTCGCCAGGCGCAAACGGGGCAACTTCGCCGTCTACTCGATCGCCGATCCGATGGTTTTCTCCCTCTGCGAGGAGGTCTGCGGCGGCCTCCGGCGGGAGGCCGACGAGCTCGGCGAGCTCCTCCGAGGAGGGGAGTGACGTGTACCGCTCCCAGGACCACCCCCGCGGGCCCCTGGAGCGGGTGCTGTTCGCGCTCGCCGGCAGCGTCACCCTGGCGAGCGTCGCGCTCGTCGCCCTGGTCTCGCCCTGGTTCCTGGCGCTGACCGCCTTCGTCGGCGTCAACCAATGGCTTTACGTCGCGGTCGGCGCCTGCCCCGCCTCGCTGATCCTCCAGCGCGCCTGCGGGCTGGGCTCGATCGTCTACCCGGGCCGGGGCAGGGCGGTCCGGTGAGCCAGGTCGGCCCGGTCGGCAGGCTCGGTCGCTACACGGCGACCCACTTCCCCACCGTGCTGGCCGCCTGGCTGCTGCTCGCCGTCGCGCTCGGCTTCTTCGCTCCCCGGGTGGAGCAAGCGCTCTCCGGCGCCGGCTGGGAGACCACCGGCTCCCAATCCGTCCAGGCGCGGCAGCTGATCGATCGCAACTTCCGCGGGCTCTCCAGCTACGGACCGATCGCGGTCATCCACTCGTCGGCGCAGACGGTGACCGACCCCCGCTTCCGCTCGACGATCGCCGTGGTCGAGCGCACCCTCCGAGCCGACCCGGCTGTCCGCGCCGTGGTCCCGCCGCAGCCGGGGGCCACGATCTCGCCGGACCGCCATACCGCGATCGTGCAGGCCGGCGCTGGTCGCGACTCGAACGGGATGGTGCGCGCGGTCGACGGGCTCAAGGGCAGGCTCGAGTCGCTGGGCGGCGCCGGCGTCCAGGTCCACCTGACCGGCGCCACCGGGATGTGGTCGGACTTCAACGCCGCCAACCGCACCGCGATGCTGCGATCGGAGGTGATCTCCTGGCCGGTGACCCTCGCGATCATGGTGCTCGCGTTCGGCTCCCTGGTGGCCGCCGGCCTCCCGCTGATGCTGACGATGGTCGGCCTGCTGGCCGCCGCCGGCTCGCTCTATCTCGGCACGCTCTTGCTGCCGATCTCGATCTGGGCGATGAACTTCGCGCTCATGTTCGCCCTGGCGCTTGGGATCGACTATGCGCTGTTCGTCGTCTATCGCTTCCGGGGCTCCTTCTTCGGCTCCCGGCTCTCCCCCGTCGAGGCGACCGCGCAGTCGATGGACACCGCCGGCAAGTCGGTCCTCTTCTCGGGGGTGACCGTGCTGATCTCACTGAGCGCGGTGATGCTGGTCCCCAGCCCCGCCTTCCGCTCGATGAGCCTCGGGATCATGCTTGCGGTCCTCTTCGTCCTCGCCGCCACCCTGACCCTGCTGCCGGCGGTGCTCGCCAGGCTCGGCCCGAAGGTCGACCGGCTGGCCCTCCCCTGGGTCCACTCGGGCGAGCACCGCTCGCCTCGGTTCGCCGCCTGGGGCGAGCGGCTGTGGCGGAGGCCGCTTGCTTACGGGATCCCTGCGCTCGCCGCGCTGATCCTCCTCGCATTGCCGGTCACCGACCTTCGAACCTCGATGCCCTCGATCAAGGTGGTGCCCTCCGGGGACTCATCACGCCTCGGATACCAGCAGGTGCAGGCGGCTTTCGGGCCGGGGGCGACGGGTCCCCTCCAGATCGTGGCGCCGCCCGAGCGGGCGGGGGCGGTGGCGGCGACCGCGAGGCACGACCCGGGGATCGCACAGGTCCTGCCCCCCCAGCGGGGCGGCGGCCTGGCCCTGATCGACGCGATCCCGACGCGTGATCCCTCGAGCGCGGCGGTCGGCGCCACCATCGAGCGGCTGCGGGTCGAGCTCCCGCCGGGAGCGCTGGTGGGCGGCGCGGTGGCCGAGAACCATGACCTCGAGCACGCGCTCTCGGCGAAGGCGCCGCTGGTGATCGGCGTCGTCCTCGCCCTCGGCTTCCTGCTCCTGGTGCTTGCCCTTCAGGCTCCGCTGATCGCCGCCCTCGGGGTGGTCACCAACCTGCTGGCGACGGGCGCCGCCTTCGGGGTCGCCAAGTGGATCTTTCAGGACGGTGCCCTGCACTCGCTGCTCGGCTTCCAGCCGCAGGGCTTCCTCGACGCCTGGGGCCCCGTCTTCTTCTTCGCGATGATCTTCGCGATCTCGATGGACTACACCGTCTTCCTGCTCTCCTCGGCCAAGGAGCACTGGGATCGCAGCGGCGACGCCAAGGAGGCGATGGTCGGCGGCGTCGCCCACTCGGGCCGCGTGATCTTCGCCGCCGGGGCGGTGATGGTCGCCGTCTTCCTCACCTTCGCCCTGTCGGGCCCGCTGCCGCCCAAGGAGATGGGGGTGATCCTCGGGATCGCCGTCCTTCTCGACGCGATGCTGGTCCGACTGCTGCTGATGCCGGTGCTGCTGAGGATGCTCGGACCCTGGGCCTGGTACCTGCCCCGCTGGGCGCACCGCGTGCTTCCCGCCGTGCGCTTCGGCCATGCCTGAGGGCCGCGGCGAACCGGCTCGGGAGGCGCGCCGCAGCCACCGGGCCTCGGCGCTAGGGTCGCGGTTGTGAAGCGGGTCCTCATCCTCGGCGGAGGGAGCGGAGGCGCGGTCGCCGCCAAGCGCCTCGCGCGCTGGTCGCGGGAGGGTGAGCTCGAGGTGGTCCTGATCGACCGCAGCCGCTGGCACGAGTTTCGGCCAAGCTATCTGTGGGTGATGACGGGCAAGCGCGAGCCCGACGACGTCCGCAGGGACCTCTCGATCCTGTCCGAGCGCTACGGCACCCAGGTGGTGCACGCGGCGGCGACCGGAATCGACCCGAACGCCCGCCGGGTGGAGACGGACACCGGGGGCGGCTTCGACTACGACTACCTGATCGTCTCCCTTGGCGCCGAGCTGCGGCGCTCCCGGGAGATCGCGGGACTGGAGGCGCCCTGGGAGCTCGAGGACGCGCTCTCGGCCCGCCAGCGGCTCGCCGCGTTCGACGGCGGCCGGGTCGTGGTCGGGGTCGAGTCCTGGCCCTACCGCTGTCCTCCCGCCCCGTTCGAGGCGGCGATGATGCTCCGATACCTGGCCGAGCAGCGCGGCGTTTCCGAGCGCACCGAGATCACCGTGTTCCACACCTGGGAGCACCCGATGGAGACCTTCGGGCCCCTGATGGTCGACGGGTTCGGCCGTTTCCTCGACCGGCGCGGGGTCGCCTTCGAGGGAGCATTCGAGCTCGATGCCCACGACGCCGAGAACAAGGTGCTGCGCGGCAAGGACGGCCGCGAGCTTCCTTACGAGCTCGCAATGGTGGTGCCCGCTCACCAGGCGCCGGCGGTGATCCGCGACTCGGGGATGGTCGCCGACGGCGGCTACATGGACGTGAAGCTGCCCTCGATGGCCTCTCCCCGGTTCGAGGACGTGTGGGGGATCGGCGACGTGGTGGCGCCGACGATCGGGCTCGGGATGGCCGGCGTGTTCGCGCATTTCCAGGCGGAGCACGTGGTCAGCCAGATCCTCGACAGGGTGCGGGGCACCTATGTGGGCGAGCTCTACAACATGGTCGGCGTCTGCGTGATGGACACCGGCTACGAGGGCGCCGCCGTGTGGTGCGACTTCACCGACAAGCTCGAGGGCCGGACCCAGGTTCCCGACTGCAGGATGCTGGGCGGGATGCGCGCCTTCCGGGCCGTCAAATCGGGATTCGAGGCCTACTGGTTCGCGAATCTGTTCGGGGGCTGAGGCGGTGGCCGAGGACAGCGCCCCCCTCACCCCCGACGAGCGCGCCGCGCTCGAGCGGCTCGAGAAGCGCCTCGCCCGAAATGCCGGTGCCCTCGAGGAGGCGCTGAAGACGGTCGAGCGCCTCGCCGACAGCGGGCTGCTGGCGGGGATGAACTCGATCCTCGAGGAGTTCGACGAGAACTTCAGCGCCCTCACCCGGCCCGACGTGATGACGATGGTCGCCAACCTGATGATGCTGCTTGGAACGCTCGGCCAGATCCCCTACGAGGGCGGATTCAAGCTCGCGATGGACGGTCCCGAGGCGATCACCGAGGCCTACCCGCGCTTCCGCGACCGGACCGAGCCGATGAAGCTGCGCGAGGCGCTCGCGATCCTTCGCAGCCCGGACGTCGCGGCGGCGATGGAGCTCGTCGTCGCCGTTCTTCGCTCTCAGCGCGGGACCTGAGGGGCAGCGAGCGGGCGTTCCAATAACGTCCCCGCCGATGCTCGACCCGCTCAGCGTCCCCCTCGCCGACGCCTCCTCCAACCTGCTGGCGGCGCGGACCCAGATGGGGTTCACGCTCGGGTTCCATATCGTCCTTGCCTGCTTCGGGGTCGCCTTCCCCGCGATGATGCTGATCGCCGAGTGGCGGGGACGAACGCGCGGCGACGACGATGCCCTGCGCCTCGCCCGGCGCTGGTCGAAGGCGGTGGCGGTCATGTTCGCCGTCGGCGCCGTCAGCGGCACCGTCCTCTCGTTCGAGTTCGGGCTGCTGTGGCCGCGGTTCATGGATCGGTTCGGGGACGCCTTCGGGATCGCCTTCGCGATCGAGGGGATCTTCTTCTTCCTCGAGGCGATCTTCATCGCCATCTACATCTACGGCTGGGACCGGCTCTCGCCGCGGGCGCACCTGTGGAGCGCGGTGCCGATCGTGGTCTCCGGTGTCGGCGGCGCCTTCTCGGTGATCGCAGCGAACGCGTGGATGAACCAACCGCAGGGGTTCACCCTCGGGAGCGACGGCAAGATCGACACGGTTCAACCCTTCGAGGTGCTGTTCAACCCGGCGACCGGATACGAGTTCTTCCATATGCTGCTCGCCGCCTACATGGTCGCGGGCTTCGTGATCGCCTCGGTCTACGCCGTGGGGATGCTCCGCGGGCGCCGCGACCGCTACCACCGGATCGGGTTCGTGATCCCGTTCACGGTGGCGGCGATCGCCACCCCGATCCAGCTGTTCGTCGGCGACACCGCGGCCCGCTCGATCGCCGCCGACCAGCCCGCCAAGTTCGCCGGGATGGAGTGCGTGTACCAGGGTGGCACCGACCAGACTGAGTACCTGGGCGGGATCTGCACCGGCGGGCAGGTGAAGGGCGCGATCGGGATCCCGGGCCTCGACTCGTTCCTCGTCGACTTCAGCACCGATGCATACGTCACCGGCCTCGATCAGATCCCTCCCAACCAGCAACCCCCGGCTCTGACCATGCTCCATCTCTCCTTCGACACCATGGTCGGGCTCGGGTTTGGGCTCCTCGCGCTCGGTGCCTGGTTCGCGATCGCCCGGTTCCGCCGCCGCCACCTGCCCGCCAGCCGCTGGTTCCTGCGGGCGGCGGCGCTCGCCGGGGTCGCCGCGGTGCTTGCGCTCGAATGCGGCTGGATCGTGACCGAGGTTGGTCGTCAGCCGTGGATCGTCCAGGGTTATATGCGCACCTCGGCGGCGGTCACCCCGGCGAAGGGGATCTGGTTCGTGTTCGCGTTCACGATGGCCCTCTACATCGCCCTCGGCGTCACCGCCGCGATCATCCTGCGGGCGATGTCGAGGCGCTGGCGCGAGGGTGAAGGCGAGGAGGCCGTCGGCGACATTCCCTACGCGCCGCCGGGGCCCCCGCCCGGCGCTCCGCCCTCGGAGGCCTCGGCGTGAGCAAGGCCGACGTCTGCGCGGTGATCCTGTTCATCGGGGTCACCCTGTACGCCGTCTTCGGCGGGGCGGACTTCGGGGCCGGGATGTGGGACCTGCTCGCCGGGACCGGGGAGCGCTCTGCCCGCGTTCGCGCCCAGATCGACCGCTCGATCGGCCCCGTATGGGAAGCGAACCACGTCTGGCTGATCTTCGTCCTGGTGGTGCTCTGGACCGCCTTCCCCACCGCGTTCTCGGCGATCATGAGCACCCTCTACATCCCGCTCGCGATCGCCGCCCTCGGGATCGTCCTCCGGGGCTCGGGGTTCGCCTTCCGGCACGCCCTCCCTGGTCCCATGCACCGGCCCGCCACCCGGG
>JBKPIY010000043.1:0-10805 GCA_046730475.1 Actinomycetota bacterium
TCGCGATCATCGTCGTCGCCACCCTGGTGGTGCTCATCCTGATGACCGGGTCGGTAGTGCTGCCGGTGAAGCAGCTGTTGATGAATCTCCTCAACCTGAGCGCCGTCTTCGGGATCCTCGTGTTCGTCTTCCAGGACGGGCGGCTCGAGGGCCTGCTCTCCTACACGAGCCAGGGGGCGCTAGAGCAAACGATGCCGATCCTGCTGTTCGCGGTCGCCTTCGGCCTCTCGACCGACTACGGGGTCTTCCTGCTGTCGCGAATCAAGGAGGCTCGCGACGCCGGCGCCCCGGACCAGGAGGCGGTCGCTCTGGGCCTCGAGCGGACCGGGCGGATCGTCACCGCCGCCGCTCTCCTGTTCGCGATCGCGATCGGCGCCTTCGCCACCTCCGAGATCGTCTTCATCAAACAGAACGGGATCGGGACGGCGCTCGCGGTCCTGATCGACGCGATCATCATCCGCTCCGCCCTCGTCCCCTCGCTGATGGCGATGCTCGGTCGCTGGAACTGGTGGGCACCGAGGCCTCTCCGGCGCCTGCACGGGCGAATCGGCCTGAGCGAGTCCGCCACCGAACGCGCCTAGATGGTTGATTCCGAATCGACGTGCGCCTGGGGGCGCGCACGGCCAAGCAGCTTAAGGACGCAGGGCGCAACCTTTGGTGGCGCCAAAGGCAAGCCCGAGGACGAAGAGATGCGCAGCGCCAGGCGCGTCATCCAGGTGTGCGTGGATTTGGAATCAACCATCTAGCCCGCGAGCCACTCCGCCCACCAGGGCGAGGCGCGAATCTCCCGGCCTGGGCCCGGGTATGCTCATCCGAGGTGACTATCGCCACTGCCATATTCCTGATCGCGATCGGCGCGATCCTCCGCTACGCGGTCAACGTGAACTCGTCGGTGATCGACATCCAGACGGTCGGGCTGATCCTGATGATCGCCGGCGGCGCCGGGCTGGCGTTGTCGCTCCTCTACGAGCTGATCCACACGAATCAGGGAGGCGGCCGCGACCGCGACGAGTATCCACAGCGCTCCTACGGGCCGGACGATCCGACCCGCCCGATGCGCTAGCGAAACCCGCCCGATGCGCTAGCGAACCGCGATCAACCGGCGGTGCGCGTGGTGCGACACCCGGGCGCCGGCCGGAGTGGCTACCCGAGCGAGCGGCGGCCGGCGAGCGCCCTGCCCAGGGTGACCTCGTCGGCGTGCTCGAGGTCGGCGCCCACCGGGAGGCCGCTTGCGAGCCTGGTCACGTTGACGTGGTCGCGGCCGCGGAGCGCCTCGGCGATGTGCAGGGCGGTTGCCTCGCCGGTCGTGGTCGGGTTGGTTGCGAGGACGACCTCGCTCACCTCGCCGTCGACCCGCTCGAGCAGCTCGGCGATCTTCAGGTCCTCGGGGTCGATCCCGTCGATCGGCGAAAGCGCCCCGCCGAGGACGTGATAAACGCCCCGGTACTCGCCGGTGCGCTCGATCGGGATCACATCGGCGGGTTCCTCGACCACGCAGATCACGGTGTGGTCGCGGCGGGCGTCCTCGCAGATCCGGCAGCGCGGGCCCTCGGCGAGGTTGAAGCAGACTTCGCACAGCCCCACCTTCTCCTTCACCTCGCGGATCGCATCGGCCAGCGCCAGCGCCTCGTCATCCTCGGCGCGAAGGATGTGGAAGGCGAGCCGCTGGGCCGTCCGCTGCCCGATTCCGGGAAGGCGGGAGAGCTCGGAGATCAGGCGGCTGATCGGACCCGCGTACACCCCTGAAGCCTAGATCGTGGCCCGGAGCGGCTGGATGGCTAGCGGCCGAGGCCCGGGAGTCCGCCGCCCATCCCGGGGAGGCCGCCGATCCCGCCGGCGATCCCGCCGAGCTTGTTGGAGGCGAGCTCCTGGGCCGAGCGGATCGCCTCGTTGACGGCGGCGGTGACCATGTCCTGGAGGAGCTCCGGGTCCTCGGGGTCGATCGCCTCCGGCGAGATCGAGATCTCCTGGAGCTTCATGTCGCCGGTTATCGTCACCTTCACCATCCCCCCGCCTGCGCTCGCCTGCACCGTCTCCCCGGCGAGCTGCTCCTGGGCCTTCGCCATCTCGGCCTGCATCTGCTGGACCTGCTTCATCAGCTGGTTGATGTTGGGCTGGGCCATCAGCCGGCGTCCTCCCCGGGCTCGGAACCGGGATCGACCTCGAGGGCGTCGAAGCTCACCTTAAGCAGCTCGATGATCTCCTCCTCGGCCAGCGGTTCGCCGTTCGAACGCGCGGCCACTGCCTCGCCCGGGCCCGAGTCGAGCAGCTCGTAGGCCGGGCGCAGGCGGGCGCCGACTATGGCCTGTACCGATTCGGTGATCCGCTCCACGTTCGCCTGGGACTCCGCTTTTCGCTTGTTGAATTTGGCGGACGGGGGAAATCCGATCCGCAGCACCGCCCCCTCGGCGTCGACCCCGAGCGGGCGGGCTCCCTCGAACAGGCTAGAGAGCATCTCCGAGGTCGATTCGCGGAGATTGTCGATGATCGCCGGCCACAGCCGCGCCACCCGGTCGAGGTCGATCTCGGCGCTCCCCGGCGAGACGATCGCGACGGCCTCGGCCGGTGGCGCCTCGGCCCGAGAGGATGGAGCGTCGCCCTTCCCAGCGGCATCCGAGGGGCCATCCGTCGCGGCGTCGCCTCGCTCGCCCGCCTCCGAGGCCGGCGGTGGTGCTGCCGGCGTCGGAGCGCGTGGTGTCGATCCGGCTCCGGCAGGTCCCGCCACCGCGCCCCCGCCGATCCGGCCCTCGAGGTCCTCGATCCGGCGCAGGAGGGCCTCCCTCGAGGGGTCGAGCCGCGGCTGGGCGACCCGGATCAGGGCGACCTCGAGGCTGAACCGCGGATCGTCGCCCTCGCGCATCGCGGCGACAGCGGCCGAGAGCGAATCTATCGCCCCTATCAGCTTCGCCTCGCCGACGCGCCCCGCTTGCTCGGTCATCCTCCCGGGCTCGCCGGCGGTGACCGTGAACGCCTCGGGGATCGACCCCGTCGCCCGGATCACGAGCAGCTGGCGCAGATGCGCGATCAGGTCGCGGGCGAACTGGCCCGGATCGCGCCCCGAGCGGACGAGGCGATCGACCGCGCCGAGGACGCCCCGCACGTCGCCTTCGATGATCGCGTCGGCGACATCGAAGAGCAGCTCGGCGTCGGCCGCTCCGAGAACCTCGATCACGGCGTCGGTGGTGATGGCGACGTTCCTGCCGCCGCCGAAGGCGACGAGCTGGTCGACGGTGCCGAGGGCGTCTCGGAAGCTCCCCGCCGCCGCCCGCGAGATCAGCGCGACGGCGGCGTCCTCGATCTCGATGCCCTCGGCCGCAGCGACCCGCCTGACCACCTCGGAGATCTGCTCCAGGGAGGGACGCTGGAAGTCGAAGCGCTGGCAGCGGTCGACGATCGTCGGCATCACCCTCTGCGGCTCGGTCGTGGCAAGGACGAAGACGGTGTTCGGCGGTGGCTCCTCCAGGGTCTTCAGGAAGGCGTTCCAGGCCTCCTTGGTGAGCATGTGGGCCTCGTCGAGGATGTAGACCTTCCAGCGGCCCTGTGCCGGGGCGTAGCCGACCCGCTCGCGCAGGTCGCGGACGTCGTCGACCGAGCGGTTGGAGGCCGCGTCCATCTCGATCACGTCGAGCGACGTCCCCGCGGCGATCGCCCGGCAGGGCTCGCACTCGCCGCACGGGGTCGTCGTCGGCCCGTGCACGCAGTTGAGCGACCGGGCGAGGATCTTCGCCATCGAGGTCTTGCCGGTTCCGCGCGAGCCGACGAAGAGGTAGGCGTGATGGACGCGCCCCTGCTCGACGGCGTTGCGCAGTGTCCGCACCACGTGCCCCTGCCCGACCACCTCGTCGAAGCTTTGGGGGCGGTGCCGACGGTAGAGGGAGGCTGATTCGACCACGGCGGCCGAGTCTACCCAGCGGCTCAAACGCCACCCGTCGCCCCGCCGCGCCTTGGCGCTCCGAGCGGCCCTAGCCTGTGGGGTCCGAGATGGCCTTCGACGAGCAACTGGCGGACCGGGTACGCGATCTGATCGTCGGTCACGGCGAGGTGAGCGAGCGCAAGATGTTCGGCGGAATCGGGTTCATGGTCTCCGGCAACATGGCCGTCGGGGTGATCGGCGAGGAGCTGATCGTGCGGCTCGACCCCGAGGATGCGGAAGACGCGATCAGCGAGCCGGGGGTGCGAAAGTTCGATTTCACCGGTCGGCCGATGAGGGGCTGGATCTTCGTCGCGGCGCGGGCGACCGCGGACGACGACGCGCTCGCGAGCTGGGTCGAGGCGGGCGCCGGCTACGCCGCTTCGCTCCCCGCCAAGTAGGCGCACCACCGGACCAGGCTCCGTTACCTTGGGGCAATGGAGATGGGGACCGGGCCCCGCGATGCGTCCACGGCGGCGCTGCCGCCGCTTCAACCCCATGTCGTCGTCCTGTTCGGGGCCACCGGCGACCTCGCCCGCCGAAAGCTCCTGCCCGGGCTGCTCCACCTGACGCAGGCCGGGTTGATGCCGGAGTTCGCCGTCGTGGGCACCTCGCTGGACGAGCTCGACGATCAGGGCTTCCGCCGGCTCGCGAGGAAGGCTTGCGAGGAGTTCGCGCGCCGCCCCCTCAGGCCGACCGAGGTGGACCGGTTCGCCGACCGACTGACCTACGTCAACGGGAGCTCCGGTGCCGACGGGCTGGCGACCGCGGTGGCGCGCGCGGAGAGCGAGCTCGGCGGTCATCCCCGCCGTCTCCACTACCTGAGCATTCCCCCGGCCGCCGCCGACGACGTGGTCAGCACGATCGGCGAGGCAGGGCTGGCCGATCGCGCCCGGGTGATCATGGAGAAGCCGTTCGGGACCGATCTCGCGAGCGCCCGCGAGCTCAACGCTTGCGTCCATCGCGTCTTCGACGAGTCGCAGATCTTCCGGATCGATCACTTCCTCGGCAAGGAGGCAGCCCAGAACATCCTCGCGTTGCGGTTCGCGAACGGGCTGTTCGAGCCGATCTGGAACCGAAACCACATCGACCACGTGCAGATCGACGTTCCCGAGACGCTCGACGTGGGCGGCCGAGCGGATTTCTACGAGGCGACGGGCGCCTATCGCGACATGGTCGTCACGCATTTGTTCCAGGTACTCGCCTTCGTCGCGATGGAGCCGCCCACCGCCCTCGCACCGATGGCGATCACCGAGGAGAAGAGCAAGGTGTTCCGCTCGCTGCGCCCGTTGGACGTCGACCGGGTGATCCGCGGGCAGTACGAGGGCTACAGGTCCGAGCCCGGCGTGGCTTCGGACTCTCAGACCGAGACCTTCGTTGCCCTCCAATGCCAGATCGACAACTGGCGATGGTCGAGCGTCCCGTTTTATCTGCGGACCGGCAAGAGGATGGCCGAGGGGGCCCGAATCATCTCGATCGCCTTTCGCGAGCCGCCCCAGAGCATGTTTCCGGCGGGCTCGGGGGTCGGGGAGTTCGGACCGGACCACCTCACCTTCGACCTCGACGAGTCCTCGCGTCTGTCGCTCTCCTTCTACGGGAAGCGGCCGGGACCGGCGATGACGCTCGAGAAGCTGAGCATGCAGTTCTCGCTGACGGAGCTGAATCGCGACGGAGAGACGCTCGAGGCGTACGAGCGACTGATCCGGGATGCGGTCAACAACGACCACACCCTGTTCACCACCGCGGAGGGGATCGAGCGACTCTGGGAGGTCTCGATCCCGCTGCTCGAGGACCCGCCGGAGGTCCAGCTGTACGCGCCGGGCTCCTGGGGGCCGGGGTCGATTCGCGAGCTGATCGCTCCCCACAGCTGGCGGCTGCCGTTCAAGCGCCGCTGGCGAGAGGCCAAGGTGACCGTCGAGGCCGGCGCCGGCTAGCGCGAACCGGCGGTCCCGCCCACAAGGACGCCATGCGGGGAAAATTGGCCGCGGCCCCGCAAAGCTCCAGAGGTGGACCGTGCACCCGGCCTCGAGGCGAAACTCCCGGACGGAACCGCCGCTTTTGGCTCGGGCCAGGCTGGTCCGCATCACATGCCGGGAATCGCTTAAGGCTGCTTCCTTCCGGACCTGACCTGGTTCACGGGCCGGCATTGCGCGGGACCTGGCCGTCAACGCCGCCCGCGGCGACCCGGCTCCGAGAACCGGCCCCTCAGACGGGGATTCGGCCTCGCTAGAGCGGATTGCGAGCGACAGGGCACCGCTAATTCCCCGCCTAGCACGGTCCGGGAGGGATGCTAGCGGGAAGCGGCGGGGTTGCCGGAAGCGGCGAGGCGCTCGATCAGGTCCGCGGCGCGCTCGTTGCCGGGGCTCGCCTGGAGGCTCCGGGAGACCGCGCCGAGCCGGCCGGCGAGCTCTCGGTCGGCGAGCAGTGCCTCGATCGCGCCGCTGAGCTCCTCGTCGGAGAAGGAGTAGGTGGGCAAGCGCCTGCCGAACCCGGTCTCGTCGACTCGCTGGGCGTTGTCGTGCTGATCCCAGAAGATCGGCAGGGCGACCATCGGCTTGCCGAAGTGAAGGCACTCGGTGGTGGTGTTGTTGCCGGCGTGGGTGATCACCAGGTCGACCTGCGGGAGGACCGAGACCTGGGGGAGGAACTCCTCCCCGGTCATGTTGTCGGCGAGCTGGTACTCGGCGTGCTGGGGGCCCGTGGAGACGACGTAGCGGTGCGGGGTCCCCGCCAGCCCCTCGACCAACCGCTCCACCAGCGGGACGTCGCCGGAGCCGAGCGAGCCGAGGCTGACGTAGATCAGGGCGCCCTCGCCCCCTGCGAGCTCGGCGGGGACGCTCCAGGGAGCATCCGTGGTGCGAACGCTCGATCCGAGGTTGTGCCAGGCGGGCGTCAGCGGTGCCGAGCGCGGGTAGTCGACCTCGTCGGGATAGAGGTAGAGGTTGAGCCAGGGCGAGGCGTGGATCATCTCTCCCTCGGGGAGCGGCGGCGCCCCGCGGGCGACGCAGAACTCGCTGAACGAGGCCTGCATGTCGCCGATCGCACGCGCGTACTCGGCCCGGTACTCCTCCCAGCGGCTTCGGTCATCGAGCGGCAGCCCCGAGAACGGCGGCGGCAGCTCGGGGTCCTTGAGCTCGAGCGGATTGCAGGAGACGATCCGCACCCAGGGCCGTCCGCTCGCCGGGATCGCCGGGAAGGCGCAGACGTTGTCCTCGACGATCGCGTCCGGTTGGAGCTCGTCGAAGATCTCGATCAGGCGCTCGTCGACATAGCGGGCGCCGTCGAGGAGCGCCTCCCACGTGGGGGCGATGAACTCGGAGAGCTGGGCGAAGGTCGACTTTCGGAACACCGGGGCGGTGTCGCGGATGAAGTCCTTCCAGAACTGCCCCGGCTCCTCCTCCTGCTCGGGCGGCGGCGCCAGCCGCATTAGCCGCTCCTCGAATCCCTTCTCCTCCAGGGTGCCGGCGAAGGACTCCTCGACCACGAACATCACCCGGTGGCCGCGCCGGCGCAGCACCTCGCCGATCCCGACGCAGTTGTTGGTCGGCCCGAAAGCGCCCTCGGGGAAGAAGACGATCGTCTTGCCGTTCGACTGCGCCAAGTGCGCGGCAGCCTACTGGCGGGCCCCTCACGGAGGGGTGTCGATCTCGGCGCCTGCCGTTCGTCGTTAGGTTGAAGCGGCGAACGGCGCCGCTCAGGAAAGGAGTGCGGATGCGCTACATGCTCAACATCTACGTCAACGAGGACGCCCGGGGTGCAGCGAGCCCCGAGGACATCGAGGCGACGACGGCCGCATACGGCGACTACACAAAGGAGGTCGACGACAAGGGGATCCTGGTCGCGGGCGATGGGCTTCAGCCGAGCTCGACGGCGACCACCGTGCGAGTTCGCGACGGCGAGCGCTCGGTCACCGACGGGCCCTTCGCGGAGAGCAAGGAGCAGCTCGGCGGGTACTACGTCCTCGACTGCAGGGACCTCGACGAGGCGATCGAGTGGGCGGCCAAGATCCCGGGCGCGAAGAGCGGCGCGATCGAGGTCCGGCCGGTCCTGAGCTAAGGATCGGTCGGCGATCGGCGGCGCCGCGGGCTCGCCCGCAAGAGATCAGCGGCTGGTAGATCGCCTGTTCCGGCGCGAGTCGGGGCGGGCGATCGCCACCCTGATCCGCGTGCTTGGCGACTTCGACCTCGCCGAGGAGGCGGTGCAAGAAGCGTTCCTGATCGCGCTGGAGAGGTGGCCGGAGCGGGGGGTCCCTGCCAACCCCGGCGCCTGGATCACCACCACCGCTCGCAACAAGGCGATCGACCGCCTCCGGCGCGAGCGCCGCCTGGGCGAGAAGCGGGCCGAGCTCGAGGCCCTGCTGCCGGTCGAAGCCGACGCCCACGGAACCGAGGAGAACGAGACGATGATCCCCGACGACCGCCTGCGGCTGATCTTCACCTGCTGCCATCCCGCGCTCGCCCCCGACGCCCGGGTCGCCCTCACCCTCCGCACCCTCGGAGGGCTCTCGACCCCCGAGATCGCGCGGGCTTTCCTGGTCACCGAGGCGACCATGGCCCAGCGGCTGGTGCGGGCGAAGCGCAAGATCAAGCTCGCCGGGATCCCCTACCAGGTGCCCCCGGACCACGAGCTGCCGGAGCGGCTCAGATCGGTCCTGGCGGCGCTTTACCTGATCTTCAACGAGGGGTATTCCGCGACCTCGGACGAGGCCCTGATCCGGTACGAGCTCTGCGCCGAGGCGATCCGGCTCGGCGGGATCCTCGCCACGTTGATGCCCGACGAGCCCGAGGCGCTTGGGTTGCTGGCGCTGATGCTGCTTCAGAGCTCGCGCCGCGAGGCTCGGGTCGATGCCGGCGGCGATTTGGTCCTGCTCTCAGAGCAGGACCGCTCCCTCTGGGACCGCAATCAGATCGAGTCGGGGCTCGGGCTGGTCGAGCGGGCGGTTGGGCTGGGACCGGCCGGCCCGTACGCCCTCCAGGCGGCGATCGCGGCCGAGCACGCCCGCGCCGGGACCGCCGAGGACACCGACTGGGCTCGGATCGCCGCCCTCTACCGTCTCCTCGCCCGTGCCCAGCCCTCGCCGGTCGTCGAGCTCAACCGGGCGGTGGCGGTGGCGATGGCGGAGGGCCCCGGGGCGGGACTGGCGCTTCTCGACGATCCCGCGCTGACGCGGGAGCTCGACCGCTACCAGTGGTTTCACTCGAGCCGCGCCGACCTCCTGCGGCGCCTCGGCCGCGGACGGGAGGCCGCGTCCGCTTATCGCCGGGCGCTCGAGCTGGCGACCAACCCCGTCGAGCGCTCCTACCTCGAGCGCCGCCTACGCGAGCTTGGGTCGGGCTAAACCCTCAGCAGCGGAAGGTCCGGGTAGCGGTGCTGCCGAAGTGGGTCGGATCGCCGGGGTAGGTGACCACCGCGCGACAGCGCCCGCCGCTCGGCCGCCGGAACGATGTGGCGTACGCCCCGGACTCGGAGACGGCGGCCCGCTTCTCGCGAAGCCGAGCGAAGTGACGGTGGCGACGGCGCAGCAGCTCGACCAAGACCGCCGTGCCGGAATGGCTCGGACCTACGGTCCCCCTCGTCTTGATCCGATGCCTGGTCTTCCTGATCGACAGCGTCGTCCGCGTTCCCAGGATCGACTGGCTGACCGGGGTGCTGCGCGCCCCCGCCGAGTCGACCGCGACCAATGCGATGGTGCGGTTGGTCGAGGCGGAGTAGGTGTGGGTGACCGTCGGCGAGGTAGTTATCTGCTTCGCGCCGTCGCCGAAGTCCCACTCCCACTTGGCGATCGAACGGCCGCCGACGGGGGTCGACGAACCGCCGCCGTTGAGATGGGCAGTGGAGCCGGAGACCGTCTTCGAGAAGGACGCGGTCGGGCATCCGCCGACGGCGAAGGTCCTCGAGGCGGAAACCGTACGGGCGTTGTCACCGGCGAGGAAGGTGGCATCGGCGGTCGCCGCGCCGCAGTTGGCCGGCAGGCGGAGGGGTGCGAAGGTGCCACCGGCGGGGTCGCCGTTGACGAGCACGCTCGACTGGGCGTCGGAGTGAAGGGTGATCGATTTCACCGTCACGTCGCCCGTCGCGCTGCACCCGCAGCCGCCAATCGGCTGGGTGATCATCGTGCGCGTAGGGAAAGTGAGCCCACTGGCGCCGGGACCATCGGCGATCACCGCGTCCGCGGCAACGGAGCTCTGGATCAGGCAGGGGAGGCCGAGCCCGGGAATGCAGTAGTTGATGTTGATCACGTAATGGGCCAGGTTGCCCGCTCCGGCATCGGCCACGTTGACGACGCTTGCGACGCCGAACGTGCCCTCGTGGTACCCGTCGAAGAAGCCGAACGTCCCCGAGATGTTCCCGGCGATCACTCCGTGGCCTGCGGAGCAGTCCGTGTAAGCGGGCGCGCTGCACGGCAGTCCTCCCGCGATGCGGAGGCCATCCGGCATGCTCGCCGACGGCGTGATCAGCGGGGCCGACGTCCCCACGGTCGCCAGATGGAGCGTCGCCTGGTTCATCCACTCGCTGGTGTCGCTCGAGAAGTTGGTGGAGGTATCGCTGGCCGAGAGGTCGATCCCGAACGGCGCCGCGGCCGTGGCGCTCGACGCGGTCAGGTCCGAGGTCACGCAGAACGAGGTGGCGACCTTGGGGTTGTCGCTGCAGCTCTCGGTCAGAGTCGCCCCAGCCACGATCGGGAGGGCGAGGGCCACGCATGCGGCGACGGCGAAAGCCGCGACTCCTAGCTTTGCCATCGTCATCCCCCTCCCGATCCGACGCCAATCCTCCGGCCGGGTTGAGAATACGCGTCGAGGCGAACTCGTTGTGACCCCGGGGGCCGTCTCGCTGAAAGCACTTTCGGTCCCCGACGACTGTCGGGAGAACTTGGAATCAGTTCAGCCTAAGAACC
>JBKPIY010000044.1:0-19153 GCA_046730475.1 Actinomycetota bacterium
GTAGACCTCGTGCGCCCAGGGATGCCAGTGGCGGGTGGAGTCCGCCGGCTGGGCGATCGCCCCGCGCGGGCGCTTATCGCAGGCCCGGCGGAAGCTGGCGACCTTGCGCTTTCCCGACTCGACCGCGACCGCGCTTTGGCCTCCGTCGGCGGCCAGCGCCGCGTCGGTCGGGTAGCGCTCACGCGAGTCGCCCAGCTCGGCGATCAGGGTCGCCGGGCAGATCGCCGTCTTGCGGTCGCGAAAGAGCGGCGCGAAGATCGCCGCGTCGGGGTGCTCGCCGAGCGCCCCGCGGATCTGCGAGGTGATCTCGGTGATCTGGGCGACGATCGGCCTGAGCGCCGCCACCAGCCCCAGCACGGCCGCCCTGCGCACCTCCGCCTCGAGCTCGCCGGCCCTCCCGGCGGGCGCCGCCCGCAGGTGCTCCACGAGCTCCTCCGGGCGCCTGCGCCCCGAGTAGCCCTGGCGGGCGAGGAAGGCCGCCATCCGCCTTGGCCCGAGGCCACGGGCATCGCCGGGCGCGGGGTAGCGCTCCAGGAAGGCGAGCGAGATCGGGCCATCGACGTCGGCGAAGACGAGGGCGCCGGGCCAGAAGGCCTCGAGCTGGGCCCGCAGCTGATTGGCGAGCTCCACTCGCACCCCGACCAGGTCCTGGCGGGCGCGCGTCAGCGCTCGCAGCGCCTTGGTCTCGTCCGCGTCGGGGCGGATCGCCCGGAAGCGATGGGCGTCGGTGCGCGCCAGCTCGGCCAGGACGAAGGCGTCGAGGCGGTCCGACTTGCCGTGGGCGACCGCGTAGCGCTCCCGGGCCGCCTTCGGCTGGTGGATCGCGCGAGGACACGAGGACGGTCAGGGGGACGGCCACCGAAACGGGCATCGCGTCGCCGCCGCGGCGATCGCCACCGGTGCGGCGATCGCCGGCGCGATCGCGGCCCGCCGGCGCGCCTGAGAACGCACGACAGCTAGAGGCTTGATGTGGGTTCCCCACTCACAGCAAGGAACTCGGTCGTGAGCACGGAAAAGGGCCTCCAGCCCTGCCCCCTCGTGATTGGAGCACGAGATGACAGCATCGCTGGAGACCCTTGTAGTCGCAGCCTACGTGTTCGCGGTGTCGCTGCCGATTCCTCGCCCCGGCCCCGAGGGCAAGGTCACCGACGCCGAGCTGGTGGCGCTGGCGGTGGCCCAGGCGGCGATGGGCGAGTGCTCCGATCGCAAGTTCCTCGGGATGATCGCCTACCGCCTTCCCGGCTGGTTCCCCGATCTGCCCGACCAGTCGCAGTACAACCGCCGGCTGCGGCGCCTCACCCCCTCGATCGCCACGGTGCAGCTCGGGGTGGCCGAGCTCTGCGCCGAGGGCCGGGTCCGCCTCGCCGACGGCACCCTGATCTCCTGCGCCAACTACCCGGGCTGCGCCTCCTACAGCCACTTTGCCGGCCACGCCTCCTACGGCTACTCCCCCTCGAAGAGCCAGTTCGTCTGGGGGATGCGGTTGGTCGTGATCAGCGACCCGAAGGGGGTCCCGGTCGGCTATGAGCTGGTCGGCCCGAAGGCCGGGCAGGAGCGCCAGGCGGTGGTCGATCTCGCCTGCGCTCATCCCGGCACCATCCTCTTCTGCGACAAGGGGCTCTGGGGCCGTGAGCTGTGCAGCACGCTCGAGCTCACAGACGTCGAGCTCATCACCCCAGACCGCCACCGCCTGGGAGATCGCCCTCCGGCCGAGGTCGAGAAGGCGCGGATCCGCCTCGTCATCGAGTCGCTGTTCGCCAACCTCAAGGGCCAGATGCGGCTCAGCGATCACCTCGCCAAGACGCCCGGAGGGCTCGCGCAGCGAATCGCCCAGCGGTTGCTCGCGCTCACCCTGGGCATCTTCTGCAACCTGCTCGCCGGTCGGCCGGCGAGAGCGCTCGTCGCCTATGACGGGCGTTGAACCCACATCAGCCCTCTAGACGTAGGGAAGGCCGGCCAGGGCCGAGTAGTGCTCGTTGAGCGCCCCGAGGCGCCTCATCTCATCGTCATCGAGGTCGAAGTCGAACACGTCGAGGTTCTCCTCACGGTGCTCCGGCGTTGCCGCCTTCGGGACCGGGGCAGCGCCGACCTGGATGCTCCAGCGGAGCGCAACCTGGGCGGGGGTCTTTCCGTGTGCCTCGCCGATTTCCGCCAGGGTCTCGTCGCCGAGGCGCTTGCCCCGGGTAAGCGGGCTGTACGCCTGGATCACGATCCCTTTCTGTCTCGCGTGCTCCCTGACCTCGTCGCTGTGGCCGAAGGGACTCCACTCGAGCTGGTTCACGACCGGGCGCTCGCCGGTGGTGTCGATCAGGCGATCGATCTGCTCGCGCGCGTAGTTGCTGACGCCGATCTCGCGGACGAAGCCGTCCCGCTTCGCCTCGATCAGGCCCACCCACAGCGCCTCCCCGGCTCCATCCGGTGGCGGGCGGTGAATCAGGCAGAGGTCGACGTACTCGGTCCCGAGCTCCGCGAGGTTCGCGCCCGCCGAGGTGTAGGGGTCCTCGTCCTCCTCGACCTTGGTCACCAGGAAGATCTCGTCGCGCTCGATTCCGGCTGCGCGCAGGGCTTCCCCGATCTCGGCTTGGTTCCCGTAGTCGCCGGAGGTGTCGATCAGCCGGTAGCCGATCCCGAGCGCGTGCAAGACCCCGAACCGGGCCGCGTCCCCGGTCAGCTCCCAGGTCCCGAGCCCCAGCGCGGGCATCTCGGTCCCCGTCGCCAACGTGATCGCGTCGGCTTTCGTCCGCGTCGTGTCCATCGATCCTCTCAATACCCGCTCGGGCAATTGGGCATTCGCGCCTCCACAGCCGGTCTCGGCGCTCACGCGCCGGCGCGAGCATCTGCCGCCGTCGGCAGCTTCGGGTGCTCGGCCTCGGCGAGCCGAAGCGCAGCTGCGATGTGGGAGAGATGGGTCATTCCCTGAGGGAAGTTGCCGAGCATCCGCTCCGCGCCGGGGTCGTACTCCTCGGGGAACAGGTCCAGCCCGTTGGCGGTCGCCATCGCCCGGTCGAAGACGACGCGTGCCTCATCGCCGGGTCCCTGGTTCGCCAGCACCTCGGCAAGCCAGAAGGACGCCGGCAGGAAGGCGCCCTCGGTTCTGCCCAGCGCGTCGTCGCCCTCGTAGCGCCGGATCAGCCCGTCCTCGTCGAGGCCCTCGCGGATCGCGTCGGCGGTTCGCACCATTCGCTCATCGTCCCAGTCGACGATCCCGATCAGCGGGAGCCGGAGCAGGGCAGCGTCCAGGCGCCGCTCGCCGAAGGCCTGCACGAAGATCCCCCGCCGCTCGTCATAGCCCTCGCTCCCCGACCGCTCCGGAGATCTCGTTCCCGGACCCGGCGCTCGGGGCCTTGCGCATGCAGGCGTTGGCCGGTTTCAACCCCTTGTCGAGGACGGCCCAGCAGCCCTCGAGATCGAGGTTGCTCTCGCGCAGGCGTCGCTCCCCGCCGGCGCCGTAGAGGATCTGGAGGTCGGCGGCGTTGCCGGCCGCGCTGCGCTCGACGAAGCGCCGGAAGGCATCGGCCTCGGGCTCACAGCCGAGGTGGACCAGGGACCGGACGGCCATGCTGGAGTCCCGGATCCAGCTGTAGCGGTAATCCCAGTTGCGCTCGGCCCTCGGGGCCTCGGGCAGGGAGGTGGTGGGGGCGGCCACCAGGGCGCCCGTCCCGGCATAGGTGAGCGCCTTGCGCACCAGGGCCGAGCGGATCACCTCGGCGGAATCGCCGCCTTCGACCGACAGCCGGGCCGCCCACTGGCGCCAGAACCGGAGGGTCTCCTCGAGCGCTTCGTCGAGGTCGGCGGGGGCGGGGGGATGGAGCGCCTCGGGCTCGAGCTCGGCCGGGTTTCCGTAGATGACGGAGAAGTGGACGCGGTCGCCCGCCCGCACGGCGAAGCTGGACTCCAGGCGGTGGCCGCTCTCCTCGAGGGGCGCGTCGCTGACCACGACCAGCCCGTCGTCGCCGCCGATCGCGGTGAACTCCCCGATCCCGTGGCGGCGGATCCACGCGTCCACGGCGCCAGAGTCGAATCGGGGTGCGATGGTGGCGTCGAAGCGGACCGATCCGCGCTCGCCCTCGACGATGCGGATGATCTGGGGTGGATCGCCGCCCGGGCCGTCGGCGGGCAAGGCGAAGAAGTCGATCACTCGTGCCTGGCCGCCCACGACCCGGAACGTCGTGGTGAGCACCATCGTCTGGTCCACGTAGGCCCGGAAGCTGGAGCGCTGGGAGTCCGGCGGGGGGGGCGAGGGCGAAGTGGCCGCCGCGGTCCCAGTCGAGCAGCCTTCCGAGGCAGCTCCCGGAGTCGAATCGGGGCAGGCAGCACCAGTCGATCGAGCCCGCGCGCGAGACCAACGCGCATGAGCTGCAGTCCCCGATCAAGCCATAGTCGGCGATCGGCGGGTATCGCTGGTCCTCATCCTTGTCGGGGGTTTCCGGCACCGATCGCCTGGTACCCGCGATCGGTGCCGGAGAACCGCCTCGGCTCGTCAGCCGGTGGCAGGGGCGAACCTCGGCGACTCGACCGCGCCGCTCGTGTCGGCGCCATGCTTCGCCGCCTCCGCCTGGATCAGCTGCCGGTTGACGTGGTCCCAGTCGAGGTTGCGGAAGAAGGCCTCCACGTACTGCTTGCGGCCGTCCGGAGTGGCGCCGAAGTCGCGCACGTAGGCGTGCTCGTAGACGTCGATCGCGAGCACCGGGCACATGTTGTAGACGGCCCACAGGTTCTGCGTGTCCATGATGTAGTTGAACACCGAACCGTCGTTGAGGTCATAACCGACCATCACCCAGCCGCGGGCGGCGCTGGCGGCCTTCTTGACTGCGTCGAACCACTTCCCGAGGCCGTTGAACTCCTCCTCGACCAGCTCGGCGAAGCGCCCATCGGGGTCGCCGCCGTCACCACCGAGGTGGCCGAAGTAGAGGTCATGGTTCTTGAATCCGAGGAGTGCGAACGTGTAGTCGATCGACACCGCTCGCAGCTCCGAGTAGACCTGGTTGCCCTCGATCTTCGAGTAATCAAGCTCGTTGAGGATCCGACGGCACTCGTTGGCCTTCTTGGCGTACCCCTCGTAGAGCTTGTAGTGGTCCTCCATCGTCTGCTTGGAGATCCCGTCGAGGTCCTTCTCGAACGCCGGGAACTGCCTCGGCTTCAACTCGTCCCAGGGCATTCCGTGCTCCTTTCTCGATCTTTCGCTCCTCCATCGTTTGCTCCGATCGCCGCGCCCCCAAACCTGCCGGTCGGCCGGGAATGGACGACCGTCGGATCGCGTCGGGAGGACGGCGCGCTGATCGGGGGCGGAGCCCCGGATCGGTGTGACTGGAAGCGCTTCGAGAACGTGCCCAGCATCCAGTACCTGCCCAGCGTCCAGTGAAGGTTGAGACCGAGGGCGGTGCCCGCCCGACCGAGACCAGCAGGGGTCTTCCGGAATGCCCATGATCGCCTGGGCGACGCAGAGGGTGACAACCTCGGGGTCGGTGACCCTGCGACGCGCGTTGTTGGGCTTGCCGGGCAGGAGATCGTCGGCCATGCAATAACGGGTGGTGAGGAGAGTGTCGAGATCGGCGAGCATCGTGGCCTCCGGCAGACGGTGACTTTGGACACCGCCGATTTCGGCCTCTCCTCGCCGAATCCCTCGATCGCGGGGCGGTTCCGCGGAACCGCCGCCGTGGAATTACTCATCTGGTGCGTATCCGGTTAGGTCAGGCTGCCGCCTGAGCTCGCCGGGTTATCTGGTGGTAGGTGGTTGGCGCGTGTAGGGCCCCGAGCCCGAGCAGAGTCTGGAACGCGGCCATCGGGGTGCGGCGTCGGTTGTGGCGGAAGACGTACTCGTCGAGGTAGACCTGAAGGTGGGGTCGCCGACGCCGCGGTGAGTGCCGTGAAGCCACGCCTTCAGGTTTGCGACGGCGCGATGGGCGCGCGGGACCAGGCGCTCGCCGGGCGCGGCGCGCTGGCTGCAGGGTCGATGGTCGTAGCCGAGCTTTGGGAGGCGGCTGGAGCCGGGCCAGGCGTCGGTGTGGACGATCGCCCCGCGGGCGGTGGTCGAGCTCGCGAAGGCGCCGAGCGACCGCGCCGAGGCGTCGCGCAGGACCGCGAGGCGGACCCGCCCCGAGCCCGGGCCCCGAACCTCGATCGCGATCCCGCAAAGCGCCTTCTTGCCCCGCTGGCGGCTGCCTTTCAGCCCCTCCTCGAACCCGCCGAGGAAGAATTCGTCGAGCTCCACCTCGCCCCGCAGCGGCTCGCGCTCGGGGGCGACCATCGCCCGGCGGAGCTTCTGGAGGATCAGCCAGGCGGTCTCATCGCGCGAGAGGCCGAGCTGGCGCTGGAGCTGCTTGGCGGAGATCCCCGGATGGTGGGTGGCGACCAGGTAGGCCGCCCAGATCCAAAGCCGAAGCGGCGTGCGGGTGCCGTGCATGACGGTCCCGGCGGTAACCGAGGTCTGGGTGCGGCAGGCCGCGCACTCCCAAAGGTGCCGACGCTCGAGCACCCATGCACGTCGCCCGCCACAGGCCGGACAGGCAAAGCCGTCGGGCCACCGCGAGTCCGCCAGGTAGTCGAGGCAGGCGGTCTCGGTCGCGAACCGCTCCCTGGAAGTCCATGAGCGTGGCCGGGAAGTCTGGACGAGGCACCCGCGCACCGTAGAGGCGTTACCTGACGGAACCGGATATGCACCACTCATCTAATCGTCTAGGAGCACGGCGGTGGCCATCGCCGTGCTGCGTACGCTTTATCCCGAATCACGCCCGACGAGGCGGCGGGGGTCGCCAGGGAAAGCGCGGCCGGTCGTAACTGAGGCAAACTTACGAGGGCCGGGCGCCTACGCCCGGCCCTCGTGACGACATGCGCCTGCTTAGGCTCTCTTCGGGAACTCAGCCGATCGCGTAGCCGTTCAGCAGGCAGTTGTTGCTGCCGATAGAGTCCTCTTCGTTGTAGAAGAACCTCACGGTCCTCAGGTCGCCGCCGGTGTAGGCGCCCTGCCCAAGGGTGTCGCTGTCGGTCGCCTCCGGGACGGTGAACGAATCGCCGACGTTAAACGTATCGTCGAAATCATGATTGTTGGTTGCACTGCTGGCGTCGTCCACCCACGCCGAGATCTCTCCGTCGTTGACTGTGGTCTGGGCGATCAGCACTACTGCGCCGCCGACGCAGCTCGCCCGCAGGCGGAGTCCGTTCAGATCGAGGATCTGCTGGTCGCCGATCGGCGCTGGCCCGTTCAGGTGGAAATTGACGACGTTTAGGCCGTTGACCGTGTTCGCGTTGTTAGCGTTGGTCGCGTTGGTCGCGTTGTCCGCGTTGGTCGCCGACGGCACCTGCCCAAGCGACCCCTCATTGACCTTCGCGCCGGTGACCGCATTGTTCTTGATCTTGTTCGTGGCCACGGCAGTGTTGTGAAGTTTCTTCGTCGTCACGGCGCCATTCTTGATGTCGCTGGTGCCGATCGTCGCCGCCGCCCAGCTGATGCCGCCGATCGCCACGAACAGTGCGATCGTCGAGATCACCAGCGCTGGCGAAGGCACCCGCCGAATTCTTGTGAGCACGAAGCTCTCCCTTCGTTGCAGTGTGCGCCCCCTCGGGGCGTCCCTAGTGACGCCGACCCTATCCGTGGAGTAACGACGATGTCAAGCGCTTCAAGTATCGGTCTGGGCGCACCGGCGATAGAGAAGTTAGTTGGCTACGCTAACTATCTCTGGGGATCGCAACGGTTGAGCACCGGGTTCCCGAGCGACGAATGACGAGACGGACTTCAGCTAACGACGAGCTCGCCGCTCTCGCCGCGCATCTCCGCCTTGCCATCACCCGGACCGCGAGGCGATTCCGACAGGAGGCCGGGCCAGTCTAGTCGCGCTGAGGGCTACATGGCGACTACAAGACGGGCCAGGAACCGCATGAACAAGCCGATGAGCCACGGACTCATAATCCGTGGCGCGCAGATTCGAGTCCTGCCCGCCCCATATGTGTAAGAAGTTGCTCATAGATTTGCCCGAGTCGGTCGTGTAGGTGGGCGAAGCGATGGTCGGCGGGCTAACTGAGGAGTGTGGAAGTTGCCACCGCAGAGCTGCCAGGCCCCGACGCCGGCGCTGCGGGCGAGCCGCTGAGCCCGCTTGTACGCCTTAACCCGCCGGAAGGGATGGTGGGCGTAGACGTAGACGTGGGCCCAGCCGCGGCGGATCTGGACCCTGCCCAGGTCCTTGTGGTTGTTGCGGCGGACGACGTATCGGAGTAGGCGACCGTAGCGGTCCTTCCGTCCTGGGTTGGGTCGGTGATGAGCGTCACCTCTGACCATCAGCGAGCTTGTGCATCGACTTCGAGGCTTGCGGGCCGCCGCACTCAGTCGGGGTCCCCGGGCGGTGGGTCTCGGGGGTGTCGGTCCCGATCAACCGAACGTCGGGCCTCTTCCCGTTTGGGAGCCGGACCTCGAGGGGTGTCGCCGTCGATGGCGCGGATCACCTTCGCCTTGATCTTTCGCGCCTTCGGCGTTTGTCCGCCCGATCCCGAGCCTGGCTTGGCGCAGGGGTAGGGGTGGGACTCGCAGGCGATCCCATCGCCGTCCCCGTCGAGGTCGTCAACGTTGTTGCTTGGCTTCCCCCTAGCAGGGAGGATGCAGCGGTAGTGCCTGAGAAGTGCCTGCCTCTTCCTGAAATCCTGAAGGTATTTCTTGCTCAGGTCTTTCCCACTGATCGCAGGTTCTTCGATCGTAGTAGTACTTCGCGGTGCTGTAACTGGACGTAAAGAAGCGACACGTCGCCCGGGTGCAGTGATGGCCTGTGAACGCCACAGAGGGTTTCTGATCGGTCGTGATCCGCATCTGGTTGCGGAACGGCATGGGCACCTTGATGTAGACACCGCCCGAGCTCTGGTCGGCGTTGGCGACCACCGGATAGACGAACGGCGGGCCGAGCGCCCCGTCGACGACCTTTGCAGCGGTGCATTCACCACCTTACGGCCGTCGAGCTCGATCTTGATCTTGCCGGTGGCGCTGACATCGACCCGTCACGTGTGAACCAGATCGAGTCGATCTCGCCCGGCCCATTGTGCTCGGCAATCACGCACCCCCGAAGCCCGCTCGAGCCGACCGGCTCGGGCACCGTGCGCGGGAGCGTGTGGGCGGGCGGGAAGCGGGGTAGATGGGGTTCGACCGGCGGTCAGTCCCACGAACGGAGGCGAATCCCGTGTACGGCCAGAGCTTTGGTTTGGCGATCGGCGGCGTGGCCCTGCTCGCCCTGCTTGTGATCGGCTTGGCTATCGGCCCGGGGGTGATCTTCGCGGTGGCGATCGCCCTGCTCGCCGCGGTCGGTTTGCTCATCGCGATGTCGGTCAGCCGGCACCGAAGCCGCCACCAGCACGAGGAGCGCGGCCAGCCGGAGCAGCGGCCGACCCAGGCCCGCAGGTCGGCCGGTCCCCGGTCGGGTGGCGAGCCCGCCTCGGGCGAGGGCTAAGGCGCTTCGCGGATCCTCTCCGTCGGCGGGAGTTGACATAAGCTCGGTTCTCGAGCGTCACGCTCGGCGATCGCAGGGCGGGCGTGATCCCAGCGGAGGTGGACGGCGAGCCCGACTGGGGCTTCCGGTGCCATCCGGGTACGTTGGTGGCGATGCGCTCCAGGGACTTGATGCTCGCGGATCGGGTGCTGGTCGGCGCGGTCGATCGGCTCGCGCGCGAGGGGAACACGAAGGGGCTGGCGGCGTTTCTCGACCAGGCCGAGGTGCGTCGATCGCCGGCGATCCGGGAGATGATCGCCGAGAAGCTGGGCCGGCTCGGAGGAGCGCCCGCGGTCCAGGCGCTCTCCCGGCTGATGTCGGCGAGCGAGGGCCCGGCGGTGCGACGGCGCGCCGCCGCCGAGCTCGGCCGGATCGGCGACCCGGGCGCATCGCCCGCCCTGCGAGGGGCGCTCACCGATCGCGATGACGCCCTGGTCGCCCTCTGCTGCGGGGCGCTGTTGGCAATCGGCGACCGCTCCAGCGAACCAGACCTCACCCCCCTCCTCGGCCACCCCGACTGGAGCGTGCGGGCGAAGGCGGCGCGAGCGCTCGGCTCGGTCGGATCGGGCGATTCGGTGCCGGCGCTGATCGCCTGCCTCGGCGACACGCGCCGCCAGGTGCGAATCGACGCGGCCCAGGCGCTCGCGGCGATCGGCGACGAGCGCGCCCAGGAGCCGCTCGAGGAGGCCGCGCGCGACTCCGGCGCCCTCAGGGGCTTCTCCATCAAGCGCGCCCGTAGGCGGCTGGAGCGGCGGCTGGGCTGAAATGATCCCAGCGATGCCGAAGCCGAGCCGGACGCTGTGCGGGGCCTTGATCTTGGCGCTGGCGCTGCCTCTCCTCGTCGCGGGCAGCGCGGCGGCGAAGGGCCCCGCGACGACGCTCGCGCGCCGGGCTGCCCCCGATGGCCCGTTGCGGAACGTGGGCCGCTGGATCGTCGACTCGAGGGGCCGGGTGGTGATCCTGCACGGGATCAACATGGTCTACAAGCGCCCGCCCTACCAGCCGGGCGCGGTCGGATTCGGCGCCGATGACGCCCGCTTCCTCGCCCGGAACGGGTTCGACACGGTCCGCCTCGGAATGATCGAGAAGGCGATCGAGCCGAGCCCGGGTCACTACAGGCAGGGCTACATAACCAAGATTCGCTCGATCGAGCGCACCCTCGCCCGCCACCGGATCTTCTCGCTGATCGACTTCCACCAGGACCTCTACAACGAGAAGTTCGGCGGCGAGGGCTGGCCCGACTGGGCGGTCCTCGACGACGGCCTCCCCGCCGATCCGCTCACCGGGTTCCCGGGTTCGTACGTCACCAGCCCCGGCCTCAACCGGGCCTTCGACAACTTCTGGGCAAACGACGCCGGCCCCGGCGGGGTCGGGATCCAGAACCGCTACGCGGCGGCTTGGGCGAAGGTGGCGCGAGGCTTCGGGCACGACGATGGCGTCCTCGGCTACGACATCCTCAACGAGCCCTGGCCGGGTAGCGCCTTCTCGAGCTGCCTCACCGTCGACGGCTGCCCCGGCTTCGACATCGGCTCGCTGGTCCCCTTCTACAGGCGCGTCGTCGCCAGGATCCGCAGGGCGGACCGCGGGCACCTCGTCTTCTACGAGCCGCAGGTGCTGTTCAACTTCGACTCGGACACCAACATCCCCCGGCTGAAGCCCAAGCGCCTCGGCTTCAGCTTCCATGACTACTGCTTCCCCGGCCTGGTCGCTGGGGCGCCGACCAACTGCGGTGACGCCGACGCCCGGGTCTTCGACAACGCCGACGCGCACGCTGCCACGGCGAAGACCGCTCTGCTGCTCTCGGAGTTCGGCGCCACCGCCGACATCCCCACCCTCGAGCGGATCACCGGCCTCGCCGACCTGCACATGGTCTCCTGGCAGGAGTGGCAATACTGCGGCTGCGAAGATCCCACCACCTCGGGCCCCGGTGACATCCAGGCGCTGGTCAAGGACCCGGCAAAACCCCCCCGCGGGGCGAACGTCTTCCACGACAAGCTGCGGGCCCTGGCCCGTCCCTACCCACAGGCGATCGCCGGCACCCCGGTCAGCTTCTCCTTCGACCCGGACACCCGCCGGTTTCAGCTGCTGTACCGGACCGGGCGTGCCGCCGGGCACGGCAGGTTCCGCGGTGGGCTGAGCGAGGTGTTCGTGCCGGCGGTGCAGTACCCGCAGGGGTACCGGGTGCGGGTGCGCGGCGCTGCCCTGAGGCGGGCCAGCGGCGGCAGGAGGCTGGTCCTGATCGGGCGGCCGAGCGCTCGCCGGATCCGCCTCCGGATCGCGCCCCGGTAGGCGAAGCGTAACGGCGCACCGGGCCCCCGGCGACGGCCCGGGGAATCTGCTCAGATACGAGCCGATGGACCGGAAGAGCCTGGAAAGGTGGATCGCCGAGTACGAGCGCGCCTGGCGGGCCGCCGGCGCCGACGCCCTGGACGAGCTGTTCGCGCCCGAGGCGACCTATCTCAGCGCCCCGTTCGAGGAGCCCTACCGGGGCCTCGATGAGATCAAGGAGATGTGGGAGGCCGAGCGCGACAGCCCCGACGAGGGTTTCGAGATGGAGAGCGAGGTGGTCGCCGTCGAGGGCGACACCGGCGTCGCCCGCGTCGAGGTCCGCTACCGGGCCGGGGTCGGCCGAACCTATCGCGACATCTGGATCGTCACCCTCGACGCCGACGGCCGCTCCGTCGCCTTCGAGGAGTGGCCCTTCTGGCCGCGTGGGACCGGCGGCGGCTACCACTCGCCCGCCGGCCGGGTGGAGGAGCCCCCGGCGAGCGAGGGCTGAGGCCGGGCGTGGGGATCGTCGTCGGCACCTCGAGCTGGTCGGACCCGGGCTTCGTGGAGCACTGGTACCCGCAGGGGCTTGGTGCCCGCGACCGGCTGCCCTACTACGCCGAGCGCTTCGAGGCGGTCGAGCTCAACTCGAGCTTCTATGCCATCCCCGCCGCCTCCACCGTCCGGCGCTGGGCGGAGGCGACCCCGGAGGGGTTTCGCTTCGACCTCAAGCTCCACAGGCTCCTCTCCCGCCACTCCACCCAACCAAAGGACCTCCCCAAGGACCTCCGCGACGAGGTGGAGACGAACGAGCGCGGGCGGGTGATCGCCGACCGCGCCCTCGTCGACGAGATCTGCAGGCGGACCCTCGAGGCCTTCGAACCGCTGGCGAAGGCCGGCAAGCTCACCTCCTTCCTGCTTCAGCTGACCCCGGGCTTCGAGCCGCACAAGAACGAGATCGAGGAGCTGGACCCTGTGATCGCAGGCCTCGCCCCCCACCCCGTCGCGGTCGAGTTCCGGCACATCGGATGGGCGTCCTCGAAGCGCCTCGAGCACGCCCTCGCCTTCCTCTCCGAGCGCGGCGCCGCCTTCGTCTGCGTCGACTCGCCGCGCGAGCGGCACGTTCCGATCTTCCCGGCCGACATCGACGCGGTCACCTCCGACGCCCTCGCATACCTGCGCTGCCACGGCCGGAACGCCGACGGCTACATGCACGGCCGCACCGTCGCCGAGCGCTTCGACTACGACTACCCGGAGGAGGAGCTTCGCGAGATCGGGGAGCGGGCGCGCAAGCTCGACCAGGAGGCGGTCGAGACCCACGTGATGTTCAACAACAACGCCCGCGAGCTGGCGCCGAAGGCGGGCAGGGCGCTCCGGGGGCTGCTCGGCCAGGACCCGGGACCGGAGCCGGGCTGATCAGCCGAGGCAGGCGGTGACGGCTCTGCGGGCGCCGGCGCTGGGAAGCCGCTCGAAGATCACGACCACGTTGCGGCGGGCGATCAGCCTGCTGCCGGGGTCACGGACGCCGTAGCTGCCGAGGGCCCCGCTCAGGTTTGCGGCGTCGCGCCGGGCCCGCGCGTCGCTTCGCTCGACGACGACGTCGGCGGTCTCACCGCGAAGCCGGGCGCGGAAGTCGGGAGCGACGTCTCCGAGGATCGTGCCGCCCGCGGGTGCGGCTGCCCGCACCTGCCACCCGCGCTGGGCGAGGCAGCCGCTGAGCGAGACCCGGTCGACCCGGCCCTCCCCGCCGCCGCAGCCGGCGAGCGCCAGGCCCGCGAGGCACAGCGACAGGGCTTTCCGGCGGCCCCTCACTGCCGCTAACGCTAATCGCCAGGTGGCGGCAGGGCAACGGGCGCGGCGACCCCAGGGGGATGAAGGTCGCCGCGCCTGTTGCCCTGGCTCGCCGGATGCGCTACCGACGATTGGAGTCGAGGTTCCGCAGGCGGGCGGTGTTTGAAGCGTGTGAAAGCTATGGCCGCGCAACCTTCGGTACATCCGGGCTGCCCCGCAACACGCATCCGTGAAAAACCCGGTCTTTGAAGCACCCCGGGCGGCGCCCGATGCCCGACAAGGCAAACTTTGTGGCATGCAGACCGACCCCGCATCGGGTGTGGGCGTCCTGGCCGCCCTCGCGGCCGGCCTCGTCTCCTTCCTCTCCCCCTGCGTCCTCCCGCTCGTGCCGGGCTATATCTCGGCGGTCACGGGTGTCGCCTACGCCGACCTCGAAACGGCGAGCTGGCGCCGGGTTCTGGTCCCGAGCCTGCTCTTCTGCGCCAGCTTCTCGGCGATCTTCATCCTCCTCGGGTTGAGCGCGACCGGGCTCGGAAGCGCCCTCAACCAGCACCGCCAGGTGCTCGAGAAGGTGGCGGCGGCCCTGATCATCACGATGGGGGTGCTGTTCGTCGCCGCCTTCTTCTTCACCCGCCTCAACCGCGAGTGGCACGTCGAGGGCCTCCTCGCCCGCGCCGGGCGCGGTGGGCCGCTGGTCGCCGGGGCCGCCTTCGCGATCGCTTGGACGCCGTGCATCGGCCCCACCCTGAGCGCGATCCTGGCCGCCGCTGCCCTGTCGGGGTCGGCCGGCCACGGCGCCTTCCTGCTCGCCGTCTACTCCGCGGGCCTCGCGCTCCCCTTCCTGCTGTCGGCGCTCGCCTTCAGCCGGATGACGACGGCGTTCGCCGTCGTCAAACGCCACTACCGGGCGATCATGGCGGGCGGCGGGCTGATCCTGATCGCGATGGGCGTGCTGATCTGGACAAACGAGCTCACCCGCCTGAACAGCGAGGCCCAGCGGCTCCTCAACGACGCCCATCTCAACTTCTTCAACGTCTGAGACACCGAGGGCCGATGAGCGCGCCCCCGAATTGCCGCTTCACGGGCGACGGCGTCACCTGCGCCGCCTGGTCTTTGCGCGGCGAGGGGGATCGCTATCTCACCGGATCCGGTCGCCCTTGCGTGGTGATCGCCCACGGGTTGGCGGGGACTCGCGACTTCGGCCTCCGGCCCTACGCCCGCCCGTTCGCATTGGCGGGGCTCGATGTCCTCCTTTTCGACTACCGCTGCTTCGGCGACTCGGCCGGGGAGCCGCGCCAGCTCGGCCCCCCCGCCCGCCACCGCGCCGACTACCGCGCCGACCACCGCGCCGCGGTCGAGCGCCGCCACCTCTCCCCCGGTCCGCTTGCCTGCACCGCCGCCCCCGCCGGCTCTGCGGCCGCCGCCTGAGACCGGCCTCCGGCTACCCTCTGAGGGGATGACAATCGACGTCACCGAAGCGGACTTCAACCAGCGCGTGATCGAGCGCTCGCGGGAGCTGCCCGTGGTGGTCGACTTCTGGGCCGAGTGGTGCGGACCGTGCCGGGTGCTGGGCCCGCTCCTCGAGCGGGAGGTCGCCAAGCGCGGCGGGGCGATCGAGCTGGTCAAGGTCGACACCGACCGCAGCCCCAACCTGGCGCTGGAGTTCCAGACCTCGAGCATCCCTGCGGTCAAGGCCTTCCGGGACGGCGTGGTCGTGGCCGAGTTCGTAGGGGCCCAGCCGCCCGCGGCGGTCTCCGCCTTCCTCGACGGCCTGGTGCCCTCCGAGGCGGACGAGCTCGCCGCCGCCGGCGATGAGGCCTCACTGCGCCGGGCGCTCGAGCTCGATCCCCGCCATCTCGACGCCGCCCGCGCCCTCGCCCGGGAGCTGCTGTCGCGAGGCGACGCCGCGGACGCTCGAGACGTCCTCGCCCCCTTCGCCACCGACTTCGTCGCCGACGGCCTCCTCGCTCGGGCGCAGCTGTCGTTCGACGGCGCCGGCGCCCCCGAGGCCGCCACCGAGGCCCTCGAGCGGGGGCTCTCGGCCTGGGACGCCGACGATCGCCAGGAGGCCCTCGAGGCCCTCCAGGAGGCGCTGTCCGAGGGCCCCGATCCGGAGTGGCGCGACATGATCCGGCGGGTGATGGTGGCGATCTTCACCGAGCTCGGCGCGGACGACCCGCTTGCGCGCGAGCACCGCCGCCGCCTCGCCGCTGCGCTCAACTAATCCGCGGCGAACCACGGACCCGCGGCGCCGTGAGGGGCGCTCAGCCCGCTTCGCGCTCGCGGGGACCGTTCGGCACCGCGACCTCGACCGGGATCCCGAGGGCCTCCGCCTCCTCGATCCCCTCCCCCTCGAGGTCGCGGGAGCAGACGATCCGGAAGCGGCCGGTGGCGATTCCCGGGTCGGCGACGATCGGCAGGCCGCGGATCTCCTCCCAGCCCAGGCGCTCGACCTCGAACGGGTTCATCCGCACCTCCGCCGCCGGGAAGGCGCAGTTGCGGTTGTGCTGGTCGATCGCCCTGGAGATCGCCTCGAGGTTCTTCGCCTCCGACCTCGTCACCGGGATCACCTTAGACAATTGCCCTCGCCCCGAGCGCACGAGGCGCTGCGCAGGGTGGCTTGAGCGCAGTTCCGTGACGACGCGACAACCACTAGCGCCGTCCCTCCCTGGCCGTTAGGATTTAGAACATCCGTCCAGTCAGCGAGAGGAGAACCGGTGGCAGTTTCGGTTATGCCCAGATCCATCGCAACAGGGGTGACGCGGAAACGGTCGCGGGTGATGCGCGTCCTCATTCTCGCGGAAGTCGGCTTTTACCGAGAGGCGCTGGCGGGATCGCTGGGGCGCGATCCCCGCTTCGAGGTGGTCGGCGTCGCGGCCGCCCTCGAGCAGGCCCTCGCAGGGGTCGAGGATCATTGGCCCGATATCGTCCTGGTGGACATGCCCGCAACCGTGAGCGCCGGGGCGGTGCGGGCGCTGTCCCGAGCGGCGCCCAGGGTCAAGGTGATCGCTCTGGGCGTCCCGGAGGTGGGGGGAGACGTGATCGCCCTGGCCGAGGCGGGGGCCTCCGGCTACGTGGGGCGCGACGGGTCGACCGAGGACCTGGCGGCGACGATCGAGAGCGTCGCCCGGGGCGAGATGCTGTGCTCACCCGAGGTCGCCGGGACCCTGTTCCGGCGCTTGGGGGCGCTCGCCGAGCGTCGGGTCGAGGTGCTCGTGGGGCGGCTGACGGCGCGAGAGCTCGACGTCCTGCGCCTGATCGAGGAGGGGCTCTCGAACAAGGAGATCGCCAGGGCGCTCTCGATCGAGCTGCCGACGGTCAAGAACCACGTCCACAGCATCCTCGAGAAGCTGAACGTGCGTCGCCGCACCGAGGCTGCCGCGCGCGCCCGCCGCTACGGCCTCCTGGACCTCGTCCTCCCCGGAGCCTGATCGAGCCGTCGCTTGCCCCGGAGGCACGGTCCCCTGCCTATGGCTACAGGTGTTGATGGGCGGCGTGAGCGGCGAAGGACGACGGAGACGGCTCCCGCGCGTCCATATCCGTCGAGTCAGGGCTGATCCCGGCTCATAGATCGGACGCCCCGGTGCGGTCTGCGGCGGCCCCTACTCTGGCGGGGGTGAGCCCATCGCGACCCCGGCCCCAGGTCTTCGCCCACGTCGACATGGACGCCTTCTACGTCTCGGTCGAGCTGCTGCGGCGGCCGGAGCTTCGCGGGCGGCCCGTGATCGTCGCCAACGGGCGCAGCGCTCACTCCCGCGGGGTGGTGATGACCGCCTCCTACGAGGCGCGGGAGTTCGGCGTGCACTCCGCCCTCCCCCTGGCAATCGCCTATCGCCGCTGTCCCCAGGCCGTCCTCGTCCCAAGCGACATGGCGCTCTACCGCCGCGCCTCGGAGGTGGTGATGGAGGTGCTCGCGGAGTTCAGCGATTCGGTTGAGCGCGCTGGCCTGGACGAGGCGTACATCGATTTGTCGGCCTCGATCGTCCCCCAGTCGCGGGCACGGGAGCTGAAGGCGGCCGTGCGCGAGCGGACCCGCCTCACCTGCTCGGTCGGCCTTGGGCCGAACAAGCTGCTCGCCAAGATCGCCTCCGACCTCGACAAGCCCGACGGCCTCTGCACCCTGCGCGCGGAGGAGATGATCGACGCGGTCGGCGAGCGCGCCGCCACCCTGATCCCCGGGGTGGGCCCGAGGACCGCCAGGCGCCTGGAGGCGGCCGGAGTCCGGACCGTGGCCGAGCTCGCCCGCGCCGATCAGGCCGAGCTGGCCCGGGCGCTGGGGCCCAACCTGGGGCGCGAGCTGCGCGAGCGCGCCAACGGAATCGACCGCCGTCCGCTCGAGACCTCGACGGTGCGCAAGTCGGAGAGTCGCGAGACGACCTTCGACGCCGACCTGCGCGATCGGCACACCCTGGTAGAGACGATCGAACGCCTCACCGATTCGCTTTGCCGGGGCCTCGCCGACGGGGGCCACCGGGGTCGGACGATCACCCTGAAGGTGCGCCTTGCCCCCTTCAAGACCCACACTCGCTCGCGTACCCTGCCCGAGGCCACCGCCGACCCGGCGGTGATCGGCGCGGTCGCCACCGAGCTCCTCGACCGGTTCGGGCCGCCCGCGCCCGTCCGCCTGATCGGGGTCGGCGTCTCCTCCCTGGATATCCCGCCCGGCCGCGCGGGCGGCCCGGCGGGTGCCCTCCCGCGCCCGAGGGAGGGCACCCGCGGGCCGCGCACGCTCGACACGGGTTGAGCCCGCCTGCACCGAGCCGGCCCGCGTCTATCGCGTCGTCAGGACAGTGCCGACGGTCCCGAACCGGAGGCGATTCCTGGTCGCCTCGGTGAGGTCGTACTCCCGGCCTGCCGCGTAGGGGCCGCGGTCGATCACGGGCACGGTCACGGTCCGCTTGCCGTGCCGGAGGGTCACCTTGGCGCCGCAGCGAAGCGTCTGGTTGGCGACGCCCTGGATCCCGGGTGTCAGGGTCCGCCCGCAGGCGGTCGAGTTCCCGTACAGGCCCGGCCCGTAGTACGACGCGATCGCCGGCCGAAACACGTTCACGCGCTTGGCGGGCGAGCGGTCCTTGGTCGCGGTTGCGGTCCGATAGGCGATCGCGACCGCCCGGTAGACGCCGGAGCGCGGGGCGCGCCAGCGAATCCGGAACCGGCCGTGGTGGCCGGCCCTGACGGTCCGCACCTTTCTGTCGTCCAGGGTGATCGTGATCCGGCGGGTTCCGAGGTGCGGCCACACCCTGCCTCGCGCCTCGGCGATCCGCCCGCTGAGGACGTTGCGCTTCACGTGCAGCACCACCCGCGTCTCCATCCGGACCCCGCGGGCGTCGTTCGTTTCCAGGCTCGACGGTTGCGTCAGCCCTTCGCTCTGGGCCCCTGCCGGGCCCGGCGTGGTCGTCAATCCGGCGGCGGCGCAGAACAGCGCGAGCACCGACCGTCTCCGCGCCTTGCGGAAGCGATGCAAGAGAACACCTTGCCTTCCTGGTCGCCTACGGGGTCAGCTGAAGGGCTCGCGGTGGCCCTGACGAGCCTTGCCGCTGAGGGCCGAGCACCGCCCCCTTCGCCCCGGCCGGCGGCGTCGATTCGGCGTTCAGCAGACGCTCAGCCAAATCGATTGCGGCTCCCTGAAG
>JBKPIY010000045.1:0-32301 GCA_046730475.1 Actinomycetota bacterium
CGGGGGACGCTTCGGGCGCCACCCCCGCTCGAGCACGAGCTCTCCCTCGACGCCCTCGACGGGGCGGGGCCGAGCTCCGTCACGGGGACGCGCTGATCGCGGCCGGGAGGCCGGCGGCGGCGCCGGAGCTGAACCCGCCCGATCCGGTCTCGCGCGAGGACGCGGCGGAGGCGAGGCGAACCCACCTCGTCGCCTCCCCGTTCGAGGCGGCGGATGAGCTCGCCGATCCGGCCGGCAATGTCCGCGAGGAGATCGTGTGGTCGGTGCTCGATTGCCCGAGCGGCGTGGCGGCGATCCTCGAGCCGGATCTGGGCATCCGCGCGCTCGGGCGCCTGAACGGACTGATCGAGCGACCGATCGAGGCGGGCGGGAGTACGTCGCCGTCGGCTGGCCGATCGAGCGGGACGGCCGCAAGTTTTACTCGGGCTCCGCTGTCTTCACCGACCAGGGCGAGCTGCTCGCCCTTGCCCGCGCCACCTGGATCGAGCTCCGCGACCAGCCGGCGTTTGCCTAGACGCGGTCGACGATCGAGGCCGCCCGTTCGGGGTCGAGGATCGCCTCGGCCACGGTGAGCGCCTCCCGGATCGGGCCCACGTCGTGAACCCGGAGCCCCGCGGCGCCGTTCATGTAGGCAAGCACGCAGCTGGCGATCGTACCCCCGAGGCGCCGATCGACCGGGGCGCCGGTGAGCTTGCCGATGAAGCTCTTGCGAGAGGTCCCGACGAGGATCGGCCGTCCGAGCTCGCGGAGCTCTCCCAGCCGGCGGAGCAGCTCGAGGTTGTGCTCGACGGTCTTGCCGAAGCCGATCCCTGGGTCGATCCAGATCCGATCCTCGTGGATCCCGTGCGAGATCGCAAACTCGGTCCGTTCGGCGAGGAAGGCCTTGACGTCGTCGACGACATCGCCGTAGGTCGGGTTCTCCTGCATCGTCCGCGGGGTCCCCTGCATGTGCATGAGGCACACCTCGACACCGCCCGAGGCGCACACCGCGGCGATCTCGGGATCGGCGCTCAGGGCGGTGACGTCGTTGACGATCGACGCTCCCGCCGCGATCGCGGCCTTTGCCACAGCCGCCTTGGAGGTGTCGATCGAGACCGGGATCCCGGGGCCGGCGGGCCCCGCCAGCGCCTCCACCACGGGGCCCACGCGGCGGAGCTCCTCCCCGGCGTCAACCGCCTCCGCCCCCGGTCGGGTCGACTCACCGCCCACGTCGAGGACGTCGGCTCCCTCCTCGGCGAGCTCGCGTCCATGGGCGATCGCGAGCCCTGGATCAAGGAAGAGCCCCCCGTCCGAGAACGAGTCGGGGGTGACGTTGAGGATCCCGATCAGCTTCGCCATCGGCCCAGTATCCACCGCGCCGCCCACCCGCTCAGCCCCGGCCGGGTCCGGAGTGCCGCTATTCGGCCCGGATCAGGCGCCCGTCGGGCGTCAGCTCGACGAAGTGATGAGCGTCGCCCGAGCGGTACCGGGCGCACTGGTTGGCGGGGTCGTCGTCGACGTCCTCTCGGGGATCGTGGGCGATGTCGACCACCCAGTCGGGAAGCCCCCGTAGGCGCTCCGCGATGCACGGGCCGCCGGAGAGGTCGCGCCCGGAGCCGCGGGCTCGCTCGTACGCCGCGTTGGCAGCGGCGATCGCCTTCGCCTTCTCGCCCTCGCTCGCCCCGCCCCCTCCACCGCAGCCGGCGAGGACTAGGAGGACGGCCAGGGACACGGCAGCCGCCGCCGCCCTCATCCGGTCTCGGCGGCGGCCCGCTCGCCCGAGCGGATCGCCCCCTCCATATAGCCGTTCCAGACGGTCGCGGTCTCGGCGCCGGCCCAGTGGAGCGGCCCCACCGGGGCCCGCAGCGCGGGGCCGTTTTCGACCCAGGCCCCCGGCGGCATGAAGCCGCCGTAGCAGCCGCGCGAGTACTCGTCGTTCGCCCAGGCTCGGTCGATGTAACGCTCCGGGCTCGCCGCCCTCTCGCCGAAGAAGCGGCGCAGGCAACCGATCACCAGCTCGCGGCGCCCGGCCTCGGGGAGGCCGCTGGCGCGGCGGGCCGCCCGTCCCTCCAGGAACGCGAGGAGGACGCCCGGCGATCCGTCTGGCGGCGAGTTGTCGAAGGTGACCGATACCGGCCCGTCGGCGCTGGTCGTCTGCCCTGAGAGGCCGTCCGCGCGCCAGAAGGGCTCCGGGTAGATCGCCATGCACTTCACCACGCTGCCCTGGGCCATCCTCTGGGCGAGCCCGTCGCGGATCGCGGGGAGCGGCGGGTCGTAGGCGATCCTACCGGCGAGCGCCGGCGGCATCGCGACGATCGCCCGGCGGGCCCGAACCGCCACCGCATCGTCGGCGCCCGCGCCGCCGGCATGGACGGTGACGGCGTCGCCGCGGTGCTCGACCCGCCGCACCGGAGCCGACCGCCGCACCCGATCGCCCAGCTCCTCCGCCATCCTCAGCGAGATCAGCTGGGTGCCGCCGACGACCCTCGATTCCTGGGCTCCGCCCTCGGTGTCGAGGAGGGCCTCGAAGGAGCCCGCCGCGCGGATATAGAAGAGGGCGTGAAGGAGGGAGAGGTCCTCGGGCTCGGCGGCCCACACCGCCCAGATCCCGAGCCGGATCAGGTCCCGGGCCCCGGGTGTGCGGATGTTCCGCCGGATCCAGGTGGCGAGGGTCTGCGCGTCCCAGTCCGCCGCCCGGTCGGCCGCCCAGGGCCGCTCGGGATCGACCCGCTTCGCCATCCGGTTGATCCGCGCCAGGGTCGCCCCCGTCTCGGCGAGCGCGATCGGGCTCAGCTTCGGAATCGTTCCCGTGTAGGGCCGCAGGCGCCCCTTTCGCTCGAACAGGTTGCGACCCTCTCCGTAGGTGGGAAACGTCTCGAGCCCGAGCTCGGCGATCAGCTCGAGCGCGCGCGTCTGCTGCGGTCCGACCCACTGGCCCCCGACCTCGACGATCTTCCCGTCGCCGATCGGCTCGTTCAGCGTCCTCCCCCCGACCCGGTCCCGCGCCTCCAGCACGACCGGCTCACGGCCGAGCCGCACCAGCTCCCGGGCCGCCGCCAGCCCCGCCAGTCCGGCGCCGACCACCACGACATCGGCCTCTTCCTCCATTCAGCCGGAAGTATCGCCTCCCTGGTCATTCACGGACCGCAACGCCCTGCTGCGTTCGCGGTCGTCTGGACGCCGGTAGGGGACCGGACCGCTAACGGTCGCCGCGCATCTCGGCGGCGCCGCCGCCGGCCAGCCCCGGACGGGGCTGTGGGCGGGGCCGCGGGCCCTCGCGGACGGCGCTCTTCTCGGTCTCGGCCTCCGGCGGCTCGGCCCTCTCCTCCTCGTCGGGCGGGAACACCTCATCCTCGGGCTTGCCCTCCAGGATGGCGACGAACTGCTCGGCCTCGATCGTCTCGCGCTCGAGCAGGATCCTCGAGATCCGGTCGAGCTGCTCGCGGTGCTCGGTGAGGATGTCCTTCGAGGTCTGGTGGGCCTCCTCGACGATCCGGCGGATCTCGTCGTCGATCTCGCGAGCGATCTCGTCGGAGTAGTCGGGCTCGGCGGAGAACTCGCGGCCGAGGAACGGCTGGGAGCGGTCATGCCCGAAGACTCGGGGACCGAGGCGCTCCGACATCCCGAAGCGCATCACCATCTGCTTGGCGGTCTCGGTGACCTTCTCGAGGTCGTTCGAGGCGCCGGTGGTGATCTCGCCGAACACGATCTCCTCGGCGGCGCGGCCGCCCAGGGTCATCGCCATCGTGTCGGTGAGCTCCGCCCTGGTGGTGAGGAACTTGTCCTCGGAGGGGAGCGAGATCGTGTAGCCGAGCGCCTGGCCGCGGCTGATGATCGAGACCTTGTGGACCGGGTCGGTGTTCGGGAGCAGGTGGCCGACGATCGCGTGGCCGAGCTCGTGGTAGGCGGTGACCAGGCGCTCCTTCTCGGACATCACCCGGCTCTTCTTCTCCGGGCCCGCGATCACCCGCATGATCCCCTCCTCGAGCTCATTCATGGTGATCTCGCGCTTCGAGGAGCGGGCGGTGAGCAGGGCGGCCTCGTTGATCAGGTTGGCGAGGTCGGCGCCGGTGAAGCCCGGCGTCTGACCAGCGAGGGCATCGAGGTCGATGCTCTGCGCGAGCGGCTTGCCGCGGGTGTGGACCTCGAGGATCTGCTTGCGGCCCTTGCGATCCGGGCGATCGACCACGACCTGGCGGTCGAAGCGGCCCGGCCTCAGCAGCGCCGGGTCGAGGATGTCGGGGCGGTTGGTGGCGGCGATCAGAATGATGTTGTCCTTCATCTCGAACCCGTCCATCTCGACCAGGAGCTGGTTCAGGGTCTGCTCGCGCTCGTCGTGGCCGCCTCCCATCCCGGCGCCGCGGTGGCGGCCGACGGCGTCGATCTCGTCCATGAAGATGATGCAGGGGGAGTTCTGCTTCGCCTGTTCGAACAGGTCGCGGACGCGCGAGGCGCCGACGCCGACGAACATCTCGACGAAGTCCGAGCCCGAGATCGAGAAGAAGGGGACGCCGGCCTCACCGGCGACGGCTCGGGCGAGCAGCGTCTTGCCGGTCCCGGGTGGCCCGTACAGCAACACGCCCTTCGGGATCCGGGCGCCGAGGGCCTGGAACTTCTTCGGGTTCTCGAGGAACTCCTTGATCTCCTGGAGCTCCTGGACCGCCTCGTCGACCCCGGCGACGTCGCGGAAGGTGATCTTGGGGGCGTCGACCGACATCCGCTTCGCCCGGGACTTGCCGAAGCTCATCACCCGGGAGCCGCCCCCCTGCATCTGGTTCATCAGGAAGATCCAGAAGGCGAAGAAGAGCAGGAAGGGCAGGATGTAGGTCAGCAGGGAGAGAAGGCTGGAGCCGCCCTTGCCCTTGACCTCGGTGGAGACGTCGTTCCGCTGCAGCTCGTTTACCAGGGACTGCTCGGTGTTGTCGGGATAGGCGGTGTCGTAGCTGTCGCCGTTCTTCTCCTTGACGTTGAGCGTGTTGTCCTTTGTGTTGATCGTGACCGACTCGAGCTGACCGGTGTTGAGCTGGGTCAGGAACTGGCTGTAGTTCGGAGTCTCCTGGTGGGCGCCCGGGCTGATCAGCCGCTGGGCGAAGAACGCCAGCACCACTACGATCAGGATCGGAAAAGCCGCGCTGCGGAAGAACCTTCTCACCAGGGCGAGGGTACCAGGGTAAGCGTGGCTGACTTAGGTGTTTTCCCGCAGGGCGGCGACGTACGAGAGATTGCGAAAGCGCTCGTCGTAGTCGAGCCCGTAGCCGACCGCGAACCGGTCCGGGATCTCGAAGCCGACGTAGCGGATCGGGAGCTCCACCCGCCGGCGCTCGGGCTTGGTGAGCAGGGCGCAGACCTCCAGCGAGCGCGGCTCGCGGGCCCGGAGGTTCTTCAGCAGGTAGTGGAGGGTGAGCCCGGAGTCGATGATGTCCTCGACGATGAGGACGTCGCGCCCGCCGATCGAGGCGTCGAGGTCCTTGAGGATGCGAACCACCCCGGAGGAGTCGGTCGCCGAGCCGTAGCTCGACACGGCCATGAAGTCCAATTCGCACGGCACCGTCAGTCGCCGCATCAGGTCGGCGAGGAAGGGGACCGCCCCCTTGAGGATCGCGACCAGGAGAAGGTCGCTGCCCTCGTAGTCCCGACTGATCTCGGCGGCGAGCTCGTTCACCCGCGCGAGCAGCTCCTCCTCCGAGACCAGGGTCTCGCCGATCAGCTCCCCTCCGTGCACGCCGGGGCCGTCGCCCCCGTCCGCTCGCGCCATCGGGCGAGAGTCTAGGATGGGAGCTGGCCAGCCTCACCTGCGGTCGCGAGACGGCCTCAAAGGTCCGGGTCGCCGACCACCCTGGCGCTGAGGACCGCGGCCCGGACTGCGCTGGGCGGAGCGGCGAAGTCCTCGGACACGGCCACCCCCGCGATCCACGCGATCCGATCCCCCGAGGTGATCACGGGGAGCGTGCGGCGAAGCGATCGGGGAACCTTGCGGTCGGTGAACAGGTCCTGGAGCGACTTGGTACCGCCGAGGCCCAGCGGACGGATCCGATCCCCCTCGCGCCAGGCGCGCACGGTGAGCTCCCCGGAGAGCGCCTCGGGATCGAGCACCGCGACGTCCGCCGAACGGGGCTCCGCCGGGTACGCCCGCACCTCGGCCCTCACCTCCCAGCCGCCGAACCGGCAGCTCCCTGGCAGCCTCAGGCTCGCCTCCACCGGACGCGACTCGGCCGAGGAGGCGAAGCGGATGTGGCCGTGCTCGAGGCGGACCTCGAGGCCGCCGCCGAGCTCCACCACCCCACCCTCCGGGTTGCCGGCAAGCCGCCAGATCTCGGCGGCGCGCTCTCGCCCAAGCGCCAGCGGCGCCCCAGCGACCCGCTCGGCCAGCGCCCGCAGGGCGAGCCTGCGGATGGCGGGCTCGAGGCCGGCGAGTGCGTCGGCGGAGACGACCGGCCCGGTGCCGGCCCCGGCCCGCTCCAGCGCCTCGGCGGCGAGGCGATCGAGGGCCTCGGCTTCCTCGGCGAGCTCGGCCCGGGTGGCGGCGATCGTCTCCTCGGTCGCGGGCGACAGCTCGCGGAGGACCGGAAGGACCTCGTTGCGGATCCGGTTGCGGGCGAAGCGGCGCTCGGCATTGGTGGGGTCGTCGCGGAAGGGGAGGCCACCTGCCTCAGCCAGGCGGCGGACTTGGTCCCGGCCGAGGTCGAGGAGGGGGCGAATCACCGCCCCGCGCCGCGGCGGCAGCCCGAGTAGCGCCCGCCGCCCCGGGGAAGACGCGAGGCGGTAGATCACGGTCTCGGCGAGGTCGGTGCGAGTGTGGCCGGTCGCAACCCAGGCGAGGCCCCGATCCCGCCGCAGGATTTCCGCTGCCGCGTAACGGGCCTCTCGTGCCGCCGCCTGGACGTTCCCCTGGCCGAGGCTCGGCCTCTCCACGACCAACTCGAGCCCGAGCAGCTCGCAGAGCCGGCGGCATCCTTCCTCGTCCTCGCCGGAGTCGCTGCGCAGCGCGTAGTTGAGATGGAGGGCGACGAGGCCGGCGGCGCCGAGGTGCTCGACCAGCCCGGCGGCGGTTGCTGCCGAGTCGGGACCCCCTGAGACGAGGATCACGCCGGAGGACCCGGGCGGCGCCAGGCCGCTCTCCCGCACGGCGCGGGCGAGGGCGGAGAGCGCCGTCGCGGCCATGGAACGATTCTAGGAACGGCGGGAACCTGCGGCGCCCAGGCTGGACGACACCGCGGCGACCCGCCCTCACCGACTCGCCGGCCGGGCGACGTAGAGCGACACCGCCCCGGGGAAGCCCTTCAGGGTCACCTCCCCGAGCGGCTCGAACGCGAGCCAGTCCGACTCGCCGATCGCCTCGACCACGGGCCGCGTCACCAGCACCTCGCCGCCGAGCGCCCGGGTGACGACCCGGTGCGTGAGGTTGACGTCGCCGCCGAAGTAGTCGCCGTCGCGGAACACCGCCGCCCCGCAGTGCAGCCCGACCCGCGGCTGGGGGCGCTCCTGGAACAGGGTGAGGAAGCCGACGGCCCACTCGGTCAGGGTGGCGGGGTCGGGGGAGACCACCATCACCTCGTCGCCGATCGTCTTCACGATCGTGGCCTCGGCCGGGAGGGTGGCCTGAACGGTGTCTACGAACCGCTCGAGCAGATCGAGCGCCTCCTCATCGCCCTCCTCCTCCGTGTAGCGGGTGAAGCCGGTGAGGTCGACGAAGCAGAACGCCATTGAAACCCGCGGCAGCCCTCCCTTGCCGCCGGGCGCCTCGGTCTCCATATGGCCGACCACGTCCTGCTCCAGGTAGAAGCGCAGGTAGCGGCCGTGCATGTACTCCATCAGCGGGGCGGTGATCGGGAGCAGGTCCTCGACCAGGCCCGCCATCTCCTCGGCGATGTCGAGCGGCTCGGCCCCGTCCTCGATCAGTGGCTCGTGGACGTAGAGGTGAAAGAGGCGAACCTCGGCGTCCGCGACCTTGCGGATCGACTGGGCATAGACCCGCACGAGCTGAAGGAAGGCAACCAGCGGGAACCCCGTCGCGAGGACCCGGGCGCAGTACTGCATCGCTTGGAGGTCCTCCTCGTTGAGGGCGTCCTCGCGGCCCGCCGGCGTCCCCAGCAAGGTCATCAGCCGCTCGATCAGCTCGGGCTCCAGCCCGGTCCGCTCCGCCACCTCCCGGCGGGTGAAACGACCGGCCGGGACGTGGACCAGGTCCTCGGCGACGCCGAAGGCGAGGCGGCCGCTCCTGGCCGCGTCCCGGACGGCCTCCAGCGGGTAGCCGCGCTCTCGCATCCTTGCGGCCACCCGCGCCTGGGCAGCCGCCGCCCTTGTCCAGTGCCCGTTGGAGAGGGGGACGATCCGCTCGTTCGCCCACCGCTTAAGGGTGGAGGCGGAGACGCCGGAGAGCAAGCTGGCCTCGGCGAGCGAAATCCGATCTCCCGGGCGCTCGGTCATCGCCGGCGCCCCCCTGGCGGTGCGGCTGGCTCGGCCCCTACGTGGAGCGACGGGGTCGCGCAACCCCGTCGCCCGCGGGCTGACGGCCCGCTGCGTTGACCATCGGCGCCTGGGCGCCTCGCGGGCTCGTGCCGCTCGCCCCAGTCGCCATGGGCCGAGCCGGTGACGCGCCCACTCCTGGCCACAGTTTTTCGGTGCTGCGCTGAGCTTACGCCGCCGCACCCGCCCGAGTCAAACGCCCGACCCCTTGCCGCCTGCCGCTGCATCGGCGTGGCCTGCGTCAGTCGAGCGCCAGGTGTGGGTAATTCTTTGCGACCACGTCCCGGTAGTGCGCGCAGAGCGGCTTCACCGCCGGAAAGAACCGGAGCGCGGCCCCGGCATCCTCGACCTTCGTCCGCAGGTTGCCACGCGCTATCGCGATCAAGGGGTTCTCGCGACCCTGGAGGAAGCGGTTGGCGAACTCCGACTCCATCGTCAGCCTCAGCTTCGGGTGAGACCGCGAGCGCCGCGAGAAGTCCCACCGGACGAAGTGGTTGCCGCGGTCCGCCGGGGCGAGGTTGAGGACCAGCTTCAGGTCGGGGACCTCGAGCCGCAGGGGGCCCGCCCCGGAGCGCAGCCGGGGGCCGTCGTCGGGGTCCGAGTCGATCTCGGTGATCACCGCGTCGAGGATCTCGCGGAGCTCCTTCGCAGATCGGTAGCACCCCGCCAAGGCTAACCCTTTGGCTTAGGCCGAGACTTGGCCCGGTCGAGGAGGGCCCGGGGTCGCCTCCGCCCCTCCAGCTCGGCGACCCGCGCCCGGAGGGTGGTGATCTCCTCCCGGAGCGCCGCCACCTCCTCACGGCTCGCGACCCGGCCGCGGAGGGCGTCCACGACCCGGCCCACCATCGCCCGCGGGGCGCGGCGCGCCTCCTGGCCGCGGCGGACCACGGCGCGGCGCGCCTCGTCGACCGCCTCGCGGGCATCGGCTCCCCGGCGGGAGACCTCGTCGAGCAGCTCCCCCGCCCGCTCCCTGGTTTCGGCGGCTGAGCCCGCGGTGGCGGCGAAGGTCCGCTCGACCGCAGCCCGCAGGGCGTCTGAGAGGCCGCCGTGGTGCTCGTCTGCTTCCGGGTGCGGCATCGGTGAAGCGTATCGCCGGGGTGGCGGAGGGGCCCCCCGGCTGAGCGCCCGACGTCTACGGGCTGATCCGGGTCATCCACCCACGCGGATAACCCCCCATCAACCCTCTAGGTGTCGAGTCGCCGGCCGACCTCGCGGACCTCGTCCGAGAGCCTGTCGAGGGCGTCCTCGACCGATTCCAGCCGGTCGGACAGGGCGCGAAGGCGGCGCGCGAGCCGGTCGAGGTCGGCCGCGGAGGCGACGTTGAGGTTGCGCCTCGCGTGGGCGGTCGCCTGCGAGGCCGCGTCGCGGGCGCCGAAGGCAGCCTGGAGGATCTGGCTGAAGATCGGGTTCTCGAGCAGGATCTGGGCGACGTCCCCGAACGCCTCCTCGCCGCGCGCGGAGAGCCTCTCCCGGAGCCCCTCTCCGCTGTCGTTCATCGCCGCGCCGGCATCGCTCGGCCCACCTTAGCGCGGGCCGGCCGCGCTGTCCCGATGCGGCGGAAGGCGAACCGCACCGGAATGCGAGGGCTGAGCCCATTGTTGACCGATTCAGTACGGTTTTCGTCCGATGAAGGCGCCGCTTCGCTGTTGCAAAGGAAAAAGCGAACCAGTAGTTTCCATGTGTCCGCGGGGGGCCCGTCCCGTGCCGGGACACCCATCGAGAGGAAGAGGCCCGTGGGAATCAGGCCGACTACCCGATGACGAAGAAGCTCCTGCTAATCATCGCGCTGGGAACGGCGCTTGCCGTGATCGGGGCGGGCACGGCGACCTCCGTCACCGTCGTCGACCTCGGAAACGGGGTCACGGCCCAGGTCCCGACCGGGAGCGCGCTGCCCCAGTGCGCCGACCTCACCGACAACGACGGTGACGGCAAGGTCGACCTCGCCGACCCCGACTGCAGCGGCCCCCTCGACACGACCGAGGGCTCGACCGCGGGGGGCGGCGGCTCGACCGGGGGCGGCGGCTCGGCCGGGGGCGGCTCGGGTGGGGGCGTCTCCACGGGCAGCGGGGGCACGAAGCAGCTCGGGCCGGGCTCGAGCAAGACCGGCTCGAAGACCACCAAGGGCGGCGCCACCCGGAAGGGGCTGTTCGCGAACAAGGGCCCGGGCTCCAAGAACGCCAAGAACGTGGGCGCGGGTGAGCGGGCAAAGCTGGAGCGGCCGAAGATCCGGAAGGGGAACGGCACCCCCACGAGGAGCAACCCGAGCCTCACCATCGCCCAGTTCGGCCCCGCCCCGATCGGGGTTCCGAACTTCATCATCGACCAGTTCGAGATTCCGCCCTTCCTGCTCCCGATCTACCAGGCGTGCGGAACCGAGTACAGCGTCCCCTGGCAGGTCCTCGCCTCGATCAACCGGATCGAGACCGCGTTCGGCACCAACCTCAACGTCTCCACCGCCGGCGCGGTCGGCTGGATGCAGTTCCTGCCCTCCACCTGGCGAAGCTGGGGGGTCGACGCCAACAACGACGGCCGCAAGGACCCATACAACCCGGTCGACGCGATCTGCGCGGCGGCCCGCTACCTGAAGGCCGCCGGGGGCGACCAGGACCTCCGTCGGGCGATCTTCGCCTACAACCACGCCGACTGGTATGTCGACGAGGTCCTGCTCTACGCGAATCAGTACGGCAGGCTCCCCGACGACCTGCTCGGCTCGCTCACCGGCCTCACCGAGGGTGCCCACTTCCCGGTCGCCGCCAACGCCCGGTACGCCGACGACCTCTCCGAGCGCGAGGCGATGCGCAGGGCGGATACCAACCGGCTCAAGCCCCACAACGCCGCCGACGTGATCAGCGACTCCCCCACCAGGCGAGGGATAAACATCTACTCGAGGGTTAGGGCTCCGGTGGTCGCGGTCAACGACGGCGTGATCAAGAAGCTCGGACGCAACGCGAGGCTCGGCAAGTACATCGTCCTCCAGGACGCCTACGGCAACCGCTACACCTACGCCCAGCTCGGCTCGATCTCCGACGTCCACCCGGTGCCGAAGCCGAGGGCGCTCACCGCCAAGGACTTCAAGCTGGTCCAGCCCCGCGAGGACGCCGCCCCGACGGCACCGGCCACGGCCGGGACCAACAACTGGGAGTCCGGCCCCGGCGCCAAAGCAACAAAGGCGAAGTCGAGAGCCCGGAGAGCGAACCGCCCCGTCAACACCGAGGAGCTCCGCCGGCGTCTGTTCGCCCTCCCGAAGCGCCCCCACAACATCGATCGCGCCGACGTCACCGGTCAGCTCGATGCGCTGCTCGGCAAGCGCGTCCCGGGCTACGAGACCTTCAAGCGCTACTTCTCCGGAGTGTTCAAGTTCGACCGCTCGACGATGGAGCTGCGCCCGCTTCACGTCGGCTCGAAGGTGACCGGCGGCACCGTCCTCGGCCACATCGGCAAGGCGACCGGCGGCCAGGCGCCCCACGTCAACTTCGCGATCCAGCCCGCCGGCCGCGGCGCCCCGAAGATCGACCCGAAGCCGATCCTCGACGGCTGGAAGCTGCTCGAGACGACGGCGATCTACCGGGCGGCGGGCCAGAACCCGCTGGTCGGCGGGGCCAGCGTCGGCCAGGTGCTGCTGATGTCGAAGACCGAGCTCGAGCGGCGCGTGCTCGCCGACCCGAGGCTCTCGATCTACTCCTGCGGGCGCAATGACATCCGCACCGGCCAGATCGATCGCCGGGTGCTGGCGATGCTCGAGTACCTGGTCGCCCGCGGGTACCGGCTCACGATCACCTCGCTGAAGTGCGGACACAGCTACTACACGAGCTCGGGGAACGTCAGCGCCCATCCGTACGGCGACGCCGCCGACATCGCCGCGGTCAACGGGATCCCGATCCTCGGACACCAGGGCCCCGGCTCGATCACCGAGTCGGTGATCAAGGATCTGATGCAGCTCCAGGGGACCATGCGCCCGGAGCAGATCATCTCGTTGATGAACCTCGGCGGCCCGAGCTTCGCCCTCTCCGACCACAACGACCACATCCACGTCGGCTACACGTTCAGCACGAACGGCCCGTCCCTGAAACAGTTCGCGGCAATCCTCAAGCCGGACCAGTGGAAGCGGCTGATCGACCGGCTCGGCCAGATCCAGAACCCGAAGGTGCCCGCGAAGCCGTCCAAGTACTCGCTTCCGGCCAACCGCCGCGCGAGCGCCGCCCACCGGGGCGACTAGCGGCGCTTCTCCCGTTCACCCAGTTCGATTTCGCGGGCAGGCTCGGCCTCGCCGACGGACGCTACCTCGCCCGTGAGCGCGATCCCGAAGCGCTGGAGCGCGTCCTGATCGTGGAGACGCTCGGCGCTCCCCATCCCGGCCGAAGGGGCAGCCGGCGCCGGGCACGCCCGGCCCCGCCGCCGGCCGAACCGGAGACGGTTCCGGTCACCCGGGTGACCGTCGCCCGCCGCGATCCGTTCCCGTCCGAACGCGAGGCGTCGGCGTGGCTACGGGCGGTCGCGGACGATCGCGGGCGCCGGGTGACCGAGGCGAAGAAGGCCGTCGAGCTCGTCAATCGGGCGCTGGCGGCGCTCCGGGAGGCGACCGGCGATCCGCTCGTCCACGACGTCGGCGCCTCGTCCGCCCTCACGATCCGGATCGGCTGGGGCAGCGGCGAGGAGCTCGCCGAGGGCCGCTGGAGCGAGGCCCGCCAGCTCCCTCCCCCGCCCACGCCGCGCCGAGCCGATCTCGATCCCCAACAGCGCGTCGCCGAGGCGCTCTCGGGCCGGGAGCGCGAGGACGAGCACGACGAGAGGAGCTAGATGTAGGTACCTACCCGTATACGTAAAAGCCCACAAAAGGAGGGGCAGCTCCGACTGGCGATACCAGCGCTAGGCGGCGCCAGCCACCGCGTCAGTCATCAGGCCGATTGAGCGCGTAGCCGTAGTGGTACGGCTCCGCGGCGATCGGGGCCGAAATCTCAGAGTCTCGCTTTCCGCGCGAAGCGGGACGTCGTCGTGCGTCACGGAGATGCCCCTCCGATCGACAGAGCAGGTCCTCGTCGGGCGCGACTCGTCGGAGTGGTTAGACGACCACGCGGTAGTGGAGGTTAACGACACCGCACTCGAAGCGGTGCTCGTTGAGCAGCTCAAGCTGCACGCGCACGTTGTCCGGCAACGCAGGCTTGCCGCCACCGACGACGATCGGCATCAGGAGCAGATGGCACTCGTCTACCAAGCCTGCGGCGATCGCCTGGCCGGCGAGTTCGGCGCCGCCGACCGACATGTCGGATTCCGAGGCCTCCTTGAGCCGCCGCACCGAATCGATGTCGAACTCCCGCTCGATACGAGTCTCCGCGCTGGACGCCGTGTGGAGGCTCCGGGAGTACACGATCTTCTCGGCCGCCCGCCAGATCTCAGCAAAGTCCCGGATCATCGCCGGCTGATCCGCGGCGGTACTCACGGTCTCCCAGAAGACCATCGTCTCGTACATCCGCCGCCCATACAGGTAGGTCCGGATCGGTCGCTCGAGGTCGTTGACGAACGCATGCACCTCGTCATCAGGAGCCGCCCAATCAAACTTGCCCTCGCGGTCTTCGACGTAGCCGTCAAGCGAGGCGATCGCCGAGTAGATCAGCTTGGCCACATCGAACGCCCGAAGATCAGCTGCGGAATGACAGACCGCGCTCCTCGAGGGCCGCGCGCAGCGCCACGATCGCCGTCGGCCCCATGCCATGCAGATGGCTGAGGTCGGATTCGAAGGCCTGAGCCAGCTGGTCAAGGTGCGTATAACCGGCGGCGGAAAGCGCGCGGCGTGCCGGCGCTGAGAGCTTCGGGAACCCGGTGTCATCCTCGTAGCGCAATTGCCTCCTCCTGATCGGTGGTCGTCGCGGCTTGGCCACACACGTTCAGACTGCGATCCTGCCCCAAACTCATCGGACACCACTTTGACCCATCCGATGAAGCGGCGTGACCGGACCGCGGCGCCCTGCCGAACCACACATTCCGCGCAACGCGGGTCGACGGGCGGTGTTGGTTCAGTGCAGAGGCTCGCACCAAAGCGGGTTTCCCCAAGACCTGCGTCGGGATGGATCCATACGGCTTTCTTCGCCGGTCGTTCCGCACGAGCGGCGACGCGCAGCGCGTCAACCTCGCAGCGGCAGGTGGTAGAAACGTTCTCGTGTGAGGTCTCGCGGGCGAAAAGGGCTCCGGCTCTTCAGGCGGCGTGCTGGCAGGCGCGAACGGCGTCTTTTCCTGGCTGTCGCGGCTGTCCTCGTTGAGGCCGTCGGCACATGGCTGCATAGCGGTCGCCTGGCTGGCGACCTCGTAGTTCGCTGCCGGCACGGCCACCTCTTTACGACGATCTGGATCCCGGCTGCTTCCGTGAAGTCGCTTCGGCTTGGCTGGTGGAGACTCCAGCGCTGCCCAGTCGGCCACCACTGGACCATCGTCACACCGGTCAAGGAGGTCGAGCTCAGCGACGACGAGCGGCGCGCCGCGAGGGAGCATCACGACATCCGACTCCCCTGAACGACGCCAGACGCCAGACGCGTACTGGCAGGAACATGTTGCCTGCTGTCCGCGCATTGCGAGACTGGCCGCGCCGGCGCCAAGATGCCCGTGCCGCCACGGATGCAGGGGTGGCCGGTCGGGGCGCGCCGATTGGTCACGTGCCGCTGCTCCACGCCTCACCGGTCAGGGCGGCCACGTGGCCGCTTCGCCGTAGGTTGGGGAGCGCCGGGAGGACGTGGGGTCTCGGCTCTACGCCGCGGTAGGCGGTCCGAACCAGGTGGTCAGCGCGTCAGGGAGCCCCGCGTGGGTTAGGTGGTCTCCCACCCAGCCGACATATCTGTCGGGCCGAATCAACACGGCGGCGGGAGCAGTGACCGCGCCAAGTACCGGAAGCTCCCACGTACCTTCGTATTCAGCGTCGACCAGCCGGACGCGATCCGCCCATGGAGTGATGTCAAAGGCGCCGGGCTCACCGAGGTTGAGCAGCACGGGCCGGGCGTCGTGCAGCAGGGTGAACACCCGCAGCGGGCCGTCGGCGGTGACCAGGTCGAGGTCGGGCATGCGGCGCCCGAGCAGCGGGTGTCCCTCGCCGAGGTCGTAATGAATGTCCAGGCCGGACAGCATCGCGGCGAACCGCTTGCGCGGCTCGTCCATGCTCAGCAGCTCGGCCATGGTGTCGCGCAAGGCGTCGATACGGTCGTCGCGGCGAGTGAGCGCGGTCTGCGCCATGGTGGTTGTCCTTTCCCTTGTCGTCCGGTGTGGACGGACAACCTCCTCGCGAAGCCGGCGGCGCGCCGCCAGCGGCGATCCATGAGGGCGGTGAATCCCTTGCCGCGTTCGCGGCTGGGGTTATCAGCGGACGAGGAGCGAGCCGCCCGTCCCCATGTCACCCACTCCGCCATGCGGCGATTGCGGTTCCTAGACCGGCGCCCGAGAAGATCGCTCCACCGATGAGATCCTCGTCCCAGGTGCCACGTGCGCGGGCCTCGACCAGCGCACTCGCGATGTCGAGGGCATCGATCGCGCTAGCAAGCGCGAGCGCAACCGGCTCCAGTTCCTTCTTGCGCAGGCTGGCCAGACCCGCCAGGCCGACCCCGACCTGATGAGCTGAAAAGCCCCGGACGAACAGACGCGCCTCCGGCAGCCCGTCGGTGTCTGGCGCAAGCGCAACTCGCGTGTCCGCCGTGCGGGAAGGCCAGAGAGCGACTATCACGCCATACGCCAAGCGGACGGCTGCGTTGACGAGTATCAGCCGACGGCGCCACACGACCGAACAGTACGCGGCCCGCTACGCGCGTGTCCCGCTTGGCCTCCTCCCTGTCGCCTAAGCCGCCGCGAGCCACTCTTCGAAGCTGGGGCCGGCGAGCTTCGCGCCCGGGTTGGGCAGCGCGGCGCCCTCCGCATAGGCCGCGGCGTCCGGGTCGCCGGGCTCCGCCAGCGGACCGCCACGGCTCTCGCGGATCTCGAACGAGTCACCTCGGCTGGCGAAGAGCGCGGCGGCCACGTCGGCGAGACGCTCCTCCCGCGGGCCGGCGACCTCGGTGATCCTGCCATTCTGGATCTCGGGCTCCTCGGCCGCGTCGGCGAGTGTTTCGGCGACGACGCGGGCGGCCACGAGCTGCGTTCGCATCTCGGGCACGTGGGCGACGCCGTCCTGGATCGTCCACCCGACCAGCGGATCCACGAACTCGTGGAACTGGGCCGCGCGAACGATCCGGACCGGGAGCGGGCCTTCGAGCAGCGTCTGCTCCTGCGCCACCTTCGCCGCGTTGTAGCCGCCCTCGAACTTGTCGATGCCGATGATCGAGACGACGACGATCCCCCTCGCCCCCGCTGCGGCGCCGGCTCGCTGGAGGTTCCGCGCCGAGGCGGTGAAGAACTCCGTCGCCTCCTCCTGGTCGGGCGAGGGCCCCGTGGCCGTGTCGATGATGGTCTCGGCCCCGACGAGCGCCTCGTCGAGACCCTCGCCGCTGACCACGTCCACACCCTTCGAGCGCGCGATCGGGACCACATCGTGTCCCCGCTGCTCGAGGATCTCGACGAGGTGCGATCCGACCCGGCCGGTGGCTCCCGTGACGGCAATCTTCTGGCTCCTGTTTTCGGTCTGCATCGTTCGTCCTTTCCTGGCGCCGGCGGCTCGGCCCCGGCAATCGGCGGCGCTTTCCGCCGCTTCACCCCTACGACGATCGGGGCCCGCTCAGATCGACAGGGATTAAGCCAACCCCGATACCGTACGCGCAGCGCGGCCTCGACGAAGGTAAGTCGCCAACCGGCGCAAAATCTCAGGTACCCAGCTCGTTCGCGCGGCGAGGAAACGGGACAGGATTGGGGCGATGGATCTGAGCGCAGTGCAGCCACGGGCGGCCGCGCGGGGACGCTCCCTGTGGACGAGAAGCAGCAACGACCACGGCGCTGCGCTGACGCCTCCTTCCGCCTGAACGCGACAGCACAGATCATTGGGCTACGGCTAGATCACCGGGCCCGGAACGCCGAAGGCCTGAAACAGCCATCCAGCTCGTCCTCGTCCCCGGCCCGGGGTCAGACCGAGCTAGCGCGGCGATTTCTCCTGCGGGGGCCGGCAGCGAAGTGGATCGGGATCGAAACGGTCCCGCATCACGTAGTCGCTGCCGGGGCCGCAGTCGAGCCGGTGGTCGCGGAGGCGGTCCTTGGCCTCGAGCAGGTCCCGCCCGCGCCCGCCGTAGAAGCTGTCCCTACCACCCTCGCCGCGGAGAACGTCGTCGCCGCCGAGCCCTTCCAGCACGTCGCTGCCGTCGCCGCCGAGGATGAGCGAGTCATCGCCCTGGTCGCCGATCAGGACGTCGGCGCTCGGAGTGCCCTCGAGGACCTCGTTGTTGGGGCGGATTCGGGTGGGTTGGCAGCGGCGCCGGCCCGTGTCGAACGCCTTGCCGCCGAGGCGGGCGTGGAGGCTCGTGTGAGAGGCGCGGCCGAATCCGGCGATGTCCCCGACCCCGGTGCCGCCGTCGAACAGGTGCCCGAAGCAGGGGTCGTCCGCGACGAGCTGGTCGTTGCCGCTGCCGCCGTGGAGGGCGTCGCGGCCGGCGGCGCTGATCAGAGCGTCGTCGCCCGGCCCGCCGCGAAGGAGGTCGAGACCGTCGGCGCCGGCGAGGAGGACGTCATCGCCGTGGCTGCCCGTGAGGCGGTCGTTTCCGGGGCCGCCGTCCAGCTGGATCTCGCCGCGGCGGCTGAAGCGGCCGTCCGCGGCGAGCCGGTCGTCGCCACCGAGCCCCGAGATCGAGACGTAGTCGATCGACTCCGGCGTCGCCGCGCAGCGGACGACGCCGGCGGAGACGGCGCAGCCGTCCCCGGCCAGCAGGGGCGTGGACGCCGACACGATCAGCTCCGTGCGGGTCGCGCGCACCTGGATCCGATCGGGCTGATCGCTGTTGCGGCCGACCACCACCAGACCCGGATCGGGTTGATGGCGGTCGAGGGTCGCCACCGCCTGGGCGGGGCGGGGATCGGTGTCGTTACAGGTCGTGTCCGGGTGCTCGAATTGCGAGCAGCGATCCGACCCGGGGCCGCCGCGGGAGGTGTCGCTTCCCCCGCCCCCGCGGAGGATGTCGTCCCCGAGCCCGCCGTCGAGGACGTTCGGGTCCCCGTTCCCGATCAGGGTGTCGGCGAAGGGCGACCCGACCACCCCCTCGATCCTGCGGACGAACTCCCTGCTCCCCTCGCCGCTGGCGAGCTTGCGCTTCAGGTCGACCACCACCCCGCCGCGTCCGCCGGGAGAGTTTGTGGGCGTCGAGGTGAGGAAGCTGGCGGTATCGTACCCCTCTCCCCCGAAGAAGCCGTCACGGTTGGCACCGCCGCGCATCCAGTCGGCGCCCTCGCCGCCCACCAGGCCGTCGCCGCCATGCCCGCCGACCAGGAGGTCGTCGCCCGAGCCGCCGCGGACGATGTCGTCGACGATCCCGCCGAAGAGGCGGTCGGGTCCGCCTCCACCGCCGACGTGGTCGGAGCCGGCGTCGCCGTACCCGGTGTCGGCCCCGGGGCCGCCCCAAATCAGGTCGGGCCCGGTGCCCCCGTAGAGCAGGTCGTCTCCATTGCCGCCGCGGACGCGGTCCGGCTGCGGGCCCGCGACGACCACGTCATCGCCCTTGCCGCCGCAGATCATGTCCCTGCCGCCCCCGGAGAAGATCACATCGTCTCCGCCGAGCCCGGCGATCACCTCCCGGTGGTAGCCCTTCGGCCGAATCACGTCGTCACCTCTGGTGCCGACGAACTTTGCCCGCTTGCCGATGCAATGCGGGTGCGCCTCGGCGCCGTCCGCCGCGAACGCAGCCAGGGCAGCGAGGATCGAGGCGATCTTGATCGAGCGAGCGTCCCGCACGATCCGGGACACTAGTGCCGCCGCCCCGAGCCCGCGGCCGGCCCGAGTCAGCAGCTGATCAGCCGGTCGGTGCCGGGACCGCCACGGCAGACATCGTCGCCGCCCCGGCCGTCGATCAGGTCGCTCCCCCCACGGCCGAGGATCAGGGGGTCACTGTGGTTGGTGCCGAACAGCTTGTCCCCGAACCGCGATCCCTCGAGCACCTCGCTGCCGTGGATGTCGGTCGCCCGGCAGCCCCTCCCGGCACCCCCAAGCCGCGCCTTGCCGTCGAGGGTTGCGACCACCCCCGCGCGTGCGGTCACGTGGCCGAAGCCCGCGACGTCGGCGTGCCCGGGTCCGCCGATGTAGGTGTGACCGGCGCAGGGGGTGTCGGTGACGAGCTGGTCGTTCCCGGAGCCCCCGTCGAGGAGGTCCGCGCCGCCGCCGCGCGCGACCAGCGCGTCGTCGCCGCCACCCCCGAACAGCCGGTCCGCTCCGCTCTCGCCACCGTAGAGCTGCTCGTCGGCGGCACTCCCGTGGATCGCGTCGTCGCCGGAGCCGGCGTCGACCACTATCTGGGTGGCGGCGGTGAAGCCGCCGCCGATCACGATCGAGTCATCGCCCCCGCCGCCCCACGCGAGCAGATAGCCGAGCGGGACGCTCGGCGCCCGGCAGAAGACCCCGTCGCCGGAGCTACCGCAGCCGGCGCCCGCCTGGAGGGCCTGGCTGCCGGTGATCTGAAAGCCGCCGGCGCTCGCCGAGATCCGCCAGTCGTCGGCGGTGGAGCCGCCCATCAGCACCAGGCCTGGATCGGGGCTCCCCGCCCCGTCCACCGACGCCACCGAGCCGCGCCAGCTTCCCCGCCAGCAGCTCTCCGAGGAGAACCCCGAACAGGAGTCGGGCCCCTGGAGGCCGCTTGCCCAACCGCCCCCCTTTCCGACCAGGGTGTCGTTGAACTCCGATCCGACCACGTTCTCGATCCCGTGGAGCTTCTCCGGGGAGTCGTCGCCGGTCGCCCGGCCGGAGCGCAGGCGCACCTCAACCCCGCTCTGTTGGGGGAAGGGACCGGGCGGAACCGCGGTGGCGAAGCTGGCGGTGTCCGAGCCCGCGTCGCCGAAGTACTTGTCGGCGTTGGAGTCCCCGCGCAGCCAGTCGTTCCCCCCGCTGCCGTGAAGCTTGTCGATCCCCTGGCCGCCGTCGACCAGGTCGTCCTCCCCGTCGCCGAACAGCTTGTCGTCCTGGATCCCCCCGAAGATCCGATCGGCCCCGGGGCCGCCGTGGACCTTGTCGCCGCCTCCCCCGCCGACGATCACGTCGTTTCCGTCGCCCCCCTCGGCCTTGTCGCCGCCGGGTCCGAGGTCGAGGTAGTCGTTCCCGGAGTCGCCGAACACCTTGTCGCGCCCGGTCCCGGCGAAGATCCGGTCGTTGCCGGGGCCGGCGCAGACCCTGTCCTTGTTCCGCATCGCCAGGATGACGTCATCGCCGCCGCCCGCGACGATCACCTGCGGACCGTGCTTGGGCACCTTGATCACGTCGTTTCCATCGCCGCGCACGATCGTCGCCCCCTTGCCGCCACAGCTCGGGCGGGCGTCCACACCGCCGGGCGAACCGAGCACGAACCCGGTCGCCAGGAGCAAAAGCACGAGATTGGCATTGCGTACCGTCCGTCCGGGCATTCCGGTCTCCGTACCCCCCAACACGAGGGGGTACCTAAAATTGCGGGCTCGGCGAAGAACGGGGTTTGTAGCAGGCCGCTCGGAGCTCAACAGGTCCAATGCCGGCCGCCGACGCAGCGGTCCTTCCCCCCGCGGCCGATCAGGAGGTCCGTATTCCGGCGCGCGTAGAGGACGTCGTTGAGGGGAGTCCCCTCCAGGACCTCGTTGTTCCCGCGCACGACTGTCGGCGCACAGTTCTTGACGCCCCGCTGCACCGCCTTCCCGCCGATCCGCGCGACGATCCCGGACTGGTAGCTGCGGGCGAACCCGGCGACGTCGGCGCCTCCGGCCCCGCCGTCGAAGATGTGACCGTCGCACGGGGCGGTGGTCACGAGCTGGTCGTTACCGGGCCCGCCGATCAGGACGTCGCTGCCGGGCCCGCTGATCAGGGCGTCGGCGCCGGCGTGCCCCATCAGGGTGTCGTGGCCTGATTCCCCCGCGTAGAGGTTGTCGTTGTTGTCGCCTCCCTCCACCCGGTCGCTTCCGTTTCCCCCGTCGAGATCGACGGTGGTGGTGCGGGGAAAGCCGGAGCCAATGTTCAGGTAGTCGTCGCCCTCACCGCCGTAGGCGACGACGAAGGAGAGGGGGGCGGACGGGGCCGGGCAGAAGGCGCGCGAGCCGAGGGCCTCGCAACCCCCCGCGGCGGCGAGTGGCCCGGTGCCGTAGACCTGATAGCCGCCGCTCACGACCGAGATCGCGAGGCTCTCGTTCACGGGGCCGACGCTCCCCACCACGATCAGGCCCGGGTCCGGCCCATCGGTGAGCTCGACCCGCGCGATGTCGAGCTGGGCAGGCTGGCCGCCGCAGGCGAGCAACTGGGAGAAGCCCTCGCAGTGGTCGTCGCCCGTCAGCCCGTCCACGGTTCCACCCACCCCGATCAGCTCGTCGTTGTAGGGAGAGCCGAGCACGTTCTCGGTCCCCTGGATCGTGTCCTGGCCGCGCCCGCCCGTCGTGGCGAACCCATCCGGCAGGTCGACCTTGACGCCGGTGATCCCACCGCCGGGGCCGGGGGGCATCACGGTGGCGAAGCTGATCGTGTCCGATCCCGGGCCCCCGTCGTAGGTGTCCTCGTTGGTGCCGCCGCGCATCCAGTCGTCGCCGTTCCCGCCGTAGATGTGGTCGCTCCCCTGGTCGCCGCTCAGCAGGTCGTTGCCGTCATCGCCGAACAGGTAGTCGTCCTGGATCTCGCCGTAGATCCGGTCGTTTGCGGATCCTCCGTGCAGGTAGTCGGTCCCCGCGTTCCCCATGATCGTGTCGTTCCCGGGCTCGCCGAAGACGTGGTCGGAGCCCGGGCCCCCGTCGAGCCAGTCGTTCCCCTCACCGCCCCAGATCACGTCCCTGCCGGTTTCCCCGAAGATCGCGTCGTCGCCAGCGTCGCCGAAGAGGTTGTCCGGGTACGCGCCGGAGACGATCATGTCGTTTCCGTCGCCGCCGCGGACGACGTCTCTGCCGCGGCCGTTCCCGGTGTCCACGTAGTCGTCACCGGCCCCGGCATCGACGTAGTCCTTGCCGTCGCCGGCGTAGATCTTGTCGTTCCCGTCGCCCGAGCAGATCACATCGGCGTTCCGGTCGCCGACGATCACATCGTCCCCTTCGCCGGTGACGATCACCTGCTTGCCGTGCTTGGGGGCGACGATCGCGTCCGGGCCGGCGGTGCCGACGATGTCGGCTCTCTGCCCCCGGCAGGTTGGCCGCGCGTCGGCGCCGGCGGGCAGGAGGATCGCCGCGGCGACCGCCACCCCCAGCAGGAGGACGGCCGGGCGGGTTCTGGGTGGGGGTGTTGTCACTGCTTGCACCTCAAACAGCAGGACTCGAGCGCCCTGCTGCGAAGGGCATCGGCAGCGGCAGTTGGCCACATGAACAAAAAACCGGTAGGCCGGACGATGGTTGGGCGCCAGATCGCGTCGGCAGGATCGCCGCCGCCAGCGCCACCCCCGGCAGGAGGACGACCGGAGGGGCCCTGGTCGGCGGTGTCAACTGCTCGAATCTCACACACAGGAGGACCCGCTTGTGCTCCTGCTACAGGGGGGATCGACCGGGACTGGGCCCCCCTGAAGCAATAGTCGGTAGACGGACGAGCGTTCGGCGCTAGATCGCGGCGAGCAGCGAGTCGAGCTCCTCGACCACGTCGCCGCCCATTCGGATCGCGGCGTCCTGGTCATAGGGGGTAGGGCCCTGGGTCAGGATCGCCAGCCTGCCGCCCCGCGCGAGCGTGACCGAGGGCAGCCCCGCCACCGGATAGACCTCGAGCGAGGAGCCGACGCAGAGCATCAGCTCGGCGCGGGCGGCGAGCGCCTCGGCCTCCGCCAGCGCCCGCTCAGGCAGGAGCTCTCCGAACAGGACCACGTCCGGCTTCACCGCCCCGTCGCAATCGGGGCAGATCGCGACCCCTTCCGGCGCGAACAGCTCCCCAACCCGCGCCAGGGGGAAGCTTCGCCCGCACCGCTGGCAGCTGGCGGTCCGGATCGAGCCGTGTACCTCGATCACCCGCTCTGAGCCCGCCCGCAGGTGGAGGGTGTCGATGTTTTGCGTGATCACCGCCTCCAGCAGTCCGCGACGTTCGAGCTCGGCCAGCGCCCGGTGGGCCGGATTCGGCTCGACGCCGCTCAGGGCCTCGAGCCGCTGTCGGTAAAAGCTCCAGAAGCGCGCCGGGTCGCGGCGGAAGGCGTCGATGTGGGCGACCTCCATTGGGTCGACCTTCTCCCACAGCCCCTTGCCCGGGGTACGGAAGTCCGGGATCCCCGAGGGCACGGAGATCCCCGCCCCGGTCAGGGCCACCGTGCACGAGGACTCGCGAAGCAGCTCGGCGAGCCGCTCGCCAGCCGAAGCCTTTACTTGCCCTGCCACTTCGGTGACCGCTTGCCGAGGAAGGCGGCGATCCCCTCGCGGCCGTCCTCGGAGAGGAAGACCTTGGCAAACCCCTGCTTCTCGGCATCGATCCCCTCGTCGAGGTCGCCCTTGTTGGAGACGAGCTTCACCTGCTCGACCGCCAGCGGCGCCTGGGAGGCGAGCTTCCGAGCCCAGCCGAGGGCGGCGTCGAGGAGCTCCTCGTCGGGGACGAGATCGTCGGCGAGCCCCCAGGCGCGGGCCTCCGGGGCGAGGACCGCGTCGCCGGTCAGGTTCATCTGCTTCGCCCTCGACTCTCCCACCAGGCGCGGAAGCCGCTGGGTGCCGCCGAACCCGGGGATGATCCCGAGGTTGATCTCGGGCTGGCCGAAGACCGCGGACCGGGCCGCGACACGGACGTCGCACGCCATCGCCAGCTCGCAGCCGCCGCCGTAGGCGATCGCGTTCACTGCGGCCACCGTCGAGATCCGGCTATGGCCGAACTCGCGGAACAGGGCGTGCCCGTTGTCGATCAGCTCCGCCCCCTTCTCGGGGCTGTCCATCTTCGTGAACGCCTTGATGTCGGCGCCGGCGGAATAGACCACGGGCAGGGAGGAGTAGACGACCATCGCCTTGATCTCCCCGTCGGCCTTGACCTGCTCCCAGGCCTTGCCGAGGTCGCCGATCACCTCCGGCGAGATCGCGTTCATCGGAGGATTGGCGAGCCAGGCGATTGCGACGTCGCCGCGCTTCTCCAGCTTCACCGTCCCCTCGCCCTCCGCTTGGGGGTAGGCGTAAAAGCCATGGCCAGACTTGAGACCGAGGCGGCCTTCGGCGACCAGGCGCTTGAGCGTGGTCGGTGGAATGAAGCGGTCGCCATCGCTCTCCGCGTACCGCTCGAGCTTCTCCAGCACTGTGTCGAGGCCCTCGAGGTCCGCCCGCCAGAACGGCGGGAAGAGACCGCGGCGAGGGTCGAGTCCCGCCCCAGCCATCATCCCGAGGTCGATCTCGCGCACCGTGGAGACTCCTTCCTCCAGCAGGCTGCATGCCTCGACCAACGACTTCAGTCCCAGCAGGTCGGTCAGCTCCCCGGCGTCAGGATCGGCCTCGCCGTCGAGGTTGGGCTCACCCTCGACGTAGAAGCCCTCGCCGCCGGACTTCGAGCCCAGCTTTCCTTCCTTGACGAGGGTCCGCATGCCCTCGTGGACATAGAAGCGATCGCCGTAGGACTCCTGCATCTGCTCGGCGGTGTGCAGGACGGTGTCGAGTCCCGTCATATCGGCGAGGAGGAAGGGGCCCATCGGCAGCACGTTGGCGGCGGTGAGCGCCTCATCGATCTTCTTGATCGACAGCCCTCCCTCCTCCTGCGCGCGCCAGATTTCGCTGGCCCCCGCGGTGAGGATGCGGTTCACCACGAACCCGGGCACCTCCGTGCAGGTGATCGGCTGCTTGCGGATCGACTGAGCGAAGTTGTAGGCGGCGGTGATCGTCTCTCGGGAGGTGTCCTCGCCGCTGATGATCTCGACCAGCGGCATCACTGAAGCGGGCCAGAAGAAGTGGATCCCCACCACCTTCCGCGGGCGCAACGTCTCGCGGCCCATCTCCGTAATCGAGAGCGAGGAGGTGTTGGAGGCGAGGATGGCGTGGCCGGGCGTGACTTCGTCCAGCTCCCGGTAGACGGACTTCTTGATCTCCATCTTCTCGGGCACCGCCTCGACCACGATGTCGACGTCGGAGAAACCCTCGTAGTCGGTGACGCCCGTGATCCCGCCCATCACCTCGTCCAGGCGCGCATCGGCCTGTTCCTGGGTCAGCTTCTCCTTGGAGACGAGCTTGTCCAGCTGGGCCTTGGTGACCTCTCGAGACTTCTCCAGCGCGGCATCGACGAACTTCTGGTCGATGTCCTTGACGATGACAGGGATGTCGGCAGCGGCGATCACCTGCGCGATCTCGCCGCCCATGGTGCCGCCGCCGAGCACGGCGGCCTTGAACACGAACATTTCTGGAGCGTCCCTTCGGTTCGGTTGGCCGGCGAAGGCTATAGATAGCCTCGCGTACGTGCCCGGGTCGTCCTCAACCGACTTCGAGCTGCTCGAGCGCTGCTTCGACTTCGAGCTTCGGCTCGAGCGCTCAGTGGCCGAGCGCGAGATCGAGCTCGACCTGGGGGTGGCGATCGTGCACACCCGGATCCCGGAGGTCTTCTCGGCGAACTACCTGCTGGTCGAGGATCCCGGCGCGGGCGCCGCCCTGATCGCCGCCGAAGCGGACCGCGTCCTCGGCGGGCTCGGGATCGAGCATCGCTGCGCCTCTCCCACCCCGGCCGCGGACACCGACGCGCTCGCCGGCGGATTCCGGGCGCTCGGGTGGGACGTCGACACCAGCCTGTTCATGGCCCTGGCGCAGCCGCCGCTGGAGGGATCCGCGGCCGATGTCGCCGAGGTCGACTTCTCCCTGGTCGAGGCGGCCCGCCGTCAGGTGATGCTCACCGGGCGCTGGGCCCCGTACCTCGGCGGGGAAGCCGGCGAACAGATGCTTCGCTGGGACCGCGCCCTGACCGCCGCGGGCGGGGGCCGCTGGTTCGCCGCCACCGTCGACGGCGAGGTGGCGGCCTACGCGGGGCTCTACGGCCGAGGCGGGATCGGCCAGGTGGAGACCGTCGGCACCATCCCCGCGGCGCGCCGCCAAGGCCTCTCTCGCGCGGTGGTCACCGCCGCCACCCGCGCGTCGGTCGATCGGGGCGACGAGCTCACCTTCATCGTCGCCGACGCCGAGGACTGGCCGCGGGACTTCTACCGCCGCCTCGGGTTCGAGCCGATCGGCCGCTCGCGGGCCTTCATCCGTCCTCGCCCCCGTACACCTCGCGCTTGATCAGGGCGACCGAGCGGATCACCGAGTCGAGGAACGGCTCGACCTCGCCCAGAAGCCGCCGGTACTCGCGGCGGCCCGCGGGGGTGATCGAGTAGTAGCGGCGGGAGCGGCGGTCGGGCAGCTCCCAGCGCCCCTCGACCAGGCCCCCCGCCTCCATCTCGCGCAGGAGCGGGTACATCGTATTCGGGTTCACCGAGATCACCCCCTGGGTGATCCCCTCGATCTCCTCGATCAGCCGGTTGCCGTAGGTCGGCTCCCGCGAGATCAGGTGGAGGACGAGCAGGGGAAAGACGTCGCGCCGGCGGATCTCGCCCCCGAACACGTCCGAGGGGCGCCCTCCGCGCCGCCCGCCACGACGCGCGCGGACCGCCTCCTCCCCCACCCGCGCGGTCGCCTCGACGGCCTCGGAGACGGGCTTGCGCCACTGCTCGGCCATCGCAGCGAAGATACCGCGCCGGACTTACGAATAAGCACGAGGTGGTGCGGACGCGAGAACGCCCCGGTGCGTGGGCCGGGGGGTTCTCGGGGGAGGAAGAGGGCCCTTGGGGCCTAGACCGTGGCGGGAGCCTGCTCCTGCTGGCTCGCCTCGGACGCCTGCGCCGCCTTGTCGGCGGCGTCGGCCTCCGGGGTGGTGTCGGAGACGTCGCGGCCCATCAGCAGCTCCTTCGCGATCACCAAGCGCTGGATCTGCGAGGTGCCCTCGTACAGCTGCATGATCTTGGCGTCGCGCATCAGCTTCTCGACGGGGTACTCCTTGATGAAGCCGTAGCCGCCGTACACCTGGACCGCGTCGACCGTCACCTCCATCGCCGAGTCGGCGGCGAAGCGCTTCGCGTGCGAGGCGGCCAGGGTGTTGCGCCTGCCTTGGTCGAGGAGGACGGCGGACTGCCACACGAGCAGCCGCCCCGCCTCCACCTTGGTCGCCATGTCGGCGATCATGAACGCGACCGCCTGGTGCATCGCGATCGGGACGCCGAACTGGATCCGCTCCTTCGAGTAGTCGGAGGCGAACTCGAGCGCGGCGCGGGCGATCCCGACGGCCATCGCAGCGACACCGGGCCGAGTGCGGTCGAGGGTCATCATCGCCAGCTTGAAGCCGTGGTTCTCCTCACCGAGAAGGTTGCCGAGGGGGACCTCGGTCTCGTCGAAGGTGATCGTGGCGGTGTTGGAGGCTCGCTGGCCGAGCTTGTCCTCCTTCTTGTCGACGGTGACCGTCCCGTCCTTGGGGACGACGAAGGCCGAGATCCCGCGGTGGCCGGCGTCCTTGTCGGTCTTCGCGTAGACGGTGAACCAGTCGGCGTGGCCGCCGTTGGTGATGAAGCACTTTGAGCCGTTGATCACCCACCTATCGCCCTTGCGCACGGCGGTGGTCTTCATCCCGGAGACGTCGGAGCCGGCGTCGGGCTCGGTGAGGCAGAACGAGGCGAGCTTGGGGGCCTCGGTGATCATCCCGAGGTACTCCTTCTTCACCTCATCGGAGCCGCCGAGACCGACCGGCGCCGAAGCGAGGCCGTTGGCCATCAGCGAGGTGCCGATGCCGGAGCAGCCCCAGCCCATCTCCTCCTCGATCAGACAGCCGGACAGGTAGTCGAGGCCCGGGCCGCCGTACTCCTCGGCAACGTGGGTGTTCATCAACCCCACCTCCCAGGCCTTCTCGATGATCTCCTGGGGCCAGGTTCCGTCCCTGTCGTAGTCCCAGGCGACCTTGCGGATCTCCCTCTCGGCGAAATTGTGGGCCAGCTCTCGCAGGTCCTTCTGCTCGTCGGTAAGCGTCAGGTCAACCACGTTGAGATGCTCCTTTTTCGTCGAACTTGTTTGCCGGCCGGTGCGGGACCGTCGGTCCCGCCGGAAACGCGCTCAGCCGTGGCGGCTGGCGGAAACCGATTGACTGGTCAGTCAGCCAGTAGGTAAGGGTACCAGCAGCGGGGACGGTCGCGCGCGAGGCCCCATTACGCTTTCCCTGATGCCGCTGGCTGACCTGAACGCCGGGCTGGTCCTGATCGCGATCGTTCTGATCGCGCTTCCCGTGGGGGCGATCGCCTTCGCCCTCGGCGCCGGTGGTGCGCTGCGCGAGATCGGCAAGGGCAAGTTCGCGATCGACCAGGATCTGCCCCAGACCCCGCCCGCTCCCGCCATTTCGGGCCCCGTGCGCGAGGAAGAGATTCGCCAGATGGTTGAGGCGCGGAGCTACCGGCGGGTCGCCCGGGGCGAGGAGCCGCTCGACGTCGAAGCCGAGGTGAGGCGGCTGACCGCCCCCCCGCAGGGCTCGATCGTGGGGGACCGCGGCCTTCGCGAGGAGGTGCGCCAGCTCGTCGTCGCCCGCAACGAACGGCGGGTTCGGCGCGGCGAGGAGCCCCTCGAGATCGAGGCGGAGATCGAGCGCCAGCTGCGCGAGCTCGAGAACCTCGGCCAGTAGCGCCGGCGGGGCGGCGATGCGGCTCGCTATATAACTCCGGGTGATGAGCCCTGACGAGCGGGATGCCTCCGAGACGATCGTCGAGCTGAACGACCTCCTGGTCCAGCCCGGCGCGTATTTCAACCCCCAGACCGAGGTCCTGGTGGTCGTCGACGACTCGACGGCGCTCGACCAGGAGATCTTCAACATGGAGGCGTACGAGGGCGCCGAGTGGGTTCGGATCTCCGACGAGGTCCCGGTCGACGAGGAGCGGCGCGACGAGCTCCTCGAGGCCTTCCAGACTCACTACCACCCCGGCACGGGCGGCGGCTCGGTCTCCGGAGCCGGCCTCGACCAGGACGACGGCGAAGAGGACGAGGACGAGCGCGGCCAGGATCCCGGCCGCGAGGATTGATCGCCGTCGGCGAGCCCGCCGGATCGGGTGACACGCCCAGGACCCGACACCGCGGCGGCGGACGCCGACATGCGCGTGGTTGCGGTGGACCGGCCGGGGATCGGCCGCTCCGATCCGCAGCCGCGTCGGCGGGTCCTCGACTGGCCGAAGGACGTGGCCGAGCTGGGCGACTCGCCTGCGATCGAGCGTTTCACCGTGCTCGGTTCTCGTTCGGGGCGCCCTGCGCGCTCGCCTGCGCGGTCGATGTCGCCCCCGGACGCACAGGAGCTCCGACGCCAGAAGGTCCGCGGCGGGCTGGCCGGTCTTAGGCGAATCCGAAGGCGAGCGCCAGGACCGCCCAGACGAGGAGGAGCTGGAGGCCCTCGAACCAGTTGGACTCGCCTTCGTTGGTGACCACGTTCGCGATCAGGACCGCGATCAGGACCGCGCCGACCTCGAATCCGTTGAGGACCAGCGGCATCGGCCCGGGGCCGAGGACGAAGGAGACGAGGCCCAGGACGGGCGCGACGAACAGGGCGATCTGGGCGCTCGAGCCGATCGCGATGTTGACCGCGAGGTCCATCTTGTTCTTGCGGGCGACGAGGACGGCGACCCAGTGCTCGGCGGCGTTGCCGACGATCGCCACCACCACGGCGCCGATGAAGAACTCGCTCAGGCCGATCGCGTGGGAGGCGCCCTCGATCGAGCCGACCAGGATCTCCGACATCCCGGCGACTGCCGCCCCGGCGATCGCCAGCCAGACGACCGCCTTGCGCGTGCTCCAGCCCCAGGTCTCCTCGTCCTCGTACGCGGGGTTGAAGACGTCGTAATGGGTACGAAGCGAGAAGACAAGGCCCGACACGTAGGAGACGATCAGCACGCATGCGACGGCGATCGAGAGATGCTCGACCGTGCTCCCGAAGTCGATCCGCTCGGCGCCGGCCGCCGGCAGCCCACCCCCCTCGACGAGCTGGAAGATCGCGGGCATCACCATCGCCGCGGCGGCGAGGAACAGCATCGAGGACTGGGCGTTGGCGCTCGCCCGGGAGAATGTCTGCTTCTCGCGGCCGAGGCCCCCGACGAACATCGCCGCCCCCAACACGAGGAGGATGTTGCCGATGATCGAGCCGACCAGCGAGGCCTTGACGACCTCGTGCAGGCCGGTGCCGAGGGCGAACAGGGCGATGATCAGCTCAGGGGCGTTCCCGAAGGTGACGTTCAGGAGTCCGCCGACCCCCGGGCCCGAGCGCGCGGCGAGCTCCTCGGTCGCCCTCCCCATCATCGCGGCGGTCGGGATCACCCCGAGGGCCGAGGCCGTGAACACGACGGCGTCAGGGGTGCCGGCCAGGTCGAGGACGATGGAGAGCGGGATGAAGGGGACCAGAGCGTAGGGCCACCCCTGGGGGCCGAGCAGGAAGGCGAGCGTCAGCCGCGGGGCGCCGCCCGGCGGCGCCGAGGGGCTGTCGCCGCTCGCCTCGACCGCGTCGCCCCTAGGTCCCTATTGCTGGAGCAGCGCGGCGCACTTCCGGAGCTCGGCGGCGCCGCTTGCGCTCTGGATGCAGGCCAAATACGCCTGTGAGGCGCCGCTGCTCGGCGCGGTGGCACTGCCGCCGGCCTGCGGGAGGGCCCCGCCGAGGCCGCCAGCCAGCCCTCCCAGCGACTTCGGGTTGACCCCGAACTGCCGGAGGAGGTCGGCGAGCGGCTTCGTGTTCGCCGGCGCCTCGATCGTCTGGTCCTGATTGACGTCCTTGAAGGTGAGCGAGAAATCGATCGTCACCGAGCTCGGGGTGCCGGGGGCGCCTGCGGGCGGCTCGATCTGGAGGTGGGCGGTGAGCTTGCGGAGGAGCTTGTCGTTCGTCCCGGTGTAGACGTCGAAGTCAGCGGTCTTGACCGCGCCCTCGATCTGCTTGATCTGGGACGGGGAGATCTGCTGAGCGGCCGGGCCGGCGCTCTGGGCGAGCTTTTGAAGGCCGTTGAGCAGCTTCGGGACGTCGGCCGACCCGGAGATGTGGATCGTGTCGGTCCCCTCGACGTCGGTTGTCCCTTCATTGTTCACTCCGGTGAGCCAGTCCCTGGGGTCGATCCCGAGCCGGTTCAGAAGGCTGGTGCCCTGCCCCTGCGACTTGCTCCGCCGCTCGAGCCGTTGGAAGGTCGAGGCGAACTGGTCGAAGAGCCGGGTGGGGACCGAGTAGTCGCTGCCCTGGAAGTTGACGAAAGCCGCGCTGCCGGTAGAGGTGAGGCCGCCGTCGAAGGCGAAGGTGCCCTGCGAGGTGTCGGCCTTGACGGTGGCGTTGACGTCGAACTTCGGGAACCCGCCGCCGCCGCCCTGGAAAGGCCCGCCGAGGGTGATGTCGACCTTAGCCGGCTGACTGCCGCCGCTGGCGTTCACGCTGAGCGTGAGGTCGAAGTTGCCGCTCGTGATCGATCGATCGTTGGAGAAGGTCTCCTTGAGGACCTGCTGTGGGTCCTCGTTGGTGGCGCTGCCCCCGCCGCAGGCGGCGAGCGCGACCGCGAGCCCCAAGGCAACAGCGAGCGGGACGACGATCAGGGCGCGGGAGCGATGCAAACCTGGCTTCTCCTGGCTAGCGGGGTAGACGGTCGCGGGGAGGCGCCAGGGTAGCGCAAGCCCCCTTTCCCGGCGCCGGGTCCTCGCGGCGAGGCGCCGCCGCTGCCCTATCGTTCCGGTGGTGACTGCGGGCGCCCGAGACTGCCCCTCATGCGGCGCATCCAATCCCGAGCGCGCCCGGTTCTGCATGGCCTGTGGAGGGGAGCTTCCCCGCGCCTGTCCGAGCTGCGGGGCCGAGAACCCCGCCCGGGCGAAATTCTGCATCGAGTGCGGGAC